>NC_022663.1:6105821-6432277 GCF_000157895.3 Mycobacterium kansasii ATCC 12478 | reverse complement strand
CGGATCACGCTGAACTGGCCCGAGAAGGCCAACGCCCAGGACCAGAAACTCGCCGAGGAGGTCGACGCCGCGCTGGCCGACGCCGACCGCGATTACGACATCAAAGTGCTGATCCTCAAGGCCAACGGCAAGGGCTTCTGCTCCGGACACGCCATCGGCAACAACGCAGTCGACTATCCGGCGTTCGTCGAGGGCGCCAAGGTCATGGGCACACCATGGAAGCCGCAGTCCGACCTGTTCGTCAAGCCGGTGCTCAATTTATGGGAGTTCGCCAAACCGACGATTGCCCAGGTCCACGGCTACTGCGTCGGCGGGGGCACCCATTATGGGTTGACCACCGATATCGTCATCGCCGCCGAGGACGCCTACTTTCAGTACCCGCCGCTGCAGGGCTTCGGCATGCCGTCAGGCGAATGCTCGATCGAGCCATGGGTGTTCATGAATTGGCGACGGGCATCGTATTACCTGTACCTGAACGAAGTCATCGACGCGCACAAGGCGCTGGCGGTGGGCCTGGTCAACGAGGTGGTCCCCCGCGATCAACTCGATGCCCGGGTGGAGGCAATCGCGAGGCACATCGCGCAGGCTCCGCTGACGACGCTGTTGGCGACCAAGGCCAACATCAAACGCGCCTGGGAGCTGATGGGCATGCGGGTGCACTGGCAAAGCTCCAACGACCTGGTGGCGCTGGCGTCGATCAGCGCCGACGTACAGGCCCTGGTGCAGCAGGTGCTGAAGGGCAAGATCAAACCCGCCGAGATGGCCCGCCGCCAGGCGGCCGCGGCCGAGTCGACCGACGGCGCTCCGGAAACCTGACGTAGCGGCGAACCGACACCGATGAACCTGACCGACCACGCCAGCAGGGCAGCACCGGCACTCATCGTGGGTGACGGGCCGGCCATCTCGTATGCGCAGTTGCATGCCCGCAGCTGCCGCGTCGCCGCGCTGCTGTCCGACGCGGGGCTGCGGCGCGGCGACAGTGTAGCCCTGCTGCTGCCGAACCGCCCGGAGTTCCTCGAAATCACCTGGGGCTGCCAGCTTTCCGGGCTTTACTACACGCCCGTCAACACCCACCTCACCTTCGACGAAGTGGCCTACGTCGTCGACGACTGCGAGGCCCGGGCGGTGTTCGTCGACGCCGCCTTCGCCCACCTGGCCGGCAAACTGACGGATAACAGCCGCGTACTGATTTGCGTCGGCGGGTCGTTACCCGGCTGGCTTGCCTACCGTGACGCGCTGGCCGGCGCCGGCGCGGATTTCCCGGCATCCGACGGCAGCGAGATGCTGTATTCGTCGGGCACCACCGGCCGGCCCAAGGCGGTACGCCGCCCGCTGCCGACCGCCAACGGCTCCTGGGCTCAGGCGGTTCTGGAGATGGGGCTGACACAGCGCTACCGGATGAGCCCGGCCAGCGTGTACCTGTCCCCCGCGCCCCTGTATCACGCCGCCGGGGTGAACTACGCCATGGCGGTCCACCGCGTCGGGGCCACCGTCGTCATCATGGGCAAGTTCGACGCCGAGACCGTGCTGCGGCTGATCGAGACCCATCGGGTCACCCACGCCCAGTTCGTGCCGACGATGTTCGTGCGCATGCTCAAACTGCCCGAGAAGGTGCGGCGGGCGTATGACGTTTCCACCCTGCGGTGTGTGCTGCACGCGGCCGCCCCGTGCCCGGTGGATGTCAAGCATCGGATGATGGACTGGTTCGGGCCGATCATCCACGAATACTACGGGGGCACAGAGGGATTCGCCGGAACCACGATCGGCCCGCAGGAGTGGCTGGCCCACCCGGGTTCGGTCGGCAAACCATTGAGCCCGGTCCATGTCCTCGGCGACGACGGAACCGAGCTCCCCGTCGGGCACTGCGGTGAGCTGTATTTCGAGGGCGGCCCGGCGTTCGAGTACTACAAGGATCCGGTCAAGACCGCGTCGGTGCGCAACGACCGCGGTTGGCGCTCGCTGGGCGACATGGGCCACGTGGACCAGGACGGATACCTCTACCTCACCGACCGCTCGACGTTCATGATTGTCTCCGGCGGGGTCAACATCTATCCGCAGGAGGCGGAGAACCTGTTGGTCATGCACCCCAAGCTTGTCGACGCCGCGGTGTTCGGCGTTCCCAACGACGAATACGGCGAGGAGGTCAAGGCCGTGGTGCAACCGGTTGAAGGGGTCAGGGCCGGACCCGGCCTCGAGGCCGAGCTGATCGACTACTGCCGAGCACACCTGGCCGCCTACAAGTGCCCGCGCAGCGTCGACTTCACCGTGGCGCTACCCCGCGACCCCAACGGAAAGCTGTACAAAAGGCGCATCCGCGAACGTTATTGGCAAGGCCGCGCGTCGCGAATCGTGTGAGCGAGGAAGCCCGATGGTGAACACCGAGGTGAACTGGACACCGCTGCCGGTGCCATGGGCGGTCCAGACCGCCGACCGAATCCCCAAGCAGCGCTACTACGACGCCGATTTCTACGCGCTGGAGGCCGAGAAGTTCTGGCCGCGCGTGTGGCAGATGGCCTGTCGGCTCGAAGAGATCCCCCAGCCGGGCGACTTCGTGGAGTACCAGATCCTCGACGAGTCGATCATCGTGGTGCGGGTGGATGCCGACAACGTGCGGGCCTACCACAACGCCTGCCGGCACCGCGGGGTAAAGCTGGTGGAGGGCAACGGATCCCGACGCACCTTCGTGTGCCCCTTCCATGGCTGGTGCTGGGCCATCGACGGACGCAACATCTATGTGGCCCGGCCGGAGGTGTTCGGCGAGCACAATCTGTGCCCGCAGGATCTTCAGCTGGTGTCGGTCCGGTGCGAACTGTGGGGCGGGTGCGCGTGGATCAACCTCGACGACGCAGCACCCGCGTTGCGTGCCTGCCTGGAGCCCTTCGCCTCGATCTACGACGCCTGGAAGGTCGAATCGCTGCGCACCGAGTGGTGGCAGTCCTGTCTGCTGCCGGTGAACTGGAAGCTGGCCACCGCAGCGTTCATGGAGGGCTATCACGTGCCGCAGACCCATCCGCAGCTGCTGCCGTCGGCGCAGACCACGGGTTCGCCCGCCACACACCCAGTCATCGCCGCCAGCCTGTATTTCATGCGAACGCTCGGCGCCGGGATGGGCGGCATGACTCACGACAACGACATCCGCATCGCCGAAGGACTGCAGAACATCGAGCTACCGGACGATCCCGCCGAGGCGATGACGGCTTGGCGCAGCCGGCTCAATGACGCCGTCGTCGCCTGGCATCGCGCGCGGGGATGCGATATCCCCGACCTCAACGAGTTGGCCCGCCGCGGCATCGTCGACGCGATCGGGTTCGGTTTCCCGCATTATTTTCTGTTGCCGCAATACAGCAGCGCCTCGTCGTACCGGATCCGCCCCCTTGGGCCGGAGGAGACGCTGTTCGAAATCTGGTCGCTGACCCGGATCCCGCCTGAGCAGGTCACCGGCAAACCGAGACCGCCGGAGGCCAAGGCGCCGGACGACCCGAGCTGGCCACCGATCCCCGCGCAAGACTTCTCCAACCTGCCCAGGCAGCAGAAAGGTTTGCACTCCAAGGGTTTCGAGTACATGCGGTTGTCTAATCAGATCGAAGGGCTGATCTCCAACTTCGAGCGCGTCGTCGACGGCTTCCTGGCCGGGCTGCCCTACGACAAGCTGGTGCCCGCGATTACGCAGACCAACACCACCATCGACGTGCCGATCGCCGATTTGGGCTTCACCGCGGGCGTTTCGGCGACACAATGAGCACCCGGTGGGATCGCTCGGTCGACCTGCTGATCGCGGGAAGCGGCGGGGGCGGCATGGTGGCGGGGCTGGTAGCGCTCGACCGCGGGCTCGAGCCGCTGATCGTCGAGAAGCAGGCCCTGGTCGGCGGTTCGACGGGGCTATCCGGCGGCATCGTCTGGCTGCCGAACAACCCGTTGATGCGGGCCGAGGGCATCGCCGACACCCATGAAGACGGGCTTGCCTATCTGGCCGACGTGGTCGGGGACGTCGGCGCGGCGTCTTCGGCCGCCCGCCGGGAGATGTTCCTCACCGCGGGCTACGAGATGATCGATTTCCTTATCCGCAAAGGGGTTCGGCTGATCCGGTGCGCCGGCTGGAGCGACTACTACCCGAATCACAACGGCGGCAACGCAGCCGGCCGTGCCGTCGAAGGAATTCCCTTCGACGCCGCCCAGTTGGGTTCCTGGAGCGGCCGGCTGCAGCCGCCGCTGGCCAAGAACTACGGGTATGTGGTGCTGACCAACGAGTTGCGGTCGGTGCAGTACTTCAACCGGTCACCACGGGCCTTCGCGGTAGCGGCCCGGGTGTTTCTGCGCACCCGCGCAGCGCGGATGCGCGGCCGCCAAATCCTGACCAACGGGGCATCATTGGTCGGCCAGATGCTCGAGGTGCTGCTTGACCTCAGCGACGGGCGGCCGCCGTTGTGGACCAACGCCGCCATGGAGGATCTGGTTGTCGAGGACGGCCGGGTGGTCGGGGCACGCGTCATCCACGACGGTGTTCCTTTGCGCATCGAGGCGCGCAAAGGAGTTCTGCTGGCCGCCGGTGGTTTTGGCCACAACGCCGAGATGCGACGGCGATACAGTGGCGAGCAGCCCAACGATGGCAAGTGGTCGATCGCCAATGCCGGCGACACCGGCGAGGTGCTGCAGGCCGCCATGCGGCTGCGCGCGAAAACCGACCTGCTCGACGAGGCATGGTGGCTTCCTTCGGTGTTCATTCCCAACGGCGGTGCGGCGGCGGCATCGCTGGGCTCGGGACGGCAACGACCGGGAGCCATCTACGTCGACTCCAGCGGCCGCCGATTCTGCAACGAGTCGAACTCCTACGTCGAAGTCGGCAAGGCCATGTACGCCGCCAAGGCGGTACCGTGCTGGATGGTCTTCGACCACGGCTACGTCCGCCGATACGTCACGGGCACCAAGCCGTTCGACCGGCGCCTGCCACCCGACTTCGTCGACAGCGGAGCCGTCCAGCGCGGCGACACCATCGCCGACCTGGCCCGCCGCATCGGTGTGCCCGGCGACGCGCTGACGCGAACGATCCAGCGGTTCAACCATTTTGCGGCCAATGGGCTTGATCCCGACTTCGGGCGGGGGCAGTCCGCCTACAACGCTTGCCTGGGTGACCCCGGATATCGGCCCAACGCGGCCCTCGGCCCGCTCAACCGCGCGCCCTACTACGCAACCAGAGTGTTCCCGGCGGACGTCGGCACCTGCGGAGGTGTGATCACCAACGAACACGCCCAGGTGCTCGACGAGCATGACCGGGTGATCGAGGGCCTCTACGCCACCGGCAACACCACCGCGTCAGTGATGGGCCGAACGTATCCGGGCGCCGGGGCGAGCATCGCGAGTTCCATGGTGTTCGGCTATGTCGCCGCCCGGCACGCCGCCCGCTAGCTGGCTGCGCCCAGCGTGACGCTATCGTCACGCTCGGCTGCGAATGTGACTGCAGCGTCACGGTGGCGGCATGTAGGAATCGGCGACGAAATCGCGCGGCGTCATTCCGGACTGCGTCAGCTCGGCTCGGCGCGCCTGCACATCGGATGCGGCGCCGACCATGTTGGTCAGAATATGGCTGACCTGCAGGTGCACCCGCATACCCATCAATTCCCAGGCCCGCTTCACGTTGTTCTTCACCGCCATCAGCGTGGTCAGCGGGATCTGCGCGATCTTGGCGGCCATGTCCTCGACGGTGGCTTCCAGGTCTTCGCGGGGCACCACCCGGTTGAGCAGACCCCAGTCGAGGGCTTGCTGCGCCGACAACGTCGGCGCCAGCAGCAGCCAGTCCATGGTGCGGTGCCAATTCATCATCAACCACGGCTCGATCATGGTGTGCCCGCCCGGCTCGCCCAGGCTTTGGGCAAGCGGCATCTGGAAATACGCGTCCTCGGAGGCGACACAGAAGTCGGTCAACAGGCCCAGATAGATGCCGCCGCCCATGCAGTAGCCGTGGATCTGGGAGATCGTCGGCTTGGGAAATTCCCACAGATACAGGGTGGGCCACAGAAACAGGTCGGCGGTGCCCTTGTACAGATCCTCGAAGGTATTCCCGAAATCCGGGTAGGGGTTCTCGTCCGGATCCCAACGCGCCACGTGCCCGCCGCAGAAGCCCTTGCCGTTGGCCTTCAGAATGACGACTTTGATCTCCCTGTCGCGGTCGGCCTCATGCAGGCAGCCGTCGACTTCGGTGACCAGGACCGCATCCTTGGTGTTGGCCTTGTCGACCCGATTCAGGATGATCCGCGCGATCGGCGGTTCCCGTTCGTAGATGATCGCTTCGAGGACGCGCCGTTCCATGCTGGTGACAGTACCCGACGCGGGTGCGCCCAAGCGGCGCCTAGAGCGAACGGCTGATGATCTCCTTCATGATTTCGCTTGTGCCGCCGTAGATCTTGGTCACCCGCGCCGCCGCGTAGGCGCGCGCGATGGGGTATTCCATCATGTAGCCGTAGCCGCCGAAGAACTGCAGACACCGATCGACGATGTCGACCGCCTTGTCCGCGGCGATCAGCTTGGCCATCGACGCCGTGGCCGGGTCGTTGTTGCCGTCGATGTACTGCTGGACGCAGTGGTCGACGGTCGTCTTGATCGACAGCGTCTCGGCCTTGAGCTGCGCCAGCTCAAATCTGCTGTGCTGGAACTTGATCAGTGGGCGCCCGAATGCCTCCCGCTGCCTGGTGTAGCGGATCGCCTCGAGCACCGCGCATTCGGCCAGTCCGGCGCACTGCGAGGCGATGATCAGGCGCTCGCGGGCCAACTGCTCCATCAGCTGGTAAAAGCCCAGCCCCTCGTTGTCGCCGAGCAGGTTCGCCACCGGCACGCGCATGTCCGAGAAGAACAATTCGCGAGTGTCCTGGCCATGCTGGCCGATCTTTTCCAGCACCCGCCCGCGCTCGAAGCCGTGCAGACTCTCGTCGGTTTCGGCGACGATCAGGGAAACCCCTGCCGCACCGGCTGCCGGATCCGTCTTGGTGACAATGATCAGCAGATCACAGTGAGTTCCGTTGGAAATGAAGGTCTTCGAACCGTTGAGCACATAGTGCGAGCCGTCGCGGACGGCGGTGGTGCGGATCCCCTGCAGGTCGGAGCCGGCACCGGGTTCGGTCATCGCGATCGCCAACACGGCGTCGCCACTGATCACCCTGGGCAACCAGCGTTGCTTCTGTTCCTCGTTGCCGTATGTGTTGAGGTAGTGCGCGGCGATCGGTGAGTGCACCGCCCACCCCGAGGAGGTGTCGTGCGCCAGTGCCTGCTCTTCGGCGAAGACCGCGGAATAACCGAAATCGCCACCGGCGCCGCCGAACCGCTCGGGCAGATCCAGCCCCAGTAACCCCGCGTCGCCCAGCTTGTTCCAATACTCACGATCGACCTGATGCTCGCGGGCCCAGCGTTCCTGGTTGGGAGTGGACTCCTTGAGCAGGAACTCGGCAGCGTACTTACGCAGCTCGCGATGTTGATCGGTTTCCCAACTGGCCCGGTAGGCCGGGAAAAGCTCGGACATGGCTGCCCCCTGATGTTGCTCCGCGCAATATCGGTTCAGGTTCGCATAGTTTTCCGATCGTTGGCGGTGGATTCGGCAAAAAGCCCCGGCATGCTCGCCGGACGCCGCGGGCACCGCTGCCGCCGAGGACAACCGGACCGGTGCTGCCGAGACCTGTCGGCACCGCGCCACCTGGCACCAGAAGTTACCACGAGTGTGCTGATATCACTGCAGCACAGGTGGTTTCGCAGCTTCGGCCCACCGAGTCCGACGGTTAGGCCCGCGCCAACAGCCAGGCCTGCCCCTGGCCTTCCCCGGCGGCAATCACGTCCAACCCGGCGAACGCCGCCCGGAGCTGGCCCCGCCCGGCGCGGAAGGGACCAGCAGCCGCGCCGACCTCACTGAGCACGGCGATGGCCAGCAACCCGCCCGGTGCCAACCGCGCGACTATCGGCCGGTCCAGGCGGGGATCCAGGAACTTATGGCAGACGATCACGTCGACGGGTGGCCCGGGCGGTAAACCCGCGTCCAGGTCGACAACGTCGAATTGACAGCGATCGGCGACCCCGCAACGCGCAGCCAAATCCCGTGCCTGGCCAATCGCTACCGTAGAGATGTCCACTCCCCACACCTCCAAGCCTCGCCGTGCCAACCAGACCGAGCCCAGCCCCGGACCGCAGGCCAGCTCGAGCGCCTTTCCCGCGGTGGGGAATACGTCCGCGTGACAACCGAAAGCGCTGGGAGGACTGACAGCATCGACTGCCGGCGGTCCCTGACTGCTGTACCGCTCGTCCCAGCTGCGGCGATCCTGCTCGGCCACAACCTGTTACTCCGGACCGGTGTGCGCTCGCCCGGCTGTCGGTTCGGACCGTCGGCAGCACGCCAGGCGCACGATTCCGGGCTCTCCCGCGGAAGTCACGGTGTCCCAGAGTTTTTCAGATAGGCAACGATCGCATTGGTCAACCCGCGACGGGCCTGATCGAGGTCGGAGTAGGTACCAAGCTGTCTTTCGGAGGTGATGCCGCGCATGGCTCCCGGGATGAACGCGGCGACCTCGCGTACCCGGTCGGGATCCACATTCAGGTCCGCGAATGCCTTCTGGCAGGCCGTCGCCCAGCTTTGGTGCCAGGACGCCAGTTCGGCAGCGGTTCGGGGATAGTGCCGCTCGAGTTCGGCACGGTTGTTGGGCAGTGCGCGGCGAAGCGTCTCGATCGCCCGGGAGTCGCTGGAGATCAGCCCCTCGTACAGGGTGTCGATGATGACCGAGACCCGCTCGTGCAGCGGACCGCCGGAGACGGCATTCGACGGCAACTCCCCGCGTCGCTGCGCGGTGCGGTGCAGCACTGCGGCCCAGAACCCGTCGATGTCGCCGAATTGGTACTTCACCGCGCCCCAGGTCGCGCCGCTGTCCTTGGCTATGCGATTGGCCGACGCGGCTGCGGGGTCCCCGGAGGCCAGCGACCGTATCGCGGCCTCGAGCATGCTTTCGCGCGTGGCCAGGCCCCGCTTGTTGGCACGCCGCCCCGCTACGCCCGCCTCAGCCATTCCTGCGATGTTAGCGGCTGCGCTCACCGCGCGGCTAGCACCGCACGCCAGCGAATTCGCACCGGCTCGAGGTGCGCTGTGGCCAGCGGCCTTGGCGTCGCGGAATTGCAAACACGTTGCCGTTGAGGCGATTTGGTCCTTCGACGCTCCCAGGTGCAAGGTTGCCGGAAGGTGGGCAGCGCCGGGGTATCCGACGTCCGTCGTCGACGCCACGGTCGATACCGGCCCCGGTGACCGGCCCCAACCCGGGAGCGCCAACTGACCGCTCAGCGCCTATAGTCCTGCTCGGATCACGTAACCGGTTCACGACCGGCCGAGGGCGTCACGGTTGCCGCTTTCCGTTCTGGCCCGGTATGCGCTGCCGGCGGTCAGTGCCCGAAGGAGGAATGCAGTGTCGGGTCTGCGAGAGCTTGCGTTGGGCAGTGCGCCCGTCTTCGGCGGTGTCATGCTGGCCGTTGCGGCCGGGCAATTCAAGGGCACCGACTTTCGCGGCCAGCTCAAGCAGGACATGGACCTGCTCGACCGGCTACCCGCCGACGCCCCGCAACGCGCCGATCTGGAACGCACGATCAACGAACGCATCGGTGATCTGGTGGACGCCGCCGACCGGAGTCGCGCGCTGCGTAAAGCCGCAATGTCCTACCAGGGCAACTGGCGCGACATCGTACTGCTGCTGTGCGCGTTGCTGTTCACGATCATCTGGTGGGAAGTCAGCCACAGCCGCAGCAACTGGCTGCCCACGTTCATCCTGCTGATCGTGCTGTCGGTGGTGGCTGCCGCTTACACGGTGCGCGGCGCGGTGCGCAGCGCCATGTCACTGGCCCGCAAACGCCACCGCGGCCAGTCACACGAACCGGCTTCCGGGTGAGCACGCCAGCGCCGAAACCATAACATCGGTAAGTTACGTATTTTTGCAATATAAAGGGTCGGCAGGCATTGCCCTGCTCCCGGCGGCGGTGCCACGCTATCTGCATGACAGAAACCGAGGGGTATGTCGACCAGGCGGTGACCGGCATCGCCGAACCACAGCCCATGTACAAGGCACTGCGCGAGTCGACTCCGGTGTTCCGGGCGCCGCAGGCGGTGGTGCTGAGCCGGCTCGCCGACATCGAGATGGCGCTCAAACGCACCGACCTGTTCTCCTCCAACATGGATGCCGTCGATCTCGGCAACCTGCGGCCGCTGATCCCGCTGCAAATCGACCCGCCCGAACACGCCAAGTACCGCCGTATCCTCGATCCGCTGTTCACTCCCCGGGAGATGGCGCGGCGCGAACCCTACGTCACCGAGCTGGTCAACGAAATGATCGACCGGTTCGCCGCCCGGGGCGAATGCGACTTCCATGCCGAGTTCGCGGTGCCGCTGCCGTGCACCGTCTTCCTGCAGCTGCTGGGCCTTCCCCTAGAAGACCTCGACAAATTCCTGGAATGGAAGGACGGCGTGATCCGGCCCGCGGGCTCCACCGGCTACGACGACCGCCACGACGCTTCGGCGGGCGTAGCGCAACAGATCTACGAATACTTCGACCGCGCCATCGACGACCACGTCGCCAACCCGCGCGACGACGTGCTGTCCGCGATGATCGCGGCGCAGATCGCCGGCGAACCGCTGTCCCGCGAGGAGCTGCTCGACATCTGCTTCCTGTTCTTGATCGCGGGCCTGGACACGGTCACCGACTCGCTCGACTGCTTCTTCGTCTACCTGGCCCGACACCCCGAGCATCGTCGTCAACTCATCGAGCAGCCCGACATCTTGCCGCATGCGGTCGAGGAGCTGTTGCGCTGGGAGACTCCGGTACCCGGCGTCGCCCGGGTGGCTATGCGAGACGTCGAAGTGGGGGGCTGCCCGATCAGCAAGGGCGAACGGGTCAGCCCGTTGCTCGGCGCGGCCAACACCGACCCCGCGGAGTTCCCCGATCCCGAACTGGTGGACTTCACCCGCAACCCGAACCGGCACCGCGCCTTCGGCGGCGGTCCGCACCGGTGCCTCGGCTCCCACCTGGCGCGCATGGAGCTGCGGGTGGCGTTGCGCGAATTCCACCGCCGCATCCCGGATTACGAGATCAAGCCCGGCACCCAGCTGGTCTACACCGCTGCCCTGCGCTCGGTGCAAGCACTGCCCCTGACGTTCCCGGTGGCCCTATGACGCGCGTTTCGGTCGATCCTGATCGCTGCACCGGCCATGGACGCTGCTACACCCTGGCGCCCGGCGTCTTCGATGCCGACGAGGTAGGACATTCCATCGTGCGGGTCGCGGAGGTCTCGGGCGAACTGGAGCGGCTGGCGGTGACGGGCGCCGAAAACTGCCCGGAACGGGCGATCACGCTGTCTCGTTGACCGCCGGCGCGGGCGGTTACCGAATCACCTGCGGTATAAGACATTACGGCGGGAACCGACCCCGCATGCCGTCGCCGGCCGACCCGGCGGCTGTGGCCGGATCGCGGCCGGACACCGCCACCACGCGGGATCAGCGGCCGGCGCGGGAGCAACGGAGGCCGGATATCGCCGACGCTGGCGCGGGACTCGTCGTACGCTGACGCAAACCACAGAAGGGACACTCGCACATGCAACCAGGCTCGCTCGACCCGGTGGCCAGCGACCGTTTGTCGCACGCCGAAAAGTCATTCACGTCCGACTTGTCGATCAACGAGTTCGCGCTGTTGCACGGCGCCGGGTTCGAACCCATCGAGCTGGTGATGGGTGTCTCGGTCTATCACGTCGGCTTCCAGTTCAGCGGCATGCGCCAGCAACAGGAATTGGGCGTCCTCACCGAGGCGACCTATCGCGCGCGCTGGAATGCGATGGCGCGCATGCAGGCCGAAGCCGACGCGCTCAAGGCGGACGGGATCGTCGGGGTCCGGCTCAACTGGCGTCATCACGGTGAAGGCGGCGAGCATCTGGAGTTCATGGCGGTCGGCACGGCGGTGCGCTACACCGCCAAGCCCGGGGCATTTCGGCGTCCCAACGGGCAAGCATTCTCCAGCCACCTGTCCGGGCAGGACATGGTGACGCTGCTGCGGTCGGGCTTCAGCCCGGTGGCGTTCGTGATGGGCAACTGCGTGTTCCACATCGCCGTGCAGGGGTTCATGCAGACGCTGAAACAGATCGGCCGCAATATGGAGATGCCGCAGTGGACCCAGGGCAACTACCAAGCTCGAGAACTGGCGATGTCGCGTATGCAAAGCGAAGCGGAACGAGACGGCGCGACCGGTGTCGTGGGGGTGCATTTCGCGATCTCCAACTATGCGTGGGGCCTGCACACGGTCGAGTACTACACGGCCGGGACGGCCGTACGCCGCACCGGCAGCGGGGAAACCATCACGCCGTCGTTCGTGTTGCCCATGGATAACTGATGACCCATTTCGACGCGGAGCAGGTGAGCCGAACCATCGGCGCCGCGCTCGCCGGCCCCGGCGGAGTCGCGTTGGTGGTCAACGTTTTCGCCAACCTTCCGGGGGTGATTCACACCGCCGCACGGCGTGGCCTGTTCCGATCGAACCCGGAACGAATCCAGATCGGTGATTGGCGCTATGAGGTCGCCCACGACGGTCGCCTGCTGGCCGCACACATGGTGAACGGCATCGTCATCGCCGAGGACATCCTGGCCGCCGACGCCGTCGGTCCGCACGTCTCGCGCGCGCTGGGACAGATCGTCAGCCGGTACGGGCCCACGGTCATCCCGAACATCAACGCGGCGGTGGAGATCCTGGGCACCAGTACCGGCTATCGGTACTGATCCGCCCGCGTCGCCCAGCGGATCGGTTGTGATCAGTGAAATGCCCCTTTCGGCGATTCCGGAGTAGATAGGGTGCCCGGTCATGGGCGTTTTGCGGTTTCTTTGGCAACGCGTGCTGGCCTTCGACCGAATCGGCTCCCGCATTCCGCAGCTGATCCAGGTCTGGTTGCTGGAACTGTTCTTCGTCATGCCATTGACCTTCTTCATCGGCAAAGTCATCGACATCCATGGCGCCTTCGGGGTGCCCGGCACCGGCGAGCGGCTCGACGCGACATTCTGGGGAGCCCTGGTGGTCGCGCTCGTCTTCGGATTCTTGTTCGTGCGTTCCCTCGTGAAACCGCGGATCGCCCAAGGTTCGTGGACGCCGACGGTCCACGCCAACGTCGGAACGCTCACCGTCTACGGCGGAAACCGGGCCTGGACGGTGACCTATCCCTACCTGACCAGCCACCCGTCGTATGCACTGCTGCTGCTGTTGACGGCACCGATCCCCGGTGTCATGGTCGCGGCGACAGTCAACCAAGGCGACAGCACCTTCTACTTCCGGGCGTGCGGGATTGCCGGGCTGATCATCCTTGCCTGCATGGCGCTGGCGCGGATTTTGGCCTGGTATGTATTCCGCGTCGGCCGCCGCCGGCTGGACGAGCAACTGCGGGGCCTGCCGATCTCGCCGCGCCGGCTCGGCTGGGAAGTCGCCTGGAAACCGGTGCTGGTTCTGGTGGTACTGATGTATGCGATCGTGTGCATCCCGCTCGGTGCCATGTGGATGAAGGAGCAGCGCACCATCGCCGCGTTGCCCGTCGTCAGTGTTGCCGATGCGCAGTATCCGGGCCAATATCGGCGCGTGACAGGCAAAGTGGCGTCTGAGCCCGTCTACTGGGCGCCGCAGGGAACCGGCCGAGGCGGCAACAACTATGCCGGCGCGGGCATTCTGGTGACGCTGCCGACCGGCGGTGAGGCGTTGCTGCTCGCCGATTCGATGGCGGTGCCGGATTTCAAGGGCGTGATGGCCCACGTCCACCACGGCGAACTCAGTGCCACCGGCAAGGTGATCGACGCCGTGACCGCGACCCAACGCAGGTACTACGGATTCAACGAAAACGCCTTTCCCGCAACGGCTTCCGGGGGGCGGGTCATGTTGCTGCTGTCAGCGCCCTGAGCAGAGGGAGCCATGCAATGAGAATCGTTTCGGCAGTGACCGCAGCGACGACGGCGATCGCGTTGGGTGTGCTGTCGGTGGCCGGTTGCAGCTTCAATCCGAAGTCCGACCACGGCCACGTAGGCCACCGCCGGCCGCGGTTCGGCGTCGACGTCGGCGTAAACATGACGCGGCCAGCAAAAAGGGGCTTGCCGGCTGAGCCGACAACGGCCACCTCGCTGCGCCGGTGCCGAGCTACCGCACCGCGCATGCGACGCTCGCCCAGCCGTTGTTGCCGTAGCCGCCCGGATTCCACAGGGACGCCGCCGATTGCGGCTGCAGTGTCCCGGTGTCGTCCCACGCGCGAGCAGTGATGTGCAGCCGGCCGGGCTCGACGTCGACAATCGATGACCACGGCCGCCATGACCAGGTGCCGGGCGCCGGATGCAGCTCGGCTTGCCGCCAGGTGTGCCCGTGGTCGAGCGATATGTCGATGCGCGCGACGCGGTGACCGTCGCCGGCGATACCGTAGCCGCGGATTGTCAGTGCGCCGGCGGCGACGACGTCACCGTCGACGGGGTGCAGAATGTCGCAGTTGAGCGCCAGCGTCGAAAGCGAAATGCCTTCTCCCGCAGCAGCGGTGGCGGGGTCGGCGTCGGGAGGCAGGATCCGGTAGTCATACGCCTGGAAGTAGTTCTCCGACGGGCCGGGTTGCACGGTGATCGCACTGACCCACTTGACACTGCGGGCGCCGATGTACCCCGGCACCACCACCCGGACCGGGCCGCCATGGGCAGGTGGCAACGGTTCGGAGTTCATCTGCCACGCCAGCAGCACTTCCTGCGACATCGCCTTGCGCAACGGGATGGAACCGCCGTAGGTCTGGACGGGCCGGGCCTCCGGGGCCACATCGGGAGCATCGAAGGCGACATGCAGCCCGTCTTCGACGTGGGTCCGGGCGGCGCCGAGGACGTCGGCCAGGCGCGCCCCATACCACTGTGCCGTCGAGATCGCCCCGTGCTCCCAGGGCTCCTTACCGGGGATCGCTCGCACGCGCAGCAACTCGGCGCGCCGATTACCCGCACACACCAACGTCGCCACCACACCGTGGCGCGCGAAATCGTTGACCAGCCGCTCATAGGTCAGCATCAGCGGTTTGTCCACGCACCCGCTGACCGTCAGACGCCACTGGGCGGGTGCAATAGCGGGAATAGGGCCGTGATTGCGCGCATAGAACGCATCGATCGGGGTGATGTCGGCGCCGGCCAGCGCAGCGACCGGCGGCTCAGCGTTGTAGGGCAGCTCCGCATGCACGATCATGTCGTCTCGCTTGCCCCATGTCGCGGTGGCGTCGGCGGCCATAGTAGAGATCGTCCGCCATCAGTGGACACGGGTCTAGCGGCCGGTGACAGCGCGGGCTCGAGAATGCGGTCGCCGTACAGCCCGGCGGGCACAAGGCGGTCATCGGCGCGGTGCCGTGGGTAATCGGTTGACAGCCGACGCTCGTCCCGGCATTCGGATCAGGATCGCAAATCCGCATCGGGATGGCCCGGGTGTCGTACCGTTCTCACAGGTCTCACGCGGTTCAGCGAAAAGCCGGATACGAGGTCACTCACCGTGAGACGGGGGCTGCGCCGAAGGAAGGGGCTCAACGCGATGAACAAACCGACGACCGCGCTCGCGACACTCGCCGCGATTTTCGTGACTGCCGGATGTGGCGGGTCCACCAACAGCCAGGCCGCCGAGAATTCGCCGTCGGGAAACCAATCGAGTCAAGCCTCGAACACCGCCACCACAGCCGAGCCCGCCTCCGCGGCACGGATGAACCCCCGCTACGAAGACGCCGAAACACCGGAGGCACAACAAGGTCGCCAGCTCATGACGGACGCGAAACTGCTGGAAGCGCTCGGGCAGCAGGTCAACGACACCCTGAATCTGCCGTACGACGTGGGACTTGTGGGCAAACAATGTGGTGAGCCCAACGACTACTGGGACCCCAATACCAACGAGATAACACTGTGCTACGAGGACATCCAGCAAAGTGAGCACCGGTTCGCCGACAACGCGAACCCCGATCCGGTGATCGCCGCGGTTGACGCAACGACCTCGGGGTTCTATCACGAGCTCGGTCACGCCACCCTGGCCATCTATCAGCTCGCGTTCACCGGGCGCGAAGAGGATGTGGCCGACCAACTCTCGGCGTTCATGCTGCTGGCTCCCGGCGCCGACGGAAAGCCCTATCCCAACGGTGTCCGGATTGCGACCAACACCGCCCAGGACTGGAAGTTGAGCGCCAAGGAGTCCGGCGACGCCAACGATCTCCCGTTCTGGGACGGGCACTCCATGGACATCACCCGCATGTACAACTGGGAGTGCTGGATCTACGGGTCCGACCCGGCGGCCAACGCCAACATGGTCGCCTCCGGAGACCTCCCGGAGGACCGGGCCGGCAATTGCGAGGAGGAGTTCCAGAACATGTCCAAGGCATGGCAGCAGATGCTGGGGCCGCACCTCAAAAAGCCCAGCTGAGCCGTGCGGCCCGTCGCAAACCCGGACCGATCGCGGCGATGGCGCAGCCGCCAGCTGGCCGGTCTTTCTGAGCAGTCGTCCTGAGCAGGAGTTCATGGAGTTCATGGACCGTTCAGGCATCGGTCGAGCGGACCTCATGGACCGCACACGAGCGACCGTTTTTCTCACGGTATGCGTGTCGTTCAGGTCGCCAACTTCTACGGACCTCGTTCCGGCGGGCTCCGGACTGCCGTCGACCGGTTGGGATCGGAATACTGCGCACGCGGCCATCAGGTATTTCTGATCGTTCCCGGTGCCCGGGCGACGCATACTCGGTTGGGTACCGGTGTCGTGCGAATCACCCTGCCGGCCAAGCTGATTCCATTCACCGGAGGCTACCGAGCGGTGCTGCCCGGGCCGGTGCGCGCGTTGCTGGAAACGCTGCGGCCCGATGCCCTGGAGGTCTCCGACCGGCTCACGCTGCGATCACTGGGCCGCTGGGGGCGCGACCGCGGCGTGAAAACGGTCATGATCTCCCACGAACGCCTCGATCGCTTTGCCGGCCAGCTGCTTCCGCGTCGCACGGCCCGGGCATTCGCAGACGTGGCGAACCGGCGAACCGCTGCCGACTACGACACCGTGGTGTGCACCACCGCGTTCGCGCGTGCGGAATTCGACCGCATCGGCGCGACGAATATCGCCACCGTCCCACTGGGTGTCGATCTGCAGACCTTTCACCCGGGGCGGCGTAGCTTTCTGGTGCGCCACCGTTTCGCCGCGCCCACACAGATCCTGCTGGTCCACTGCGGCCGGCTGTCGGTCGAGAAGCGTGCCGATCGCAGCATCGATGCGGTCGCCGCATTGTGTGACGCCGGTGTCGACGCCCGCCTAGTCGTCGTCGGCGAGGGTCCGATGCGCGCCAGGCTGCAACGTCAGGCCGCGGGTCTACCCGTCGAGTTCACCGGATTCATCTCCGATCGGCGCACCGTCGCCACCATGCTGGCCTGCGCCGACGTGACCCTGGCACCCGGACCGCACGAAACCTTCGGGCTGGCCGCACTGGAATCACTGGCTTGCGGGACACCGGTCGTGGTGTCGCGCACGTCGGCACTGGCCGAGATCATCACCACAGACAGCGGTGCATCGGCCGGCAACAACCCGTTCGCCATCGCAGCGGCCGTCCGCAGCGTCGTCAGCCGCCCCGAGCACGACCGCCGTGCCTGCGCGCGACGGCGCGCCGAGGCGTTCACCTGGCAGCAGGCCGCGGCCGGCATGTTGATTGCACTAGGTGCGCGCGACGGTCAACCCGGCGTTTCCCGTTATGCCGACGAGGCGATCCGGCTGACGGAGGCAGATTCCCCATTCACCGCATGAAGGTCAGGTGCACGGTAACCCGTGCGGGCCCCCGATCCAATGACCGGGCGGCGCCTGCCAGGGGCAGACCTGCTGAACCTGCCCCGGCGGGAACGGGTTCGCAATACCCCGATCGTTGATATGCGGGCCCGGCGGAATCCACGGCTGCCCCGGGTCGGCCTGTGCGGCAGCACCCCCGAATCCGAGCGCGCATGCTCCCAACGCTGCAGCGATAACGGCTTTCCCTGCGAACTTTTTCGCGATCATCGTGTCGCCCCTCCTTCAGTCGCCGTGGGCACCACGCCAGCGACTACGGTGACGTCTATCCAGGAAGTATCCCAGAGTCGGCGTTGTCAAACTAACCCCTGCATACGGCGCTTCGACGCATCCAGGGTCAACCGCCGGCGTTGCCGGGTCCGCGGCGTGCGAACGCGGGGGCATGCTCGGGCCGCACCCCAACGCCGACAAAGTAGGCGGGCAGCATCGACAGCCACGGCAATTTGTCCACGACCGCGAGTAGCGCCGCCGGCGGGGTCGGGTCCTTGCCGCCAAGCAGTGGGCCGACCAGCATCCGGTGCAGTACCCGTTGCACCGTTTGAGTCACCACGGTGGGAAGGAGGCGGCGGCGCCGCACGGCGGCCAGGTCGCGATCGGTGACCCGGTGGCGCAGCAGGGGTTTGGCCAAGATGGTCGCCGCGGCGACGGCATCCTGCACGGCCAGGTTGATCCCGACACCGCCCAGCGGCGACATCGCGTGCGCGGCGTCACCGATGCACAGCAATCCATCGGCATGCCAGCGCCGCAGCCGGTTCACCTTCACGTCGAGATGCTTGACTTCGTCCATGGACGTCAGCGCCGCCGCCGACTCGGCCGCCTCGGGAACCAGCGCGGCGACGTCGCGGCCGAACGCCTCGATGCCGCGCTCCCGCAAAACGGCGTCGGCGCCCTTGGGCCCCAGGTAGGCGATCTGGAAGTACCCTTTGCGGGGAATCACCACCAGGGCCTTGCCCGGTCCGAATCGCGGCAGCAACGAGAACTCCGTGGTGTCCTCGTACGGCAGCTTGAACCACCACACGTCGAACTGGACCGGGTAGTCATGTGCTCTCAGCCCGGCCTCCTGGCGTGCCATCGACCAGCGCCCATCGCACGCCACGGTCAGCTCCGCCCTCAGCTCACCGGGGCCGTCGGGTCCTTGGTAGCGCACTCCGACCACCCGATCGCCGTCGCGCAGCAGCCCGGTGGCTTCGGTCTTCATGCGCAACGTGAAGGTCGGCTCGGCCTGGGCCGCCTCCGCGAGCAGGTTCAGCAGATCCCACTGCGGCACCATCGCGATGTACGGGTGGGGCAGGCGCAGCCGCTCGAAGTCGAGGTAGGTCACCGACCGTGCGCCGGTATCGAAGGTCGCCTTGCGGACCTCGCTGAAGGGCAGCGCCGCAAATCGTTCCCACAGCCCCAGCTCGTCGAGCAGCCGCAGGGTCGTCGGATGCACGGTGTCACCGCGGAAATCCCGTAGGAAGTCACCGTGCTTCTCCAGCAGGGTGACCTCGACACCAGCCCGGGCCAGGAGCAGGCCGAGGACCATGCCGGCTGGGCCGCCGCCGATAATCGCGCATGTGGTTGTCTCAGGCATCAGCGCAAGCATAAGGTGCGCACGCGGCTTACCCGCGCTCAACGGAGCACCGGGGCATCAGCCTCGGCCCAGGCCACCGTTGTGTCCGCCGCTGGGAAGGGTGAGCGGTGCCGCATCGATGGTCAGCTCACACTAGGTGCCCCGCATGATCGAAGGACCACAGGCCATGACTGACACCATCCAAATGCTGTTGCAACAGCGCGCATCCGATTCGTCGGTCGCGGTGAAATACCATGGTCTGCAATGGACTTGGCGCCAGTATCTGGCGGAGTCGGCAGCGCGCGCCGCGGCATTGATCGCCGCCGCCGATCCTGGCCGGCCGCTGCACATCGGCGCTCTGCTGGGCAACACACCCGAGATGCTTGCCCAGATGGCGGCGGCCGGACTGGGCGGCTATGTGCTGTGTGGCTTGAACACCACCCGCCGGGGCGAGGCGCTGGCCGCCGACATCAGAAAGTCGGACTGTCAGATCGTGGTGACCGATGCCGAACACCGCGACCTGCTGCACGGTTTGGGCCTGGCCGGCACCCGGATTCTCGACACCGCGACACCGCAGTGGGCCGAATTGGTCGCCGCCGCCGGTCCGTTGGTCCCGCACCGCAAGGTCAACATCACGGACCCGTTCATGATGATCTTCACCTCCGGCACCAGCGGAAGCCCCAAGGCGGTACAGGTGTCGCAGCTGATGCCGATATTCGCCGGGCGCAGGCTCACCGATCGCTTCGCACTCACCGTGCAGGACACCTGCTATGTGTCCATGCCGCTGTTTCACTCCAATGCGGTGGTCGCCGGATGGGCGCCCGCGGTGGTGTCCGGCGCGGCCATTGCGCCGGCAAAGTTCTCGGCCACCAATTTTCTGGCCGACGTCCGCCGCTACCACGCCACATACATGAACTATGTCGGCAAGCCGTTGGCGTACATCCTGGCCACTCCGCAGCGTGAGGACGACGCCGACAATCCGCTGCGGGTGGCGTTCGGCAACGAGGCCAACGAGAAGGACATCGAGGAGTTCGCGCGGCGCTTCGCGGTGCAGGTCGAAGACGGCTTCGGCTCGACCGAAAACGCGGTCATCGTAATTCGCGAACCCGGAACTCCGCCCGGCTCGATCGGCAAAGGTGCCCCCGGAGTCGCGGTTTACGACAGCGAGACCGTCACCGAGTGCCCCGTCGCGCGCTTCGACGAGCGCGGTGCCCTGCTCAACGCCGACGAGGCCGTGGGCGAATTGGTCAACACGACCGGATCGGGCTTCTTCAACGGCTATTACAACGACCCCGACGCCAACGCCGAACGGATGCGCCACGGCATGTATTGGTCCGGTGACCTCGGCTACCGCGACACCCAAGGCTGGATCTATCTGGCGGGCCGCACCAGCGACTGGCTGCGGGTAGACGGCGAAAATCTGGCGGCCGCGCCGATCGAACGAATCCTGTTGCGCCACAACGCTATCAACCGAGTAGCGGTCTACGCGGTGCCGGACGAGCAGGTCGGCGACCAGGTGATGGCCGCGGTCGTGCTGCACCGGGACCGCGCCTTCGACCCCGGCTCGTTCGAAGCATTCCTCGACGCACAGCCCGACCTGTCCCCCAAAGCCAGGCCACGGTACGTCCGCATCGCGGCCGACCTGCCCAGCACCGCCACGCACAAGGTGCTCAAGCGCCAGTTGATCCGCGACGCAACAACGGTCAGCGCGGGCGAGACATTGTGGGTGCGCGAGCCACGCGGCACCGCATACCGGATCGCGTTTCGCGGTGATGCCTAGAACACCGTCGAGCTGTTGGACGCGACGGTGACTGCGCACCATCAGTCACACGAGTCACTGAGCTCGGGAGTGTCTGTGCGCCCAGCGACAAGTGACAAATACGTTGGGTGCCTTGACGCAGGAAAGCTGCGCAGACCAGTAACGCGACCATGCCCGCATCCGCCAAATCAAGATCAAGAATCAACAACTCACGGCATGGACGTCGATCCGCAGATCGTGACTACGGGCACGGAATCGGCACGGGAATGAAGCTGCCGGTGGGCCAGCACAACCCCGGCGGAAGTGGCGGCGGAGGCTGGTACCCCGAGCCGGGGGGCTTCGGTGGCGGATCGTCTCCGTCCCAAATCATGTTGGACACATTGCCCATTCCTGGCCACAGGTAGTAGTAGGTGTGACATACCGACATGTCCCAGCCACGAAATGGGTCGGTCACGCGGTTACCGGTCTCCGGCAGGGGGTCCCCCGGGCACCACCGCTTTGGTGGGCCCCAATCGCTGTCGTCGGTGTGGAGGGGGCCGGGATAGAGCGGAACAGGACCCGGCTGGGCCTGGGCGGTAACCACGGCCAGACCTAGGCCGGCCATCGCGAGGCCGCCGGACAGAAACGCCCCGCCGATGATCGTTTTCAAATTGCGGGGAGCGTGCATGGATGGTTCCTTTCTCTGTCCGGCTCTGCCCGGCCATTATTGGCCTCGGTGGGCAGCCGAATTCTTGCCACGTGTGTGCGACGGTCGGCCCGCCGCCGCGCGATTTGGGCAGCGTACTGGTTCGGCAACGGCGGAATGGCGAAATGGCGAAATCATTGATATTAGGAAGTGCAATATGGCTGACCCGCTGATCAGGGGGCTATTAGACGTGGCCGGGGCGCACATCGACGCGTAATCTGCGCTGGCGGTTCGAGACGGAGCGATCAGAGGGGCAACGGGCGCATCGGGTGTCGACTTGCGCACGGACAAAAGATGCCAGCTGTGATCGGCACGGGTCTAAGACGGCGTGAAATACGGGAGCGTAAGGCCGGTACGCACTTGGTGGAATTGCACTTGCACCCGCATGCCGATGGCCAGATCCGCCAGTGCTATGGCGACGATGTTGGTCAGCATCTGGTAGCCCTCGTCTAGCGTGACGATCACCGGCGCATATGGTGGCTCGAACTCGGGCGTCACCGGCCGGTAAACCACTGTCCAGCTGTATATTTCGCCGACCCCGGCACTGCGCATCCAGGTGAGATTCCCGGTCAGACACTGCCGGCAGTGCTCGGCCGGCGGGAAATGCGCGGCGCCGCACGCCCGGCAGCGTTGATAGCGCAGCTCGCCTGCTCGGCATCCGTCCCAGAAAGGAGCGCTGAGCGGACTGCTCGGGTGCGGCACCGGCCCGTTCTGCGGCCGCAACACCTCGCCCGAACTCATCGCGGTTCGGCTCCGAGGATGAGCACCGTGGTGAACAATGCACCCGCTCCCCCGTTGCTGCACAACGCGATACGTGCATCCGGAACTTGAAGTGCGCCGGCCTCGCCGCGCAACTGCTCAACCGCCCGAATCGCGCGCTGCATCATTTGCGGATTCCTCCCGGCGTGACTGAAGGACATGGTTCCGCCGTCGGTGGTGACCGGGTGGCTGCCGCCGACGGCGATGTGACCGTCGGCGACGAACGGTCCGCCTTCTCCGGGGCCGCAGAAGCCGAACGCTTCCAGCTGACGGATGATCTCGAACGAGAACGGGTCGTACAGTTCCAGCACATCCACCTCGTCTCGACGCAGCCCGGAATGCGCAAACGCGCGATTGGCTGCCCTGGCACCCACCGCGCCGTTGACGTAGTCACCTCGCCGGCCCGCCAGGTCCCATGCCGGTGGGTGCTGATACGACGGACCGTAATGATCTGCGCCACTTCCCAACACGTAGATCGGCAGTCTGGCGACCTGCACCTTGTCCAGGTTCGCCACCACCATTGCGCAGCCTCCCTCGGAGGTGGTGGCGCAATCGAGTAGGTGAAAGGGCTCGGCGATGGGTCGTGATGCGGTGATGTCCTCAGGGGTGAACGGTCCGCGTTGGTAGTACACGGCTTCCGGGTTTCGCGAGCCGTTGTTGCGGATGGTGGCCGCTACGATGGACAGCTGCTCGCGGGTGGTCCCGTAGACGTGCATATGGCGACGGGCGATGAGTGCGAACTCGGCGGCGGTGAACATCCCCCACGGTGCCACGAACTCGTTCTCCGGCCGGGTCCACGGCGCCGTTGCCGCATGATCGCGATATTCACCCGCCTGGGCGGCGACGAGGACCACCACGTCGGCCATGCCGTGCTCGATCGCGGTGACGGCCTCGGTGATCATGCCGATCCCGAACCCCAGCCCCTGCCAGGCCGGCCCGAGCCGGAGATCGTAGATCAGTGCCGTGGACAATGCGCCGGCACTGATCCCGTCCACGTCGTCGAGGTCGACGCCGGCGTCGTCGAGGGCGCCCCGGATGGCCTCGACCGCCAGGCTGCGGGAGGTTTCGCCGTCGAGGCGGCGTCCCTGGCGGGTGTTATAGACGCCGACGATGGCTGCGGTGCTGCGCTTGGTCGCGCTCACTGTCATCCCTCCGTTCTGATGCCATTGGCGGTGGCACACGGCACGATGACGATCATGACCGATTCCAGCGCGACCCGAGTGGCCGTCTACTTCGACTTCGACAACATCGTGATCTCGCGCTACGACCAGGTACACGGACGCGGCACCTTCCAAAAGGACAAGGGCAAGGGTCTGGACCCCGAGCGGCTGAGGGCGGCGACGGTCGACCTGGGCGCGATCATGGATTTCGCGTCGTCGTTCGGCACGCTGGTGCTTACCCGCGCGTACGCGGATTGGTCGGCCGAGGTGAACGCCCGCTACCACGGCCAGCTGGTCGGACGCGCGGTCGATCTCGTGCAACTGTTCCCGGCGGCCGCATACGGCAAGAACGGCGCCGACATCCGTCTGGCCGTCGATGCGGTCGAGGACATGTTCCGGCTGCCCGACCTGACCCACGTGGTGATCGTCGGCGGCGATTCCGACTACATCGCGCTCGCGCAACGCTGCAAGCGGCTGGGTCGGTACGTCGTCGGCATCGGCGTGGCCGGCGCCAGCAGTCAGTCACTGGCCGCCGCGTGCGACGAGTTCGTCACCTACGACACGCTGCCCGGGATATCCACCACCGTCGTGGCGGCGCAGCCCAAGAAACGAGGACGCCATGCCAGCACCGCGGAGCCGGACGAGGAGCCGACTTCATCCGACCCGCAGGCCGCGGCCACCAGACTGCTCGAACGGGCGCTTCGGATCGGTCAGGAGAAGGACGACGCGGACTGGCAGCACAACTCGATGGTCAAGGCACAGATGAAGCGGATGGACCCTTCGTTCAGCGAGAAATCGCTGGGCTTCAAGTCGTTCAGCGACTTCCTGCGTTCCCGTAGCGACGTGGTCGACCTTGACGAGAGCAGCACCACGCGGATGGTGCGCCTGCACAGCGACGCGGGTTGATCGCCGAGTCGGGTGGCCGGGAAGGGTCGCGCCCTCCGGCCATCCCACTCGGCCACGAGAGATTATCCGTCTATTTCGCCGGCGATTCCGCGCTCGATGCTGGCGCGGACGCCGCCCGGCAATACGATGAGGCCGTCGAGTTCGGTACGCGCCAAACCATATGCGCGCTGTCGCTCCTGCTGTGTCGCGGAAGTGTCGGCCGCCACCCGCAACAGGCTCTGGGCACGCGCCAGGCGCTGCCGTTCCTCCCGCGAGAAGTCGCTCCTGCCTTTGCGAACGGCCTCGGCTTCCGCGGCGTTGAACGCGGTCACATAACCTTCGACAGCGTCGAGGTACTGTCGCGCGCCCTCGCGGTCCCCGAGGAGATCTTCGGCACGAACCGGCCTATGGAAGTCGGCCGCCAGTTTGGCCTTGTGAAAGGCCGTCGTCAGCGGATCTCGCATGTCGGTCATGGCCGGGAAGTCGAGGAGCTTGGCGGGATCGAGTTCGTACTCCAGCCAGCGAGCGTCGGTTTGGTCGTGCGCATCGATCGCGCGCCGTATCGCGCGCCAGTGCGATGCATGATTGCCGATCTCACGCGAGTCATCCGCCGCAAATTCAGCGGGATCGCTCGACGACTCGCGTTGCCGACTCAGGGACGACAGCGCGCGGATACCGGCATAGATCACGCCGATCACCGGCGCGGCCAGCACCAGCAACTCGAGCAGCCGAAACAGCAGTCCCACCAGGCAAGGATGCCATCATTGCCCGTTTGGCTCACGGGCCGCTCGCTGAACCAGTTGGACCCGGGAGGTGTGCTTTGACGTGCACAGCGACCGCACGGACCATGAAAAGCCGTGCGGCATGTCTTTGTTTGATCAAACCGGCATATACCAATCGCGCCACGTCGCGTTCGGCTGGCGTGAGAGAAGGCCAGCCGCTGGCGAGCGTGGAGGAAGGACATGAAGCGAATCCTTGGAACGGCACTTGTCGCCGGCGCCCTCAGCGTGGCCAGCCTGGGTGTGAGCGCGGGCACCGCGCAAGCCGACCCCGGAACGGGCATCTGCAATCAATTGGCGATGTGCAGCCGCATATGGTGCCCCGGAAGTCCGCTGCCGATGCCAGACGTCGTGTGGGACATGAATGTCTGCCACCACTACTACGGCGGCAGCCTCGGTCACCCGGGAACCGAGGGTGGTATCCAGGTCGGCGCGCACATCCTCGAAGGAGACCCCTCCCCGGCCAACACCTGCAACGGGTCGCCGATCTGCTTGCCGGGTCTGTGATCCGACCTGTGAGCAATCGTCGGGGGCTTATGGTGTGGCCGGCAGCGCCAGCACCCCAGGCGGGGCGGTGCGCTGCGGCCCGGTGTCGCAGTGGACCGCGTCAGCCAGAGCCACGAGCAGTGCGGGTTTGTCGGCTCCGGGGTACAGGCGCGGGTGCGGTCGTGGTGATCGGGCAGGGAGCGCACCGGGTCGGGCTAGTGGGTGCTCCCGAAGCAGCCGAACGGCCTTGGCCTTGAGTTCCGCGTCGTATCTGCTTGGCATCGCGCCATCCTTCCCTCAGAAGAAGGTGTGCACGAAACCCAGGACGGTTCAGATAAGGGGTGGCGGCACCCGGTGTGAGGGTGCCAGGTGCCGCGCCGCGCCGTTACCGCTTGTCGGTCTGACCCGCCGCGATCTCGTCCGCCGCCTTGGCGACGATCCCCCCGGCCAGTCGCGACGACATCTCGGGGGCGTTCGCCGCGAACCGGGCCAGTGCCCGCTGACGCAGCGGGGCCACGGTGACCTCGGCGCGATTTCGCTCGATGGCGGTGACCACGGCCGCACCGACCTGTCTGGGTGTGCCGGTGCCGATCAGCGGCGGCATGGCGGCCCCCGAATCGGCGAACATCCCGGCGCCGCCAATCGCCCCCGGGCTGATCACCGAGACACCCACCCCGGCCGGCCGTAGATCGTCGCGCAGGCACAGCGCGAAGCCCCGGATGCCGAATTTCGTTGCCGCATAGAGCGAGGCGCGCGGTGTAGCGGCCTTGCCGGAGATCGACGAGAGGAAGACGAAGTGCCCAGACCTTCGTTTGGTGAACACCGGAATCAGTTCGCGCGTCAGCTGTACCGGCACCTCGAGGTTGACCCGCAGCGCACGGTCTACCTGCTCGGCAGTGAAGCTGTCGAGTTTTCCGGAGGCCGGCAGCGCGGCATTGGCGACCAGGATGTCGATCTCCCCCGCTTCGGCGAGCAAGGCAACTGCGGCGCCGGATTCAGACAGGTCGCTGATGATCGTTCGATGGTCGAGTCCGCTCAGCGAAGCCGCGAGCTTGTCCAGCTCCGCCGGTTTGCGGGAACTCAGGACCAGTCGCGCGCCGCGGTCGGCGAGTGCCGCGGCGATCGCTCGTCCGAGGCCGCCGGTGGCTCCGGTGAGCAGGACAGTTTTGCCCGTTAGTTCCATTCGCTCGACGCTAGTCGATCCGGCGGCTCAGTATTCGAAGCGGTTCAAGACGTCATAGTCGCCGAACGGAGTCGCATGCAGTAGTCGGTACATCAACCGCACCGGAGTCGCCTCGATTTTCTGATAGCTGGCTAGTGCGGAGGTCTGTTCGCGGAAACGCAGCCTCGGGTTCCAGTGTTCAATGTCTCGGACATCGCCGATGCCCCACTTGACGATGCCTTTGGTGAATATCTTCGAGAGCCGGGGACCCATCGGCGAGATGGTGTCGAAAAGCATTTCGCCGTGCTCGAATCGGTCGGTCAGGCGCGCGAACAGCTGCCGGACATCGCCTTCGGCAAGGTACATCAGCAGCCCTTCGGCGGCGACCAGCGTGGGACGTCCGGTCGGAATCTGCTGCAACCAGCCGGGATCGGTCACCGACGAACCAATCATCCGGTAGTTGTCCGTTTCGTGGTAGAGCCGGCGCCGCAAGTCGATGACGCTCGGCTGGTCGAGATCGAACCACTGCGCCGAAGCGGGGACCGCAAGACGATATGCGCGGCTGTCCAGCCCGCAGCCAAGGTGCAGCACAACCGCATCGGGATGCCGTCGAAGGAAATGAGCGCACCAGTCGTCGAGCTGCTTGGCACGCAGCACGACCAGATACTGATTGGTGGCGGGCAGCGAGGTGCGATGTATCCGCTTGAAGTCGTAGTCGATCCGATCCACCGCTGCGGCGGCCGTCCGATCACCCAGGATGGGCTTACGGGAACGGCTTTCATACGCACGCAAGTACAGGGTCACCAAGTTCGTCCATTCCACCGAACCCCAACCGATCGAGCTGAAGTCGACCTTGGGAGACGCCACGATTGCCCACCAATCTCCGGATCTCACCGGCCCAGCGTGCGGACGGTCCCGAGCGTACCGAAGCGGACTGCTCACCGGCGAGGGCCGTGGTCTTCGCGGAGGTGATCGTGGAAGTATCGGGGAATGCCAAACCGACTAACCGGCAAAGTCGCCCTTGTCAGCGGAGGCGCCCGGGGAATGGGTGCCTCTCACGTGCGGGCGCTCGTGGCCGAGGGCGCCAAAGTGGTCTTCGGCGACATCCTCGACGAGGAGGGCAAAGCCGTGGCCGCCGACATCGGAGCCGCGGCCTGCTACGTCCACCTCGACGTCACCGATCCCGATCAGTGGCAGGCAGCGGTCGAGGCGGCCCTGAACAGGTTCGGCGGGCTCGACATCCTGGTGAACAACGCCGGCATCCTCAACATCGGAACCATCGAGGACTACGCACTGTCGGAATGGCGGCGGATTCTCGACGTCAACCTCACCGGCGTGTTCCTGGGCATCCGCGCGGTCGTCAAGCCCATGAAAGCCGCGGGCCGCGGGTCCATCATCAATGTCTCCTCCATCGAAGGGCTGGCCGGCACCATGGCCTCCCACGGCTACACCGCGACCAAGTTCGGGGTGCGCGGGTTGACCAAGTCGACGGCGGTGGAACTCGGAGTCAACGGAATCCGGGTGAACTCCATTCATCCCGGACTTGTCAGGACACCGATGACGCAATGGGTGCCCGAGGACCTGTTCCAGACCGCGCTCGGCCGCGCCGGCGAACCGCAGGAGGTGTCCAACCTCGTCGTGTACCTGGCCAGTGATGAGTCGAGCTATTCCACCGGTTCGGAATTCGTCGTCGACGGCGGCACCGTGGCGGGCCTGGGGCACAAAGACTTCTCCGCCGTCGACGTTGCCCAGCAACCTGATTGGGTCACGTAGCCCGGCAGCCGAGCCTGGCTTGGCACTCGCACCGGTACTAAGGCCACCTGATTTGAGGACTCAAGTCACTAGAACGCGTGGGCGGGGCCGGGTGAGATGGTGGCGTGACTACCCTTCCTTCTGCCGGATCGCTTCCGATTTCCACCGTTACCGGTGACCCGGTGGCCCGTGTCGTCGCCGACGCCACCGTGGCCGACGTCGCTAACGCGATGGTGGCCGACAACGTCGGGGCAATTGTCATCGGCGACGACGAACGGCCCGCCGCGCTGGTCAGCGAACGCGACATCGTCCGGGTCGTGGCCGCCGGGAAAGACCCGAATACTGTACGGGCCCTGGACATCGCCACCACCAAGCTGGTGTGGTGCGACGCCGATGCGACCGTCGACCAGGTGGCCAACTGGATGATGCAGCGCTACATCCGTCATGTTCTGGTGGAGCAGGACGGTATGCCGGCCGGGATCGTTTCGGCTCGCGACCTGCTCGGTGTCTACTGCGCCGAAGCCGATCTCGACATGGGCTGACCCGGGACCGGCGGTCAGAAGGCATCGGGGCTGCGCTGGATGCCGGCCGGTACCGGGTGACGGTACAACCGCGCGGCGTTCTCCCAGGTGACCTTGCGGATCACCGGCTCAGGCAGCCCACCGATCTGTTCGTGGATCGTCTGTTGGGTGTGCGGCCACGTCGAATCACAGTGCGGGTAGTCGGCTTCCAACATGATGTTGTCGGCACCGATGCGGTCGTACTGGACGAACGACGACTTGTCCTCCACCGCACAGAACCAGAAGTTGCGGGTGAAAACCTCTGCCGGAGTGAGGGTTTCACCCATGCTCTGCCAGGTGCCATACATCTGGTGATAGCTCAGCATGTGGTCGAGGCGATCCAACAGTCCTGCGACCCAGCCGATTCCGCCCTCCGACAGACAGATCTTGAGATCGGGGAACCTGCTGGGCAGACCCGAGTACAACCAGTCGACCGCAGCCGAAATGGCATAGGCGAAAAACAGCACACCTGCGACATCGGGCGGCGCGTCGTCGGTGGTGGACGGCGACGAACCCGACGACCCGATATGCAGATTCACCACGGTCCCGGTTTCGGCACACGCCGCCATCATCGGATCCCAATGGCCCGAATGGATGCTCGGTAACCCCAGCATCGCCGGGTTCTCACTGAACGTGACGGCGTGAAAGCCGCGCCCGGCGTTCTCATAGATCATTTGCGCGCCGACGTCGGGATCCAGCAGCCACGGCAGCTGACAGGGAATGATCCGATCGGGATAGGAGCCCGCCCAGACCTCCAGATGCCAGTCGTTCCATGCCCGCACCGACGCCAGCGCCAGGTCGCGATCCTTGGTCACCTGCTGTAGCCGCTGGCCGGCGAAGCCGGGCAAGAATGACGGGAAGTTCAGCGAGGCGTAGACGCCGTTGAGATCCATGTCTTTGATGCGCGCATGGATATCCCATGCACCCCTGCGCATTTCGTCGAAGCGCATCGGCTCGAAACCGTACTCAGCGACCGGTCGCCCGACCACGGCGTTGAACCCGACGTTGGGCAACAGCTGACCGTCGTAGACCCACGTCTGGCCGCCGTCGTCGGTGTCCACGACGTGCGGCGCCCGGTCGGCGAACCTGTGGGGCAGGCGTCCGGTGAAGGTATCCGGCGGTTCGACGATGTGGTCGTCGACCGAGATCACCGTGTAGTGCCGTTGTGCCCGCGGCGGGTCGGGCAGAAACGTCACCGACCGGTCCGCGCCGGTCCTGGCGGTCGTGAAGTTCGGGTCCGCGGCCAGCTCATCAATCGATTTCATGGCCGTTCACCGCAGAACTTCCGGATCAGCCTTGATGGCCATCCGCGCGGCACCGGCCCAGTACACGTCGGCGGCGCGTTCGACGAGCGAGCGTTGCATACCCGCCATGTCCGCCCACTTCATCTGTGCGGGTTCCTTGCCGGTGAGCATGACGTCGTAGGCCAGCTTGCATACCCGTTCGATCGACGCGGCGCGGTAGACGGCTTCAGCCAGACTGCGTCCGGTTGCGATGACGCCGTGGTTGGCCAGGATCGTCAGGTTGGCGTCTCCGATGTGTGCCGCGAGATCCGCGGCGCGGGAAGCGCTGTCGACTTCACCATGGTAGGTGTCGACCAGGCACAGGTCGTCGAGGAATAGCGAGCCGGTCTGATGCACCAGCTCGGGCAGCCTGCCCAGCGCGGCCAGTACACACACGTAGTAGGGGTGGTTGTGAATGACCACCCTTGCGTCGTCCCGGACGCGGTGCAGTTCGGTATGGATGTGGATCGCCGGGGTGACATCCCACCGGCCGCGTACCACTCGCGCGTCGGCGTCCACCACGCAGATATCCGACGCGGTGAGCTCCTGCCACCACAACCCCCACGGATTGACCAGCATGTCGGTGTGCCCGTCGGGTTGCCAGGTGATGTGTCCGGCCATGTTCTCCGCGAACCCGATCGCGGCGAGGTGGCGAAAGGCCACGGCCAGCGCCTGCTCGTGGGACAGCTCGACTCCGATCGGGGGCATCACGGCCGGCGCCCACACCTCCAGGCCGCCCGGGCGTGGCTCAGCAGTGTTCATCATCGACCTCCATCCTGGCGCGAATGTCTTCGCGGAGCGCGCTCTTGGCGACCTTGCCACCCGAGGAACGAGGCAGTTCGTCGACCACGATCAGTCGCTCGGGCAGTAGCTCTTTGGAATAGCCCAAGCTCAGCAGATGATTCAACAGTTCGGCCAGCTCCAGGGTGTGCGAGCCGACGAGTTCGGCATAGAGGCACACCTTTTCGCCGAACACCGGATCGGGCATCGCGACCGCGGCGGCCACGGCAATCGCCGGATGAGTCAGCACGGCGTCTTCGACCTGCGCCGCACTGATGTTCTTGCCACCGCGCACAATGAACTCGGAAATCCGGCCTGTGACAGTCAGGTACCCCTCGGCGTCGATCTCGCAGAGATCACCCATGCGCATCCACCCGTCGGCGGTGAACAGCGTGTCGTGGTCGGTGCCGTCCAGGTAGCCGAGGCTGGTCGCCGGTCCCCGGCAGGCGGGCTGGCCGTGGCCCGTCGTCGTGACGTCGCGATCCCCGTCGAAAAGCCGGACCGACATCTCCGGCACCACCCGTCCAGCGGTCCGCAGCCGGCGTTGCCGCTCGTCATCCAGCGTGGTCCCGCTGAGCAGCCCGGTCTCGTTGGAGCCGTAGAACTGCAAAATCTTGGCTCCGGTGAGTTCCTCGAACTCTGCGGCCGGCCGGTACGGCACCGCCTCACCGCCGGTGAAAACGACACGCAGCGAGCTCAGATCGTAATCCCGGCAACCTGCGTCGGCCATCAGCATCGTCAACTGCGTACTGACACAACACAATACGCTGACCCGGTGAGCGGCTATCGCCGCCGCCGCCGCCCGTGTGCTGAACCGGTCCAGGACCACCACGGTGGCACCGAGATGGATCGGCGTCGTGTGGCTGGTCCAGATCCCGAACCCGAACGGTGTCGCGATGACCGGCAGGAACACGTCGTCAGCGGTCAGCAACCCGTGCGCGACAGCCTTCAGATGAAAATAATGCCAGCGGTTTTGGGTGTGTACGACGCATTTGGGACGCCCGGTGGTACCGGAGGTGGAGTTGATCAGGAAGACGTCGTCAGGCCCGAGCCGGCAGTCGCTGTCCAGCACCCCGGGTTCGGTCTCGACGCGCAACGCCGGCACTGCCCGGTGCCCGCCGAGCACCAGCAACGACACCGGGTATTCGACGGCCACGTCCGCTGCGACGCTGCTGTGCTGCTGATCGCTGATCAGGATTTTCGGCCGGGTTTGACGCAGGATGTCGACGATCTCGCGAGGACCGGCACGCGCGCCTAGCCCTACGACGACGGCGCCGCAGCGCTCGATCGCGATGAACAGCACGTGGATGGCCGCCGAGTCGCCGTGCCACACCGCCACCCGATCCCCGCGCAGCACCCCGACGTCCGCCAGCTGTTCGGCCAAAATCGTTGCGCCACAGTCGAATTCGCTCCACGTCAGCAATCCGCCCGGGTGGTCGACATAGGCGGCCCGGCCGGGCGAGAGTTCGGCGTTTCGACGCACCGCATCGGACAGCGTGGTGTCCGACCACCAACCGGCCGCACGGTAGCGGGCCGACTCTTCGGCGCTGAACGCCGGAGACCCCACGGTATCGAACCCACCGGCACCCATCACCAAATGATAGGAAAGCAGCGTCACGCGTCATCCGGACCCGCCAGGGCGCGAATCGGCCCACGCGGCGGCGCTGCGCTACCCTCCCCTCAACACATCCCCCTCGAGCAAACCAGCGGGAGCGAGCGTGACGCAGATGCCCGACGGTTTCTCGATCCGGCAAGCCGAGCCGGCGGACTACGCGAACGTCGCGCCGATGCACTATCAGAGTTGGCGGCTGTCCTACCGGGGAATCGTGGCCACCGAGCTGCTCGACCTCTTCGATTGGCAGACGTGGGTCGATCGGGAATACCCGTTAACGGTGAGCCGCCCCGGATGGGCCATGTGGCTTGCCGAATCGCGGGAACGAATTGCCGGCATGATTATCTTCGGGCCGGAACCTGGAAACCCTGACCACCTCCAGATCGACGCGCTCTATGTGGCCGTGGGAGATGAGCGCCGGGGCATCGGCGGGTTGTTGCTCGATCATGCGCTCAACTCCGAGCCCGCGCACGATGCCGTCCTATGGTGTGCCGAAATGAACCACCGGGCGCGGCGCTTCTACCAGAAAAAGGGCTTCCAGCGCGACGGACGATCCGTCCTGTTGACCCTGATACCGGGCCTGCTGGCGGTGCCCCAGATAGGTTTCACCCTGCATCGATCCACGAGCCGGGGCTGAGTCGTCCTACCGGCACCGCAATCAGCCTCGCGGCAGGCGGATCTTCCACCGCACGAAGCCGACGTAGAAAACACTGATCAGAACCAGCATGCCCATGTCGAACCACCACGCGCCGGGCGTGTGATGCCAGTGTGAATCCTTGGGGGTCAGCGGGCCGGGCACCAACTTGATCAGGTCGACGGTGGACGCCGAGGCCGCAAATCCCCAGCGCGCCGGTGTGGCCCAAGACATCTGGTCGAGACCGGCACGCCCGGTGACTGGAATCATGCCGCCGGAGAACACCAGCTGCGACATCACCGCGACCACCAGCAGCGGCATGATCTGCTCATTGGATTTGGCGATAGCCGACAACGCCAGCCCGAGCATCGCTGAGGCGACGCAGGTCAACGCGACGTCGGCGAACAGCTCCAGACCCGGCTTGCCCAATGCCACCGCACCCTGCGTCGGGCCGCCCTTGCCGATCAGCACGATGATCGTGACGATCGCCGACTGAACCACCGCGAACACGGTGTACACACAGATCTTGGCGATCAGGTACGCAGTGGTGGACAGGCCGACCGCCTGTTCTCTCCGGAAAATGGGCCGCTCACCGATCAGGTCGCGGATGGTCAGCGCTGTTCCCATGAAGACGGCGCCGACATTGAGCAACACCAGGATCTGGCCGGGCTCGTTGGGGGCATTGCCCATCGGATTGGGGAAACCGAAGCCGACGTCACCGGGTACCGACATCGACAGCGAACCCATGATGAACGGCAGCAGCGCCAGAAAGACGAAGTAGCCGCGGTCGGAGACGATCAACCGGATCTGTCGCCGGGCGATCGTGGAGAACTGCCGGAACAGGCTGGTGTGCGACGGGTCGCCCAACTCGGCTGGTTGCTCGGCCGGCGGTGGTGGCGGCGGCGGGCCCGTGCGCGACAAATACCGGGACTGGGCGCCGTCCGGGTCGTCGGCGACCGTGCTGAAGATGTCGGCCCAGTTGGTGGTGCCCATGGCCGGGCCGATCTGGTTGGGCGGCCCGCAGAACGCCGTCTTGCCGCCGGGGGCCAGCAGCAGCACCTGATCGCAGACGTCGAGGTAGGTCAGCGAATGGGTGACCACCAGGACCACCCGGCCGGCATCGGCCAACTGTCGCAGCATGGTCATGACCTGGCGGTCCAGCGCCGGGTCCAGGCCCGAGGTCGGTTCGTCGAGGATCAGCAGCGACGGTCCGGTCAGCAGTTCCAGCGCCACCGAGGCACGTTTACGTTGACCGCCCGACAGCTTGTCGACCCGGGTCTCGAGATGCTTGGACATCTCGAGTTCCTCGAGTACCCGGGCAACCACCTGTTCCCGGTCTTCCTTGGTGGTGTCGGGCGGCAGCCGCAGCTCGGCGGCATACATCAGCGCTTGTTTGACGGTCAGCTGGCCGTGCACCACGTCGTCTTGCGGGACCATGCCGATCCTGCTTCGCAGCGAGGCGTATTCGGCGTGCACGTTGTGGCCCTCGAACGCCACGGTGCCGCTGGTCGGATGCGTGTAGCCGGCCACCAACCGCGCGAAGGTCGACTTGCCCGCGCCGGAGGGACCGATGACGGCCGTGAGCATTCCCGGGCGCGCGGTCAGCGAAATGTTGTCCAGCAACGTCTTATTGTTCTCGATCGTCCACGTCACCCCGCGCACATCCAAACCGCCGGTGCGCGTCTCCAGCAACGTCTCTTCGCGACGCGCCAGCGCGCCGCCGGCGAAAACCAGGTCGATGTTGCCGATCGTGACGACGTCGCCGTCATGCAGCAGCGCCGATTCGACCCGCACCCCGTTGACGAAAGTGCCGTTGATGCTGCGGTTGTCGCGGATCTCGGTGCCGCCGGGCGTCGGGACCAGGGTGGCGTGGTGGCGCGACGCCAGCACCTCGGGGATGACGATGTCGTTGTCGTCGGCCCGGCCGATCCGCAGCGAGCCGGGCGGCAACTCCCCGGCGGCTTTGCCGGGCCGCAGGATCTTCATCATCGACGTCGCGATGTTGCCCGTTTCACCGCTCGGACGCACGGCTGCCGGAGGCGGCGGACTCGCCGCGGGCGGGCGGTAAATCTGCGGTGCCGGCTGGGGCCCCGACTGCGGCCGGACCGGTTGAGCGCCGGTCGGATAGTGCGGCGGCGGCCCCGACGGCGGCGCGTGCTGTGGCGCGCTGGGCGGTTGGGCCGGAATCCGGGTGGTCGGCGGTGGCTGCTGTGCCGCTTGTGGCTGCGGCGGCGGCTGGTGCGGCTGCCATTGGGCGCCGGTCTGCGGCGCCGCGTGGGCCGGCCAGGGTCCGCTCGGGATTGGCGGCACCGGCATCGCCGTCGTCGGCGGTGGACGCCCGACAGAACCCTGCTGGCGGCGACCGACCTCGAAGTCCAGCGCCGGACCGTCGGGATTGCCGATGTTGATCCGCTGGCCGTCGTGGATGTCGACGACCGGTACGCGGCGGTTGCTGACATAGAGGCCGTTGAGGCTGCCGTTGTCGATGGCGATCCAGCGGCCCTGGTCGAAGCGCAGCAACAGGTGTACTCGCGAGATCAGCGGGTCCGCGACACGGACGTCGGCGCGTAGATCACGGCCGATAACGACATCGTGGCCTGCTGCGAAGGTGCGCTCAGCTCCGTTGTATCGCACGGTCAGCACGGGCGGCGCGACTGTTTGGGTCATCGGGACCAACTGTAACGGCAGCAGCGCCAACTGCAGAACAAGACGTGGATGAGTGTTCGTCGCGGGTAATCAGTTCGCGAACATCGTGCACTGGCCCGAACGCCCACGCGAGGCAGAGACTCGTCAACCAGGTCCGGTATCCGCCGTCGAATCCGGCGGCGCGCAGGATGACATGTGCTTGGTTGCACGAGAGCGCGGATAAAATTCGTTGCCCAACCAGCCCCACGCGATCGATTGGGAAAGCCGGGCAGGTGCCGGCCAGCAGCAAGGAGATCTCGATGCGCCCCTGGAAGCGGCCCGCGGCCGTGTTAGCGACAGCGGTACTGGCATTCACCGCCGTGCCAGAAGTGTTCGCCATCATGGCGCCGTCCGCCCAAGCGAACGCGGATGTGTGCGTCAACGCCGGCCGGCGAGTCTCGGTCAGCGGATGTGCCAACATCGCCGACGCGGTAGCCCCCTACGTTCCGCCCCCGTCTGAATACGCCCCGTTGCCGGAAGACTATCCGCCTCCCCCGCCGCCGGCACCAAACATCAACGTCTGCGCCAATGTCGGCCGGCGCATCAGCGTCAGCGGGTGTGTGTAACCGCTGATTTGTGCCGCGCTATCGGCGCCTAGTGGGTTAAGCCGAGGCGTGACGACACGACCGTCGCCTGCCTAAGGGGCCATGAGCTTCGCTGTGCATGTTGCCTCGGGTTGAACCTTTGTCGCAGCGTATTGCACACCCCCGGCGGCAGGGCGGTCGATGCCACGGGCGCTTTGTCCCATCCATCTGGCACTTGGGGGACCAATCAACCCTAGGCACGCGGGTCGTCAGCGCCAACACTATGCCAAGTCGCGGAAGTCGTGTCCGGACAAGAATTTTCGAGCGCGACTTGATCACCGCGCAGCGGTGCGCGGGTTCTCGACACTAGGAGAAGTGTGCTTGATGTGCGGTGATGCCGAAGGCTGGGCGCGCTCCCGCGCCAGAGCATTCGCCGTACCGAGGCCGAATGCCCTTGTTGATCGCGCGGCGGCGTCTCGGGTCATAACGGGAGGTTCTTGATGATTGCCCAAATCTGGATGGCGTGGCCGCCGGAGGCGCATTCGACGACGTTGAGCAGCGGTCCGGGGCCCGGCCCATTGTTGGCTGCGGCGGACGCGTGGACGTCGCTGAGTACTGAATATGCCGACGCGGCAGCGGAATTGACTGTCTTATTGGCCGGCGTGCAGGCTGCGGACTGGCAGGGCCCAAGCGCCGAAAGCTATGCCGCCGCCCACCTGCCATACGTGGCATGGTTGACGAAGGCCAGCAGCGACAGCCTGGACGCAGCTGCCCAGCATGAAACCGTCGCTGCGGCATATACCTCCGCGTTGGCGGCAATGCCGACCCTCGGTGAGCTGGCGGCCAACCACATCGCTCACGCGGTGTTGATGGCGACGAATTTCTTTGGGATTAATGCAATCCCGATTGCGCTCAACGAGGCCGATTATGCGCGGATGTGGGTCCAGGCCGCGGTCACGATGAGTGTGTACGCTGCCGTAAGTGGTGCGGCGTTGGTCGCGGCACCGCATACCCCCCCGGCCCCCGCCATAGTCAAACACCACGTCGGCCACGTCGGGAGCTTCCCCCCGCCCCCCAAACCTCCCTGGTGGAACATAATCTGGCAGCTGCTTGAAACGCTGGCCCACGTGCTGACCCAGGCGCTATGGGAGTTGGTCTCCGAGGTGGCCCGATTCGGGGTTCAAATGCTCTTCGACCTGCTTCAACTCGTGGTCGCGTACGTGGTCTTGCTTGCCGGCTATGTACTTCAAATGGTGAAGATACTGAACCTTCTGATCAGCGACCTGCTGGTATTGCTGCTGGACCAAGTTCAGCTGGTCCTCATCTTCCTGGATATCACGCTGCGCGCGGCCATGGCGGTGGTCCAGCAGCTGGCCGTGTTCCTGGGGAAGGTGCTGGGAACGCTGTACTGGGCGGTCGACAACGCCGCGGCAGCGGTGGCGCAGGCAATACGCGAGCTGCTCGGTGGTGCCGCTATGGCGGCGGAAATGGTGGGCGTTTCACCGGCTGTGCCGCAAACCGGTGTTGCGACTCCTTTGCCCATGGGCGGATTCGCCACGTCACCCGTCGCGCTGTCGGCCGGAATCGCCCCGGCGACCGGCTCGGCCGCGCATGCGGCCGCAGCGGCGAGCTCGGTGGCGGCGCAGGCCGGCGCTTCCGGTTCTTCAGCAGGGTCGGAAGTGCTGGCATCCGAATCGGGCGCCGAGATCTCAAGTATTGCTGGGACCGCGCCCGACGGGGCCGTCCTGCGACCGGCCGGATTGACCGTATTGAACAGCGAGTTCGGCGGCGACGTGGCGGTGCCGATGTTGCCGGGTACCTGGGATTCAAGCATGGCCAGCTGAGCACCGGCGCCAGCAGCCCTTGCGGCGGACGCGTTCGAGTCCGCGAAACCGCGTGTTCGCAGCGGTGATCAGGGCCAGCCGTTGCTGCGGCGAATCTCCTCGCGGCATTGCCGACGGGTCTGGCCCGTCTGCTGCATGCAGATCCGGATCGGCGATTCCTGCTCGGTGGGCAGCGGCGACTCGGTGGGCTCCGCGGTGGCGGGGATCGTCGGACTCGCGACCGTGCCCGGGGTGAGCGACCAGATGGTGGTGTTGGTGCCCTGCAGGGTCGAGCAGTAGGCGGTCGCCCCGGTCTTGGTGAGGCCGGTACTGCCCTGCGGCGCGCACACGGCGCCGATGACCACGACGGGAGCCGGGGCTGCCGACGTGGTGGTTTCGGTCTGCGCCGCCGCGGTGGTCGACGGTGTGGTCGGCGGCGTGGTGGTGCTAGTCGTGGTAGTGGACGTCGTTGGCGCCGAAGTGGTCGTGGTCGCCGGCGAGCCGGACGTCGTTGCGGACACGACGCGCTCGTCGTCGGCGCGCTGGAACTCGCGAAGCGCCACCAAGGTCGCGATGACCAGCAGTATCGCTAGCAGCGCGGGGATCAGCACGGCTGGTCGCACCAACGACCGTTTGGCCGGCGGTACGGGCACCGCGACGGGTCGGGCGATAGTTTCGTCGGCATCGCCACCACCGCCCAGCCGATGGCCGAGCGCCCGAGCGAAGTCGATGCACCGCTGATACCGGTCCTTGGGATCTTTGGCCAGTGCCTTGGCGAATACCGGGTCGAGGTCCGCCAGGGCGGGCAACCGATCACCGATCGGCGGGGGTGAGGCGCTGAGGTGCTGGCTGATCACCACGGCGGGGTTGGAGTGCTGGAACGGTGGGGTGCCGGTGAGCAGGTGGAACGCCGTCGCCGCCAGGGCGTACTGGTCGGCCCGGCCGTCGAGGTCTTGGCCCATCAGCTGTTCGGGCGCTGCGTAGGACACGGTGCCCACGGTCATATTGGTCGCGGTCAACCCGCTGGCTTCGCCCACCCAACCAGCGATCCCGAAGTCGGCCAACATGATTCGCCGATCTGGGGAGTCTGGCTTGGCGATGAGGATGTTGGCGGGCTTGACGTCGCGGTGCAGCAGCTTGTGTTCGTGGGCGTAGTCGAGCGCTTCGGCCACCGCGGTGATGATGGCGGTGACCTCGGGGCCCGGCATCCCGTTGGGATACCGCTCGCGCAGCAACCGTACGGCATCCACACCGTCGACATAATCCATGTCGATCCACAACTGGCCGTCGGTTTCGCCCCGGTCGTGCACCGCGACAATATGCGGGTGCCACAGCGACGCCGCGGCGTCGGCTTCACGGTTGAAGCGTTCCCGGTACTCGGTGTCGGCGGACACCTCCGGCCGAAGTACCTTCAGGGCGTCCTGGCGGGGCAGTCTCGGGTGTCGGGCCAGGTAGACCTCGCCCATCCCGCCGGAGCCCAGCTGTCGGACGATGGTGTAGCCCGCGAACGTCGAACCTTCGGCGAGCGGCATGGCGGCATCGTAGCCCGCCATGCCGTCGAGGCGCCGAAGATCAGGGTGTCCGGCCAGGTCAGGACCTACCGGCTGTGATCGATCACACGGGTGCTGCGCCCCCGGCTACCGGATTGTCGCGTTTTCGACGCCCGGGCGCCGGCGGATCTGACGGAGCGGCCCCAACCTGGTCTCAGGCCCACGGCGTGCCTCTCGAGACGACGGCCTACGACTGGCAGGAGCACGGGAAACCGCGCTGATGGGCGACGAGCTGGACGAACCGCAGCGGCAGGAATTCGACCAGGAAGTCGACTGGGAGTTGATTGGCTCGCGAAATCCGCGATAGGCGCTAACCGGCTGCTGCAGCGGGCGTGCGCGCCGCGCAACCGTCGGTGACCTCTTTGACGAAGTCGCCGAGGTATCGAATGGCCCGCCTGCCTTCCGGCAAGACGTCCGCCGCCAGCGGGAAATCGTGAATCTGGCCGTCCCACAGGTGCAGATCACACCGGATTCCCGCGGCGGTGAGCCGTTTCGCCATGAGTTCGGCGTCGGCCAGCAACAGTTCGTCTGAACTGGCATGGATGGCGACGGGCGGTAACGGGGATAGGTCGGCGTCCACCGGGGACTCGACCCGACGTGAGGATTTCGGCCGATCCTGTGGAAGCTGCACCTCGCCCAGGTACCGAGCGAACATCGACAGGGCTCCGCAGGTGAACATCGAACAGCGGCGCGCGTTTCGGTGGGCGAGCTTGCGGGCCGGATCGGGATCGGTGAACGGCGAGACGGTGGCGATGCCGGCCGGCTTCGCGAGGTGGCTGCGGATCGCCGACAACGTCGTCATGAACGCCAGGTATCCGCCCGCCGAATCGCCCGCCACCACAACCTGCTCGCCGTCGAAGCCGTGATCCTGCAACCAGGAAAGGCCGCTCAACGCGTCCTCGATCGCGTCGGTGATCTGGTACGACGGCAGCTTGCGGTATCCGACGGTGAGCACACCGGCATCCGCCGCCCTCGACAAGCGGCACACCAGGGAGCGGTGGGTGTTGAGTCCGCAGGTGAGGAAGGCTCCGCCATGCAGGTAAAGAATTGCCCGTGTCGGGGAAACACCCGTCGCTCGAACCCATTCTGCAGCGCAGTGATCGAGGCGTACCGGGTCAATCCTGACCGACGACCGAAAACGCGGCAGCAAACCCGCTAAGCTGTCGATGTAATCAAATGGCCAACGCAAATTCGGTTGGATGGCCCAGGCACGAACCGTGTTCTTTACGATCAACCGGCTGGCAAGTGAGACGGCGATCGATTGCGGACTGTGGCGATGGTGAATTCGCCGGCCATCCGGCTTCCTCGCCCGGGTGTGCCGGGGATTCTTGATCATGACCATTGCGATCAACTCCTCATGATGGCCACTGAATACCCTGGCCGACGGCCACCAAACTGCGGTATCTGCCGGCACCGCGAGTAGGATTCGTCACGTTTATCCGACAAAGAACTGGGTATACCCCTACTGCAATGTGCCGGGCCGTTGGGTACCTGTCGCTTGTGCGCCTGGCTGGTGATAAATGTGCTTCCGCAAATTCGCAACCGTCTTTCCGGGTGTGGCTAATCTATCGTCACCCGGAAAGCCGTCGAGCACCCCCGCTATTCCGCTACTACTGGTAGCGGAAGTGGTCATGGACCGCGGCCGTATGATGAACCGACGCAGGGCAGGTTCGACCCGTCAGCCTGCGCAAAGGGCGCAAAGGAGTCCGTGTGCCGATATTCATGGTCGAGCGCACCTATGCCGAAAAGCTGGAACCCACCTTCGAGGTCGCCGATGGCATCAATCGGATCAATGCCGAGGAGGGTGTTCGTTGGCTGTATTCGTTCCTGTCAGCGGACAAACGAAAGACGTATTGCCTCTACGAGGCACCCTCGCCGGAGGCGATCCGGACCGCGGCTTCGCGGGCCGGTCTTCCGGCCGACGTCATCGTCGAGGTCAGCGAACGCGTCTTGCCGGACGGAGCGTCGACCGACATTTGATCGTCACCCCAGCAGTTGGTGGTCGGCAGCATACATGGCCGCCTGCGTGCGATTGGCCGCCCCGGTCTTGATCAGGATGCTGCGAACATGATTGGCGGCCGTGTTGGTACTGATGTAAAGCCGTTCGCCGATGGCCCGGTTGCTCAATCCCGCTGCCAGCAGCCGCAGCACTTCGATCTCCCGGTCGGTGAGCCCATCCGGACCCGCGAGATCCCCCGTCAGCAACGAATCCACCAGGCCAAGAACCCGCACCTGGCCGATCGGCCCGGCGATGGCACAGGCCTCGTCCGCCAGGCGCCGGGCCGCCTCGGCTCGCCCGCGCGATGCTTCAAACAAGGCTTGGCGGGCCAGCGTCTCGCTCACATGGACTACCGAACCCATCCGCCGGTCCATCTCCAGCGCGGCGCCGAAAAGACGCTCAGCCGCCTGATCGTCACCGCCCAGTGCCGCGATGCGGGCCAGATACCGGTCGGCACTGCCGAACAGCGCGACGAACTGGCCCGCCAACAGGTTCTTGCCGGCATAGCGGGCGATGAACGGGCGCAGCGCGTGCACCGCTTCCCGGTTGCCCAGCGCTAAGGCCGCCTCCGTCATGAACACCAGCTCCATCGTCCACTGAGCCTCGTCGGTGTGGTCGCCGAGATTGCGGTTGAGCAAATGGTTCAGGGCACGGGCCATGCCGCGTTCGCAGTTGAGCTCGGTGTACAGCGCCAGCAGGCCGGGGACCCAGCGGCCGGCGAATCTCTCGCTGCCGTCGACGAAGCCGGCGAATCTGTCCAGCCCGCCGGTTTCGCGGCGGATCATGAACATCTGTACTCCGTGCGAGCCTTCGGTTCCGTCAGCGCCGAACGAATTGCCGGTGCGCAACGCGATGTCGGCCCACCTTTCCGCACCGGCGAAGTCGCCGCGCAGGAATGCCAGTGCTTGCTCGACGCACGCGCTGATGAAACCGAAGAAGGGCTGGCCGCAGGCTTGTACCGATCGCTGCATGTCGGCGGCCGAAGCGGCCAGGGCCTCGGGCCGCCCCGTCAGATAGCTGACCATGGCGCGAAAGTGCGCGGCCGAACCCAGCGCGTCGTAGTCACGACGAGCCTGCGCCGCATGCAGCAGTTCGGTGGACCGCTCCTCCTGGATGGCGCACATGTCCGGCGTCAGGTGCCAAAGGCTCGTCATCAAGGCATGCTGAACCACTGTCGGATCATCGACCGCCCGCGCGAGTTCGATTGCGCGGTCGCTGATTTCGCGGGCACGTGCCGCCTCGCCGGCAAATCCCAGAGCCCGTCCGAAACTGCCGAGAGCGTGGATGTAGCGCGGGTCGTCGGTGTCCAGCCCGCAGCTTTCCAGCGCCGACGCCAGTAGGTCGGCCGCCTTGGAGTCGGCCAGCCCGGGACGCCAGCTCGCGTCCTCGTAACCGACTGCGGCCTCCAGCCGAATCAGCGGGTCCTCGATTGCGCTGATGCGCTCATAGATGGCCCGCGCGCGGGCGAAATCGCCGGCGCGCATGTGGTTGGCCGCCGCCCAGAGGTTGAGCTTTGCCCGGTCGGCGAGCTTCAACTCGGCGAGGGAGGCCGCCCGCTCGTACCACTTGGCCGCGTCCTCGTAGGCCAGGCTCTGTTCCGCCATCCGCGCCGCCTGGCCCGCGTAGCGCAGCGCCTGCTCGTGGTAGCCCAGCACGTGCGCCACCAGGTAATGGTTGGCCAGACGGGGAATCACCGACGGGTCCGCGCGCCCCTGCAGCGCTTCGGCCGCGCGCGCATGCAGAATCCGCAGCCGAGATGCCGCCATCCCACCGAGCACCGCCTCGCGAGTGAGCGCGTGCACGAAGGCGAACTCGCCATCGGAGTCGGGCACCGCCCGTACCAGCCCGACGGCTTCGGCCGAATCGACCGCTGCCAGCGTCGCGGTGAGATCGGTCTGACTGGTCGCGATCAGCGCGGGCAGGTCGAACGTTTGGCCCAGCACCGCTGCCTGCTCGACGACTTCACGGACGGTGGCGCCAAGTCCGCCAAGTCGCCGGGCGATGGCGTCGCCGATCGACGCCGGGACGGTCCGCTGCGAACCCAGCGCCGCTATCCCGCCCCGGATTTCCAGGTGGTTGCACAGTTCGTTGAGGAAGAACGGATTGCCGCCGGTCTTGTCGCGTAGCAGGGCCGCGGTGCTGCGCAGGGACGGCGTGGGCAATTGCTGTGTGCGGCGGACGAACTCGGCGATCGCCTCGGTGTCCAGGCCCTCCAGGTCGAGGCGCCGGACACCGTCGAACCGGTGCAGATCGGCCAGCCGGGTGACCAGCTCCTCGGTGCGGTCCGGTTCGGTGGTGCGGAAGGTGGCCACCACCAGCATGCGGACATCGGCACAGCCGATCAGCACATGTTCGAGCATCGCGAGGGTGGGTAGCTGCGCCCAATGGAGATCTTCGAGCACCAACGCGATCGGGCGATCGACGCTCAGGCGCCGCAAGAAGCCGGTCAACGCGTCGAAAAGAGCCCGCCGGGGCGCCCCCACGTCGTCTTCGGCGGCGACACCGGGCAGATGGCGGTCGACCTCGGTTGTCAGCCGGCGCAGCTGGACTGCCACGTCGGCCAGCAGCTCCCCCATCGACCCCGGCGGACCGGTGGTCAGCAGACGGTCCAGCGCCTCGGTGAACGGCGCATACGGCACGCCCGCGTCGGCCGTCGAACCGCCCACCAGCACCGCGACCCCGTGTTCGGCCAGCGTTCCGGCGACCTCGGCAACCAATCGCGTCTTGCCGGCCCCCGGTTCACCGCCGACGAACACCGCCTGACGGTTACCGCTTTCCACCCGTTCCCAGGCCTGCTCGAATACCGCGAGTTCTGCGTCGCGGCCCACCATCGGACCGCCGCGACGGGCGATCAGCTCGGCTGGAAGCGGTGGCTGCACCCACTGCGCCATGGTGTCAAGGTAATCGCGGTGTCGCGGCCGGTCGATAGTCAGACTTGACTATCGCGGGATGGCTCGACAATCCCTCGTTGTGGTCATGACCTGGGACCTCTGCGCCTCGTAGCGTCTGTCATCAAGACCTGCAGAGCCGAGAGGGAGAAAGCGACATGAGCCTCACCACCGAGACCGACGAACTGCGCACCCGGTTGGGCGCGCAGCTGATCCTGCCCGACGACCCGGGATACGACGAGGCCAGGGCGGTTCACAACGCCATGATCGACAAGCGGCCGGCCATGATCGCGCGCTGCGCATCCGCCGCCGATGTCGCGGCGGCTCTCGAGTTCGCCCGGACATCGAATCTTGCGGTCGCCATTCGCGGGGGCGGCCACAACGGCCCGGGGTTCGGCACCGTCGACGGGGGCCTGGTCATCGACCTGTCGCCGATGAACCGGATCGACGTGGACGCCGACCGGCGTACCGTGCGGGTGCAGGGCGGCGCGACGTGGGGGCAGGTGGACGCCGCGACAAGCGCGCACGGGCTGGCGACGCCGTCGGGCATCATCTCCACCACCGGCGTCGGCGGCCTGACCCTCGGCGGCGGCCACGGCTACCTGTCGCGCAAGTACGGCTTGACCATCGACAACCTGCTCGAGGCTGAGCTCGTGTTGGCTGACGGACGGATGGTGACGGCCTCGGAATCCCAGCACCCCGACCTGTTCTGGGCGTTGCGCGGCGGCGGCGGAAACTTCGGCGTGGCCACGGCGTTTACCTTCCGGCTGCATCCGGTGCCCACGGTGATCTGCGGTCCCACCGCGTGGCCGGCATCGGCCACCGCCGACATCCTGAGCTGGTACCGGGACTACCTGCCCGCCCAGGACGAGGATCTCTACGGGTTCTTCGCCGCCATGACCGTCCCGCCGGTGGCGCCCTTCCCCGAGGCATTCCATCTGCACAAGGCGTGTGCGGTGGTCTGGTGCTACACCGGCGATCCCGCGGCCGCCGAGGAGGTGTTCGCCCCGGTGCGCCAGATGGAGCCGGCCTTCGACGGTCTCGGCGCGGCGCCCTATCCCGCGCTGCAGACCACCTTTGACGCCCTGTATCCCAAAGGGCTGCAGTGGTATTGGCGCGGGGACTTCTTCCGGACCATCCCCGACGGTGCTGTGCAAGCCCACGCCCGGTTCACCGAGGAACTGCCGACCATGCACTCCACCATGCACCTGTACCCGATCGACGGCGCGGTGCACCGCGCCGGCCCAACCGACACCGCCTGGGCGTACCGAGACGTCAACTTCTCACAGGTCATCGCCGGTGTCGACCCGGACCCGGCGAACGCCGCGGCCCTGAAGCGCTGGACGGTGGACTACTGGGACGCCACCCACCCGTATTCGGCGGGCGGCGCGTACGTCAACTTCATGATGGACGAGGGCCAAGACCGGGTCCGCGCCACCTACGGCCCGAACTATCGGCGCCTCAGCGAGGTCAAGGCGACATACGACCCGCACAACGTGTTCCACATCAACCAGAACATCGTGCCGGCGCGATGACGGGCACCGGATGGGTATCACGTCCAGCCTAGGGCTTGCGGAACCATGTACAGCCCGAAGGCGATGACAACCAGGCACAGCGCACGAGTGGTGTACTTGCGTACCCCACTCATGCGCCATTGCTCGGGCAGCGCGCGGGCTTCCAGCACCAGCAGCAGCCCCAGCACGATCGGTAGCAGCAAGGCGTTCATCACTTCGACATCGACCGCCAGATTGACCAGGTCGACGCTGCCCAAGACCAGTGCCGCACCGACGAGGTGAGCAAGGGCGTAGGTGGTGTAGAACTTGGCGGTGGCCCGAGTGGGCCTCTGGTTGAGGGTGTGCTGCCACCCGAAGACCTCCGACAGCCCCCACGCACCGGCCAGCGAAGCGACGATCGCGGCGACCAAGGCCGCGCCCAGCATTCCCAAACCGAACAACACGGTGCCGCCGAGCTTGCCCAGATAGGGGGTCAGCGCACCGGCGATCTGCCCGACGGTTTGCAGCGGCGCCGCCTCCTGATGAGTCCCGATGGTGGCCGCGACGGTCAGCACCACCGCGATCATGATGAGTTGGGTCAGCACCGCGCCGGTGGCGGTGTCGTAACGGGCCTGCCGGATCGTGGCCACCGACAGGTGTTTGTCGACCACCGCACCCTGCTGATAGAAGATCATCCAGGGCATGATGACCGCACCGACGTTGGCCGCGACCAGCAGCAGATAGGACGAGTTGCCCAGCGGCATCGACGACAAGCCGGCCAGCAGCGCGTCGAACTGCGGACGGGCCATCACCATGGCGACCAGAAATGCCAGCTCGGCCGCGCCGATCGCCAGACCGATGCGCTCGACCCGCCGGTAGCTGCCGGTCAGCGCCAACGCCAGCAGCATCGTGGTAGCGATCGGGATGCTGACCCAGCGCGAGACACCGAAGAGTTCGCCGACGCCGGCGACCCCGACGAATTCGGTCAGCAACGCCCCGATCGCCGAGGCGAACAGCGTGAACGCCGACAGCCATGCCCAACCGCGGCCGAATCGCTCTCTGATCAATGCGCCGTGGCCCCGGCCTGTCACGATGCCCAGCCGCACGGTCATCTCCTGAACGACATAGAGGATCGGCATCAAGATCAGTTGCGGCAACACCATCCGATAGCCCCACTGGGCGCCGGACTGCGCCGCGGTGATCAGCGAACCCGCGTCGGTGTCGGCCAGCATCACCACCAGGCCCGGACCCCACACCGCCAGCAGTGCCCACCGCCCGCGGCTGCGCACCGATCTTGGCGACGAACGCTCCTCGGATGTCCTGCTAGCCCCAGTCACGGCTCGACTGACCCCCAGATGTGACGGCAACGCGATGCGCCATACCGGGTTCTTGCCGAAGCCGACACCGGCCTGCCGGTACTCCTTCGAAAGACTGCCAGCCAAGGCGGATGAACGACAACTCGCGCCCGTATCCCAAGATGGTTAAGCATGAACGACCCAATGCACGGCCGCCCGCTGCTCGCCGACCGGGTGGCGGTGGTGACCGGCGGCGGCGGCGGTATCGGCGCGGCGACTTCACGGTTGTTCGCCGAACACGGCGCCCGGGTGGTCGTCGCCGACATCGACCCCGACCTCGCCCAGCAAACCGTCGCAGAGATCGGTGACCCGGCCTTCGCGGTCGTCACCGATGTCCGCGACGCCGGCCAGGTCCGTGCGCTGGCCCGGACCGTGCTCGACCGCTGCGGCCGGGCCGACGTGCTGGTCAACAATGTGGGCCACTGGCTGCGCCACCCCGGCGATTTCGTCGACACCCACCCGGAACTGTGGGACGAGCTCTACCGGGTGAACCTGCACCACGTGCTGTTGGCCACTCACGCGTTCCTGCCGGCGATGATCGATCGGCATGCCGGCGCGATCGTCAACGTGTCGTCCGTGGAGGGACTGCGCGGTTATCCGGAGGATCCGGTGTACGCCGCCTTCAAGGCCGCCGTCATCCACTTCACCCGCAGTCTTGCGGTCCAGGTCGGCCACCACGGAGTCCGGGTCAACGCGATCGCTCCCGACGTGACGGAATCACTGCAGGTGCCCTATTCGCAATGGTTGTCCGACGACGAAAAAGCCCAATGGCCGCAATGGGTTCCGGTCGGACGGATGGGCGTGCCCCTGGATCAGGCCCGTGCGATTCTGTTCCTGGCCTGTGATCTGTCAGCCTTCGTCACCGGTCACACCATCCCGACCGACGGCGGCACCGGCGCAGCCGGCGGATGGTTCCGCTCCTCGCGCCGGCCCGACCGGGAATGGACGAATCGCCCCATCGCCCCCTAGCACGCCGGCACCCGCGCCCCGGGGATTCCCATTCGGTGGGAACGGGAAGACTGAGCAGGTGACCGTGCCCGACGTGGAAGCGTTCGACAAGCTGGTGTCCCTGCTGGACTACCCGATTTTCGTCGTCACCGCCGCGGCCGGCGGCGCCCCGGCCGGCTGCCTGGTGGGGTTCGCCAGTCAGGCCAGCATCCATCCCCCGCGCTTCCTGGTCGGCCTGTCCCAGCAGAACCACACGTTCCGGGTGGCGGCCGGCGCCGACCATCTGGCGGTGCACCTGTTCGACCGTGAGCATCTCGACGTCGTCGAGCTTTTCGGCAGCCGTAGCGGCGACACCGTCAACAAGTTCGACCGTTGCTCGTGGCATCTCGGCCCGGCGCGGACACCCATTCTCGACGACGCGGCGGCATGGTTCGTCGGCAGGATTCTGGATCGGTTTCCGCTCGGCGACCACGTCGGGTATCTGCTGGAACCGGTGGACGGCAGCCCACCGCACCAGTTGGAACAGTGGGTGTCGTTCCGCGACGTTCGCGGCCTGCCGCCGGGCCACGAGGCCTAGATTGCGCGGATCAGGCGCCCGGCAGAATATCCATGAAGGGCCGGATGCTGACGTGGAGGTTGCCCGGGCCCGCGGTCGCCTGGACGTTGTCTGCGAAGGCTACGGCGAGATTGAGGATGCCGTTGAAGGCTTTGGCTCCGGCGCCGATGCCGCCGACGATCGCGAGGTTGGCGCCCGCCAACCCGCCCGCTGGGTCGCCGGCCACAGCGGTGCTGTTGCCTCCCACGACGACCGCGACATTGAGCAACCCGTTGGCGCCGGCGAGGACTCCGTGGTTTTTGTCACCGACCACGGTGGCGACGTTGAGGATGTTGGCTGGGCCGTTGCCGACGGCTTCGACGCCGTTGTTGCCGAAGCCGACCACGGTCGCGACGGTGCCGAGATCCGCAGCGCCCTGCCCGCGGGCCGCGACGTTGATGTTGGAGTCGCCGACGGCGGTGGCGACGCTGCCGATATTGAGCCCACCCCCACTGGCCACGACCGCGTTGTGGTCGCCGATGGCGGTCGCGGCGATGGCGATGTTGCCGCCCACGCCACCGGCCTGGGCCGCCACGTTGGTGTTGCCGTCACCGATCGCGGTACCCAGGGTGGCGATATTGCCGCCAAGCCCCGATGCGGTGGCCGAGGCCCCGTTGTTGCCGCCGGCGGCGGTCGCCAAGGTAGCGATGTTCTCCAGCCCGGACGCCGAGGCCGTGGCCGAGTTGCCGCCACCGATGAACGCGGTGGCGACGGTAGCGGTATTGCCCGCGCCGTCGGCGGTGGCCGAGACCGCGTTGCCGTCGGTGATCGTGGTCCCCAGGGTGGCGATATTTCCGCCGATACCCACCGCCCGGGCCACGGCGGCGGTGTTGTTGTTGCCGATCACGGTGGCCAGCGTGGCGATGTTGCCGCCCACCAGACCGCCGGCCTCGACGACGCCGCCGGTGTTGTTGTCCCCGATCACGGTACCCAGGGTGGCGATGTTCTCCACGCCGAAGCTGCTGACCTTCATCTCGTTGCCGCTACCGAAAACCGTTGCGGCGGTGGGGATATTGCCGACTCCGGTCGCGCTGGCGGTGGCGATGTTGTTGTCACCGAAGGCATTGGCCATGGTGACGATGTTGGCGCCGATGCCCCCGGCCGCGGCGCTAACCTGGCTGTTTCCGTTGCCGATCGCGGTGGCGACGGTGGCGATGTTGCCGCCCGCGCCGGTCGCGCTGGCCGACACCCCATTGCTGTCGCCACCCGAGGTGGCTACGGTGGCGATGTTTTCCAGACCGAACACGGTGACTTCGGCGGAGCCCTTGTCGCCGATGGCGGTGGCAACGCTGGCGATGTTGCCGGAGCCGGTCGCGGTGGCCGAGACCGTGGTGTTGCCGTCACCGATCACCGTGCCCAGAGTGGCGATGTTGCCGCCGATGCCGACTGCCTTGGCGCCCGTGGTGGTGTTACCGCTGCCGAACACCGTGGCCAGGGTGGCGATATTGCCGCCGGCCCCGCCGGACCCGGCGGCGACGGTGCCGTTGCCGTCGCCCCAGGAGGTTGCCATGGTCGCGATGTTCTCCAGGCCAAACGAGTTGGCTACCAGCCCGCTGTTGTTCCCGACACCGGTGGCGATGGTGGCGATATTGCCCAGCCCGGTGGCACTGACGTTGGCAGTGTTGTTGTCACCGAACACGTTGGCCAGGGTGGCGATGTTGCCGCCGCCGCCGCCAGCCGAGGCACTGACCTGGCTGTTGCCGTCGCCGATCGCGGTGGCGATGGTGGCGATATTGGCGCCGATGCCGGGTGCGCTGGCCGCGACCCCGTTGTTGTCGCCGATTGCGGTGGCAAAGGTGAAGTCGTTCTCCGCGCCGAAGGTGTCGACCTTTGCGGTGTTGCCGTTGCCGATGACGGTGGCGACGTTGGCGGTGTTGCCGATACCGGTTGAGCTGACGTCGATCTTGTTGTTGTCCCCGAAGGCGCTGGCCAGGGTGGCAACATTGCCGCCGCCTCCCCCGGCCGAGGCGCTGACTTGGCTGTTGCCGTCGCCGATCGCGGTGGCGATGGTGGCCAGATTGGCGCCGATGCCGGGCGTGCTGGCCGCGACCCCGTTGTTGTCACCGATTGCGGTCGCGACGGTGAAGTCATTTTCCACGCCGAACGCCGAGACTTTGGCGGTGTTGCCACTGCCGACGACGGTGGCGAGGTTGGCCGTGTTGCCCAGGCCGATCGAGCTGACGTCGATCATGTTGTTGTCGCCGAACGCGTTGGCCAAGGTGGCGATGTTGCCGCCGCCGCCACCGGCCGAGGCACTGACCTGAGTGTTGCCTTGGCCGATGGCGGTGGCAAAGGTCGCGATGTTGGCGCCGACTCCGGGCGTGCTGGCCGAGACGTTGTTGTTGTCACCGTAGGAGGTCGCCACCGTGGCGATGTTCTCGATGCCGAGAGCGCTGGCCGAGGACGTGTTGTTGCTGCTGAACAACACGGTCGACACCGTGGCGATGTTGCCGGCGCCCAGCGCGCTGGCGGAAGCCGAGTTCTTGTCTCCGATCACGGTGGCCACCGAGGCGATATTGCCGCCTCCGGCGCCGGACACGGCGCTGACCTGACTGTTGTCGCTGCCGATGGCGGTGGCGACGGTGGCGATATTGGCGCCCAGTCCCGGTGCGCCGGCGGAAATTCCGTTGTTGTCACCGATTGCCGTAGCCACGGTGGCGATGTTTTCCACGCCGATCACATTGACGTCTGCGGTGTTGTTGTCCCCGATGACGGTGGCGACGCTGGCGATATTGGTCGCGCCCAGCGCCTTGTTCGTGACGCTGTTGCCGTCACCCAAGGCGGTCGCCACGGTGGCGATGTTGGCGCCGCCGGGGCCGGCCACGGCCTCAACCGCGGTGTTGCCCTGGCCGAGAGCGGTGGCCACGGTGGCGATGTTGCCCCCGATGCCGGGCGCGCTGGCCGAGACGTTGTTGCCGTCACCCAAGGAGGTGGCCACGGTGGCGATATTCTCCACGCCCAACGCGCTGGCGTGGGCGGTGCTGTGGCTGCTGAACAGCACGGTCGCCACGTCGGCGATATTTCCTGCACCCAGCCCGCTGGCCGAAACTGTGTTGTTGCCACCGAACAACACCGTGGCCACCGAGGCGATATTGCCGCCCCCGGCACCGGATTCGGCGGCAACCTGATTGTCGCCCTGGCCGAAACCGATCGCGGTGGCGACGGTGGCGATATTGCCGCCGACACCCAGTGAATTGGTGGCCGAGACCCCGTTGTTGTCACCGATCGAGGTGGCCACCGTGGCGATGTTCTCCACGCCGAACGAGCTGGCCGAGAGCGTGTTGTTGTTGCTGAACAACGCGGTGGACACGTTGGCGATATTGCCGGCGCCGAACGCGCTGGCCGTGACCTTGTTGCCGTTGCCGAACGAGGTGGCCACGGTGGCGATATTGCCGCCGGCGCCGCCGGCGTCTGCGCTGACCTGGCTGTTGTCGCTGCCGAAGGCGGTGGCGACGTTGGCGATATTGCCGCCGACGCCCACGCCGCTGGCTCCGACCGCATTGTTGCTTCCGGCGGTAGTGGCCACGGTGGCGATGTTGTCCACGCCGATCGCTTTTGCGGTGGCCGAGTTGCCGTTGCCCAGCGCGGTTGCCACGTTGGCGATATTGCCCGCCCCGAGCGCGCTTGCCGCGACGTTCGGGCTGTTGTTGCCGAACGCGGTGGCCACGGTGGCGATGTTGCCGGTGCCATTGGCGTCGGCGCTGACTGCGCTATTGCCGCTACCGCCCGCGGTGGCCACCGTCCCGATGTTCTCCGCACCGAACGAGTTGGCCTTGACCACATTGTTGTCGCCGAACAGCGCGGTGGCCGCGGTGAGGGTGTGCGCACCGGTCGCACTGGCGGCCACCGTGTTGCCGTCCCCGACGAACGCGGTGGCGACGGTGCCCAGATTGCCGCCTACGCCCGTCGCGGTGGCCGCGACGGAGTTGTTGTTGCCGAAGGCGCTGGCCAGAACGATCTCATTGAGGCCCGCGCCACCCGCCTGGGCCAGGACCGTGTTGTTGCCGCTACCGGCGACGGTGGCGACCACGGCATTGTTCTCCACGCCGAATGCGTTGGCTGCGACGCCGGAATTGTTGCTGCCGAAGACCGCGGACACGATACCGGTGTTCTCCACACCGTTGACGACGGCTGAGACGTCGGTGTTGTTGTTGCCGAACACCGCCGCCACCGTGGCGTTGTTTTCCACACCGTTGGCAATAGCGGTGACCGAGTTGTCGTTGCCGAACGCGGCGGCAACGGTGCCGATGTTGACCGTGCCGATCGAGTTGGCCCTGACCGTGTTGTTGTTGCCGAACGCGAGGGCGCCGGTGCCGAGGTTGACACCGCCGGTGGCGCTGGTGGAGCTATTGCTGCCGAACGAGCCGGCGACGTTCAGGACGCCGCCGGTCGCCTCGGCGGTGCTGCCGCTGCCGAAGGCAAGAGCGATGTCGGTCACGCCGGCGTTGGCCGTGCTGTTGGCCCCGGAGGCGACGGCCAGTCCGCCAAAGGTCGAGTTGGCGTTCGCGGTGCCGCCCTGCACCAGCTGAAGACCGAAGATGGAAATGCTGAAGTCCACGGCGGCCGGGAGCGCCAGCGCCTGCTGCAACGGCGCCAGCTGTGCCGCCGCGGCCGACACGCCGGTGTGGTAGGCCGACATCACGGCGACATCGGCGGCCCACATCTCCTCGTACAAGCCCTCGGTCGCGGCTATCGCAGGCGTGTTCTGGCCGAACAGGTTCGAGATCACCAGCGCCACCAGATCGTTCCGGTTGGCCGCCACCGCAGCCGGATGCACGATCGCGGCCTGCGCGGCCTCGAACACCGCCGCGACCGCGGTGGCCTGCCCCGCCGTCCCCGCGGCCGATGCTGCCGCCGCGCTCAACCAACTGGCGTAGGGCGCTGCCGCGGCCGCCATCGCCGCCGCGGCCGGGCCCTGCCACGCACCGTTGGCGAGGCCGGATGTCACCGTGGTGAACGACGACGCCGCCGCCTGTAGCTCGTCGGCCAGGCTTCCCCAGGCCGTCGCCGCCGCCAACATCGGTTGTGCCCCCGCGCCGGCAAACATCCGCAGCGAGTTGATCTCCGGCGGCAACACGGAAAAGTTCATGGGATGCGTCCGTTCCTGGTTGCAGAGCATGCACCGACCCCGCGGGGATCAGCAGGTCCCCCGGATCTGCCGCCCAGGCAAAGTGCAAACCCCCTGTGGGCGCGCCACTCGTGATCCCAAGCCATCGCGCACCTCCCGACACAGAGAGCCAGGTCAGCGACCGGCCATCGAACGGCATGGCAGCACGAACATAACCGGCTTTGAACCGCATTATCTGCGTTTGCGTGAATTCCCTTCGCCGGACCGAAATCGGATGCCAGCCGCTACTCCGGGCGACGTCTCCGCAACTGCGGTTGTGCATCCCCATGGTCGCGAAAAGCCTTATTGCTCAGTGTCTTTGCGACGTTCCCAGCGACGTGGGGCAGTTGGCGGCTCTGAAAAGTCGACGCCCCAGCCTCGTTACCCCAGCGTGGTGTGCATCAACATCACGTTGTACGCCGACCACAGCGACAGGTTGAAGTACACGTCCTTGCCCGTCGACCACGGGTGCATCATCGGCGCGTAGATGCCGCCGGGCATCTGCCAGGACGACACGAGCATTTGCTCCGGGCTCCACGGACCCTGGGGGGCCGGCGCGGTCCGTGCCACAACGTCGTTCATGCCGTTGGTGTACATCACCAAGTACTGCTTCAGATACGTGTTGTATTGAGCCGACATTTCGCCCACCGGTCCCGGGATCACCGGCGTCGCCGCATCCGGTTTGCCGGGTACCCAGGAATTCGAATCGCCGTTCCAGTACTGGTATTTGCTCAAGTCAGGTACGAACTGCTGGGGAACTCGCGCCAGGTACGCCGAACCGCCACGTCCCGGGGGCGTGCCGAACGAGTAAAGGTAACCGTCGTTGGACTTGACGAACGCCCCCATCTGGAAATTCTCATTGCCGGGTACAAACCTGGCTCGCCCGCTGTCGGGTCCGGATGCGCGGATGGTGCCGGGATAGACCCCCCAGTTCTGGCCGTTGTCCTTGGACACCGCGATGCCGGAGTAGTTGGTGGTCCATTCACCGTCGCGGCCCCAGTCGCGAATGGACATGAAGCTGACGTATTGGGTTTTCCCGACAGAGACTCCGGAGGTCGGAATGATTCCGGTCTCGTTGGGTGCCCACTTGATGCTGCTGATGATCTGTTTGGAAAAGCCCGGTTGGCGCACCGGTGAGCCGGAGTACCGGTTGGCCGCATCGCCCGGCGCAACGTGGATTCCGTCGCCCAGGTCACGGTCCTGGCTGCGGAACAGGGTGTTGTAGCGCCACTGATGTTCGTTGACAGCGCAATAGCCGAAGGTGTCACCGAAGGCCATGAGCACCTGATGGTTGGCGGGATCGCCGTTATCCCAGATGATTCCGAGGTCGGTTCCGGAGATGCCGAATTGCTGGAGAGTCTTGTTGGGGCTGTCGGGTCCGGTTACCCACTCGGCAAGCGAGGTCGTGGCACCCCCGAGTGCGGCGCCGGGATCCGGTGCCCCGGGCGCCGGTACCGCGGCCGGCGCCGGCGCTGGTGGTGGCGCCGCATTGGGGGCCAACTGGGCGGCATTGGGAGGCTGGTTACCCGGGTTGGGCGGAGCAGGCGGGGGAACCGCCGCCTGGTGCGGCGGAGTCGCGGCTTGCTGCTGTAGCGGCGCAGACCGCGGTGCCGGATTAAGCAACCTGGACAGGGGGCCCAACCTGGGCAACGGCGCCCGGTCGTTCGCACCACGAGGCCTTGGGCCTCGTGTCATCGGGCCGAGCGTGGTCCCCCCCGGGTTGGTCACAATGGCGTTCGGCGGCGGCGGGGCGTTGGCGGCGTCCCCACTGCACGGCACCGCCGTTGCTGCCGGCGCCAGGCCCACCGCACTGATGAGTCCCAATGCGGCCGCCGACGCCACCGATACCGACACGACTCGATGAATCGCCGACATGTCACAACCTTCCAGGGGCACAAACGTCGGGTTGACGTCCGCAGTTGGCTGATGTGACGATAGTGATTCATGTGGCCGTTGTGATCACTGATCCGCGATAGGTATGCGTCCGTGACCGTGTCGCAACGCAATTCGCATCGGCCCTGCCCGAGATCCAAGCGGCCGCCCCGTTGTTCGCGGGCCCGGCAGAAGTCTGCGCGTGGCCGCGCGACATCGATTAGACCCGATCGGCATTGGGTCCCGCGCAGTCGTGGCCGCGGCACCCCGCCGGGCTGGGTCAGCCCAACCGGGAGTGCTGGCCGGTTGCTGTCCCATGCGTTCAAATTCACCTTCGCCGGTCACGTCGACGTCGCGTTGCGCACGTTGCCCAAGCACGTGGAATTGACGGTGCACGACACCGGCATCGGCGAAGGCAGAACTGCCGTTTCTGTTCCGGCGGTTCCACCGCGTCCGGGGAGCCCCGCGACCGCACCTGCGAGGGCGCCGGCATCGAACTGGGTTCGTCGACGAACTGGTGCGCGGCCATCAGAAAAGCTGGAGGCAACGGGCCGGATCCGGGTCGCCAGCGAGGTCGATACCGACACGACCTTCACCGTCTGGATACCGCTGGGCCGCCGGCGGCGCGACGAAACCGTCGAGGGCCAACCGCCGCGGATCAGCGAGATCGCCGCCGCACTCGCCGAAGAGGCCGAGCAGTGGGACGCCCAGCGCGACGAAAGAGCAGCGCGAGGTCACACCGGACCGCGGCGCAGGCCTGCTCACCTCCCGAAGCCCGCGTCCCGCAACGCCCGGGCCATCGAACCGGCCGGCGAGTTGGCCGGCTGACGGCCGAAGTTCTTACCATGGACCGAGTTTCGCCGCTCTGGTCGGCTCACCGGCTGGCGTTGCGGATCGTCGTTGAGGCGCAGGCTCAGTCCGATCCTCCGGCGTTCGACGTCGACATCGATGACCTTCACGCGCACCACCTGTCCGGACCGTACGACGTCGTGGGGGTCGGCAACGAAGCGCTCGGCCATCGCGGAGACATGCACCAGGCCATCCTGATGCACGCCGATGTCGACAAAAGCGCCGAAGGCGGCAACGTTGGTCACCACCCCCTCCAAGACCATCCCCACCTTGAGGTCGGCTATCTTCTGCACGCCGGCGGCGAAGGTGGCCGTGGTGAATGTCGGTCGCGGATCGCGTCCTGGTTTCTCCAGCTCGGCGAGGATATCGATGACAGTGGGGATGCCGAAGCGGTCGTCGGCAAAGTCAGCGGGCCGCAGTGATCTCAAAGCGCCTGCGTCACCGATGATCTCGGCCAGCGAGAGACCAGTTCGGTCGAGGATGCGGTGGACGACGGGATATGCCTCGGGATGAACACCGGACGCGTCCAGCGGGTCGTCGCCGTCGCGGATCCGCAGAAACCCCGCACACTGCTCAAACGCTTTGGGCCCCAGGCGAGGAACTTCCAGCAGCGCGCGGCGACTGGCGAATGCGCCGGTCTTGTCACGATAGGCGACGATCGCTTCGGCCAAGGATTCCGATATCCCGGAAACCCGCGACAGCAGCGGAATCGATGCCGTGTTCAGGTCAACGCCCACCGCGTTCACCGCGTCCTCGACCACAGCGTCGAGGCTGCGGGCCAAAACCGCCGGGGTCACGTCATGCTGGTACTGCCCCACCCCGATCGACTTCGGGTCGATTTTCACCAACTCGGCCAGCGGATCCTGTAGCCGCCGCGCTATCGACACCGCTCCGCGCAGCGTCACATCGAGCTCGGGCAGCTCGCGCGCAGCATAGGCCGAGGCCGAATACACCGATGCGCCGGCCTCGCTCACCATCGCCTTGGTGAGTGCCGGGCCCCCGGCGGCACGGATGTCGTTGATGAGTTCGGCTGCCAGCGTGTCGGTCTCACGCGAGGCGGTGCCGTTGCCGACGGCGATCAACTCGACGCTGTGACGCGCCACCAGCGCGGCCAACGTTGCCTTGGCCAAATCCCATTGCCGTTGTGGCTGATGCGGGTAGATCGCACAAGTGTCCACCACCTTGCCGGTCGGGTCGACCACAGCAACCTTGACACCCGTCCGGAAGCCAGGATCCAGGCCCAGAGTCGTGCGCGCGCCGGCCGGCGCGGCGAGCAGCAAGTGGGTCAAGTTCTTGGCGAACACCGCGACGGCCTGTTGTTCCGCGCGTTGCCGCAGTCGGATCCGGGCGTCCACCGCTGCCGAAGACATCAGCCTGGTGCGCCAAGCGAATCTCACCGTCGCGGCCAGCCACGGCGTCGCGGCCTTCGCCGATACGTCAGCCGACAGGTCCACGCCAAGGCTGGCGGCGACCATCGCTTCGTAACCGTCGTCCGCGCCGCCGTCGAAGGTCAGGGCAAGGATCTTTTCCTTCTCCCCGCGCAGCACGGCCAGCACCCGGTGGGACGGCATCGTCTGCAGCGACTCGGAGAACCCGAAGTAGTCACGAAAGTTCTGTGCAGCAGCGCTTTTGGCGACGTCTTGCGACCACGGCGCGCTACCCAGCGTACCTTGCGCCCAGAACTTCTCCCGGATGGCGCCGACCAGCTCGGCGTCCTCCGCCGCTCGCTCGACCATGATGTGCCGGGCGCCTTCCAGCGCGGCAGCGACATCGGCGGCGTCACCGACATCAGCGCACACGAAGGCCGCGGCCGCAGCCTCCGGAACCAGGCCCGGGTCGGACAGTAATCGGTCGGCCAGCGGCTCGAGCCCGGCTTCGCGGGCGATCTGCGCCTTGGTCCGACGCTTCGGCTTGTAGGGCAGGTAGATGTCTTCGACACGAGATTTGGTGTCGGCGCTGAGCAGCGCAGCCCTCAGCTCGTCGGTCAGCTTCCCCTGTTCCCGGATCGATGCCAGCACCGCGGCCCGGCGTTCGTCGAGCTCCCGCAGGTACTGCAAACGCTCGGCCAGGGTTCGCAGCTGCCCGTCGTCGAGACCTCCGGTGGCCTCCTTGCGGTACCGGGCGATGAACGGGACCGTGGCGCCACCGTCGAGCAACCCGACCGCGGCGGCCACGTGGGCCTCCTCGACGGCCAGCTCCTCAGCTAGACGGGCGGTTACGGATTTGATTGCGGTGCTTGGATTCACGCGCAGGAACCCTACCGAATGGTCCCGACACCGCTGGGGCAACCGGGCACGGCGCGTCGCAGGCGTGCCCTCCCGCCGACCCCTCAGGCTGACGGTGGCCGGCCCGGCCTGGTCGAGGCACGGGCGGGTGCGGTGCTGTACATGGCAGCCCACACCGAACGCTCCAGGAAGCTGTCGGCGATGAACAGCATCTCGTCGCCGGCCCGGAGCACGTCGCCGGGCTGCGGAACTTTGACCGCGTCACCTCGCAGCACGGTGACCAAAGCGGTGTTGGCCGGTAGGTCAAGCTCGCACACCCGCCTTCCCACCAGCGGATTGTCTTCGGGCAGCGTCAGTTTCGTCAAAGCCGCCCGGCCCTCGCGCAACACCATCATGCGCACCAGGTGACCAACGTCGATGGCGCCCTCGACACCGGCGATCATGGCGCCCGGCGTCGAGACCGCCACATCGATGCCCCAGGAGCGGCCGAACAGCCACTCGTTGTGCAGGTCGTTGATCCGCGCCACCACCCGGGGCACCCCGAACTCGGTCTTGGCCAGCAGGCCCACGACCAGATTGGCCTTGTCGTCTCCGGTGGCGGCGATCAGCACGTCGCACGTCTGCACCCCCGCCTCGTGCATCGTCGACAGTTCGCACGCGTCGGCATGCAGCCAGTCCGCGGCAGGAACTGTGTGTGGTTCAAAGTTGTTCCGCTGCCGTTCGATCAGCAAGACCTTGTGCCCGCGATCCAGCAGTTCGTGCGCCACCGAACGGCCGACCTTGCCCGCGCCGGCAACCGCGATCCGCATTTTTCCCGTCGCCACCCAGTCATCTTGTCTTATCGGCTGCCAGGCTCCGGAGTGTGCGGCCAACAGCGGGCCGCCCCTTACTGATTTACTGGCAGCACGCCGCCTCGCGCGCCGAGCTACCGCTGCCGAGATCACATCTGGGACGGAAACGAAATGAGTTTGCAGCAGCTGTATCTGGCTTTGTTGATCGGTGGCCTCGTGCTGCTGGCCAGCATTGTGGGCACCCGGTTGGCGACTCGGGTGGGATTTCCCAGCATGCTGCTCTTCCTGCTGGTCGGCGTCGCCGTCGGTGAGGATGGGCTGGGGCTGAAGTTCGACGACGTCCAGCTGGCCAGGAACGTGGGTACCGCGGCGCTGGCCCTGATTCTCGTCGAAGGCGGATTGACCACGCGATTCACCGACATCCGCACGGTGCTGGGGCCCGCGGCAACGTTGGCCACCGTCGGGGTCCTCGGCAGCACGGCGGTTACGGCCGTTGGCGCGCACCTGCTGCTGCGCGTCGACTGGCAGGTGGCCCTGTTGCTCGGAGCCATCGTCTCCTCCACCGACGCCGCAGCGGTGTTCTCGGTTCTGCGGGTGCTGCCGCTGCCGCGGCGCGTCGCGGGGCTGCTCGAGGCCGAATCCGGGTTCAACGATGCCCCCGCGGTGATCCTGGTGCTGATGTTCAGCGCGGTGCCCTTCGCGGTCGAGCCCGGGCGCGCGATCGCCGATCTGCTGTTCGAGCTCCTCGCCGGCGCCGCGGTTGGGGTGGCTATCGGCTACCTGGGCGCCTTCGCGCTGCGACGGATCGCGCTGCCCGCCTCCGGCCTGTACCCGATCGCGACCTTCGGGTTGGGTCTGGTCGCGTTCGCGGCGGCCGGGGCAAGCCACGCCAGCGGATTCATAGCCGCCTATCTGGCCGCGGTGGTGTTGGCCAACACAGGCCTGCCGCACCGGTCGGCGACCCGGTCGTTCGCCGAGGGCGTCGGCTGGTTGGCACAGATAGGGCTGTTCGTGTTGCTCGGACTGCTGGTGAACCCCGGCGAGGTGGCGCATGACGTGGTTGCCGCTATCGTCGTCGGACTGCTCTTGCTGCTGATCGCCCGGCCCCTGTCGGTGGTGGCATCGTTGGCGGCGTTCCGGATCCCCTGGCACGACCAAGTCTTCCTATCGTTGGCGGGACTGCGCGGCGCGGTGCCGATCGTGCTGGCTACCTTTCCCGTCGTGGCGGGCGTCCCGGATAGTTATCGGCTGCTCAACATCGTCTTCATGCTGGTCGTGGTATTCACCCTGGTGCAGGGCCCGAGCCTGCGCCCGATCGCGCATCGGCTGGGCCTGTTTTCCCGCGAGGCCACCCGCGAGATCCAGGTGGAAGCGGCGCCGCTGGACGTGCTCGACGCGGAACTGCTGACGATGACCGTGCAGCCGCCGTCACGCCTGCACAACGTCACCGTCCTGGAGCTGCGGCTGCCCGACCCAGCCGTGATCACCCTGATCATCCGCAACGGCCACACCTTCGTCCCGATGCCCGACACGCGGATCGAGCGCGGCGACGAACTACTGATCGTCACCACCAGCAAGACGCGGGCTGCAGCCGAGTCGCGACTTCGCGCGGTGAGCCGGCGGGGCAAACTCGCCTACTGGTTCGACGAGTACGGCGAACCCGATTGACGCCCGGCCGGCGTCGGCCACGACACCGGACCCGAGCTCGTACGGGCAGCCAGCAACGCCGCCAGGAAGCATCCCAGCGCTGTCCAGCCCTCGACACCGCCGAGCCCGTTCTTGGCCAGCGCGACGAGCGCCACACCCGCCGCGACCACCAGCACACCGGCGGCGACCGAACGGACCCCGGTGGCCTGAACCGGCCCGTCCCACCACGGCAGCCGCCGGTGCTCGAGCGGTGCGAGCAGCCGAAACACCCCGGCCATGACGATGGTGAAGACAATCGCGCGCAGTGCCAGACGAGCCCAGAACCCGGGCGCGTGCACCTCGTATGCGTCGAGACCCGCGGCGTGCAGGGCAACCGCGGCAACCGCGATCGACGGGATGTGCCAGAGGTAGAGCGTCATCGCTCCCCCGTTACCCACCGCGACGACGTGCCAGACGCGCGGTCGAGCCGCCCACCGCCGGATGGCTCCCGCGGCGGCGACGAACGCGCACGACATCCACGTGCAGTGCAGCGCAAGCAGCAACGTCGGCGGCGACACGTTGGACATCCGTTCGGCACCCGTCACCACCAGCGAGACGTCATAGGCGCTGGTGAGGGCGAGCTTGAGTTGTGCGGTGAACGCGCAGCCAGCTGCCACGAGCGCGATCCGCGGGCCGATCAGCCGCCGTGCGTAGCCGACACCGATGACCACCGGGATCAGCCACACGATCAAGAAGTTCGCCACGCCCGATTCGGGAGTGCCCGCGGCGAACCGGATCTGGTCGACCGCGGTTGCCGCCGCCAGCAGCGACGCGACCACGGCCGCGACCCCGCGACCCGTCCGCAGCCGCGTCAACACCGGCACGAATGCGAGCACCACGAGGTAGACGCCGAGAAACCACAGCAGCGCGACGCACTCGCGTCCCAGTGCCACCGCCGACTCCGCGCCGAGCGTCACCCGCACCGCCAGCAGCGCTGTCACCCAGCAGGCGAGGTACCAGAACACGGGCCGGCACAGGCGCTGCGCCCGGGTGAACAGCCAGGTGCCCCACGGGGCGCCGGCGTGCCAGCCGTAGGCGCCCGCGGCGCCGCCCGCCAGGAAGAACAGCGGCATCACCTGAACCAGCCAGGTGATTGGGGTTAGCGCCGGTAGCTCACCGAGCAGGTTGGCGATCCGGACGCCGTGGGAGTCGATGGTGGCAAGCAGCAGGGCGCAGTGCCCGAACATCACGACGACGAGCGCGCCGAGGCGGGCGACGTCGACGGCGCGGTCGCGGTCGGCGGGAGTGTGGTGCGCGGTGGCGGCGGCATCGAATTGGGTCGCGGGCATGCGACCAGCATGCGGATCCGCACGCTGGCCGCGGATGAGTAGGACTACCCGACTCGGGGACGTCTCTGGGCACGGCCGGCAGCCCGGCCCGGAACCCTACTTCTGCAAGGTGAACTGGTTGACGTCGATGTAGCCGTCGCGAAACAGCTTGGCGCAGCCGGTCAGGTACTTCATGTAGCGCTCGTAGACCTCTTCGGACTGGATCGCGATGGCCTCGTCCTGGTGCGCCTGCAACGCCTCGGCCCACAAGTCCAGGGTCCGCGCGTAATGCAGTCGCAGTGACTGGCGCCGCGTCAGGGTGAAGCCCGCCTTGGCCGACTGCTCCCCCACCATCTCGATCGTCGGCGGATGACCGCCCGGGAAGATCTCGGTCTGGATGAACTTCAGGAAGCGGGCCAACCACAAGGTGAGCGGCAGGCCGGCATCGACCATCTGCTGCATGGTCAGTCCGGTGATGGTGTGCAGCAGCATGGCGCCGTCGGCGGGCAGCATCTGGTATGCCCGCGCGAAGAAGTCCGCGTGACGGTCGTGGCCGAAGTGCTCGAAGGCGCCGATGGACACGATGCGGTCGACGGGCTCGTCGAACTGCTCCCAGCCCGCGAGCAACACCGTCCGGCTGCGCGGGCTGTCGAGCTCGTCGAAGGTTTTCTGGACGTGGGCGGCCTGGTTTTTCGACAACGTCAGGCCGACGACGTTCACGCCGTACTTTTCGATGGCCCGGCGCATGGTGGCGCCCCAGCCGCAGCCGACGTCGAGCAGCGTCATGCCCGGCTGCAGGCCCAGCTTGCCCAGCGACAAGTCGATCTTGGCGAGCTGGGCCTGCTCCAGCGTCATGTCGTCACGCTCGAAGTAGGCGCAGCTGTAGGTCTGGGTCGGGTCCAGGAACAGCCGGAAGAAGTCGTCGGACAAATCGTAGTGCGCCTGCACGTCGTCGAAATGCGGCGTCAGCTGTCCAGCCATGGGTTGCTAGTGCCTTTCCGGCCCAGAGACCAATTTATGGTGCCCGCACGAATGCGCACCGACAATATCCCCCAAGGCGTGCCCGGGAAATGCTAGCCGATTCCGTGTCGCGTCGCTAATTCAAAGCGGACCACGTCATCCGGTCAGCCTGGTCAGCCAGCTCGAATTCTGCAGATCCACGGCCTTCTTGCCGTCCCACACGAATGGGGTCCCATTGGCGCTGAACGTGGCGAGGGTCTCGCTGGCAGCGGCCGCCTTCGACTGGGCGGTGCCACGGTCACTTCCTGACTTGATGCAGCTGATCGCTGTGGTGTTGGCGCCCACGGTCTGGGCCAGATGTGCCAGTTCGGCGTCGGTGCGGTCGGAGGCGGCGCCTTCCTGGGGCTGGAAGTCGCTGCCGAACAAGGCGGCATAGAAATCGCTGTAGACCTTCGGATCATTTTGGTCCGCGACGCAGTATGAGGCCGCCACCGCACGCGTCGAGTAATTCTTGGTGTGCGATTGGTCGTCGAGGAAGTTGAGCAGGTGATAGCGCACCGCGAGCTTCTTATCGGCCACCGCGGTTTCAATGTCGCTCGCATACGACCTGATGAAAGCGCCGCAAGGCGGGCAGATCGGCTCGTTGAAAATGTCGATCGTTGTCGCGGCGGCGGAACTGCCGACAAAGACGCCGTCATTGAGCACCCGAAGCTCAACCGCGTCGGCCGCCGGCGGCGACGTGGGCCCCGGCCGCGGTGCCGACGACCGCCACGGCTTGGCAACGACGATGCCCAGTCCTGCCGCGACGGCTACTACGACCGCCACCGCAACGCCCACCCACAACCAGGGCGCGCCGCCGCCACCAGAGGGCTGGACCGGCGGTTGACCCCACGGTGGTGCCCCGGCGGTCCCGGGATACCCGGTGCCCCATCCGGTGGCGCCGGTCCACGGCGTGGGCTGCGGTGCACCCGTCGGGACCGGCGACCCGGGCGGAGTCGGCGGGGACCACCCGGCGGGCTGTGCAGCGGGAGTCGACGGCGTAGGCATCGGGGGCGCGAAACCCGCGGCCGGCTGGCCGACGGCCGCGGCCGGCAGTTGGGCTACCTGGCTGCGCTGCAAGATGTCGGTGGCCCGGTCCTGGTCGGGGGTGGCCAGCGCCGCGTAGGCGGCCGCGGACAGGTCCCCGCAGGTGGCGTATCGGTCGGCCGGATCCTTGGCCATGCCGCGGGCGATCACCTGGTCGAAGGCGGCCGGGATGCCGGGCCGTGCGGCGCTGGGCCTCGGGATGGCCTGACTCAGGTGTGCGCCCATGACGCTGAGCTGGTCGCCTCGATACGGTGGTGAGCCGGTCAAACACTCGTACAGCACGCAGGCCAAGGCATAGATGTCGGCCCGATAGGTGACCTCGGTGTTGGCGAACCGCTCCGGCGCCATGTAGTAGAGGGTGCCGACCGTGCTGCCCAGCTGCGTCAGCTTTTCGTCGGAGGTGGCGCTGGCGATCCCGAAATCGACAAGGTAGGCGAAGTCGTCACCACTGACCAAGATGTTTTCCGGCTTCACGTCGCGATGTGTCACCCCGGCAGCGTGTGCGGCATCGAGCGCGGAGCCGATCTGGCGCACCACCGCCACGGCCCGCGGCGGGGTCAGCGGACCGTAGCGCTTCAATATGGCGGCCAGGTCCTTGCCGTCGATCAGGCGCATGTCCACGTAGAGCTGCCCGTCGATTTCGCCGTAGTCGTGAATCGGCACCACGTGCGGTTCGTGTAGCCGCCCGGCGGTGCGGGCTTCGCGCTGCATACGGGTGCGGAATACCGGATCGCTGGACAGCGTCGGCGACATGAGCTTCAGCGCCACGACGCGCTCGCGCACGGTGTCTTCGGCCTCATAGACGTCGCCCATGGCGCCGCGACCGACCAGCCGCCGCAGCCGATACTGACCGAACTGCGAACCCTCCCGCGAATCCGCGGTCGTATCACCCATCGCCGACTCCTCACCCGCCTTCCGCATGCACGACTTAAAGCGCCTGGACGCGGTGACGTGCAGGCATAAGGCTAATCGGTTTGCCGTCCGGGGGGCGCGGTGGACAACGAGAATGCCGCCACGACAGCGAAGCTATCCGGTATCGACCCGCAGGTCGGACAGCTGCATCGACACCAGGGTCGGAGCAGGCAGCGGGCGATTGCCGGGGCCGATCGGGTAGACCCGTCGGCGCGTCTGGAAAACCAGCCCGCCGGCGTCAACCGGCTCGGTGCAGTAGTGCGCGGCCCGTGCCCAGTGTCCGACCACCTCGGCGACGTAGTCATGTCGACGCAGCCGACCGCCGGCATCGAAATAGAAACTCTGCCGCGGCGAGTGGGTATGGATGTGCGCCGGGAACGTCGCGTTGAGCCGCCGCCAGGTCTCGCCGCCCTCGCGCCATGTCCCTGCCTCGTCGACTTCGACGCCGTCGCGCGTCAACAGGTAAGGCGTGGTGAGGTAATTCCACATGGCATACCCGGCGAAGTAGACCGAATCCAGCGGATCCCACCGGAAATTCCGCCGCAGGCCCGAGCGACCGAAAAACGCCGGCCGCGGGTTCGCCCGTGAGCTGATGACGTGGCCGTCGTGGCTCTCGATCCGCACCGTCCCGTTGTCGAAGACCCCACGCTGCCCGTCAACCGGGAACGGGTCAATGACCGTGCGCGGTTCCTGCACATCAACGGTGATGCGGTAGTCCTCGAACCGGTTGCCCGGGACGCGGGTACGGACCAGCAGCCCGCCGCTGCGTACCCGCGAATGGATCTCGGCGGCGGATTGCCACCGCTGCAGCCCGCCGTGGGCTTCCAGCGCCTCATCGAGCAGGGTGCTCGTCATTGTCACGTCCTCGGTCGAGGTTGATCGGTGCTCCTCGAGGTAATCGAACACCAATCACCACTTCGGCGTCAGGGTCGTTCTGCGTGACCACCGTGCGGATCATCGTCGTGCACCGGCGCTGTGCCCGCCCGCTGACGATCCCGGGCATCCGTCGGTTCTTCGTCCTGCTCGGCGTCGGCCACCGTCAGCGGCAACGCCAGTTCTTCGAGCGGGCGCCGTTCCGCTGCCACCCCGAGCCACAGCTCGACCAGGCCGGCGGCGGCCATCACCACGGCGCCGATGAGGAACGACCAGAACACCTGGCTGCGCTGGCCGGAATTGATCAGCTGACCGAACAACAACGGGCCGCTGATGCCGCCGATCGCGGTGCCGGTCGCGTAGAAAAACGCGATCGCCAGCGCCCGTGTCTCCATCGGGAAGATCTCACTGACGGTCAGGTAGGCGGCGCTGGCCCCCGCCGAGGCCAGGAAGAAGGCCACCGCCAGCACGATGATGAATGTCCAGACGCCGCCAGTGCCGGTCACGAACAGCGCCGCGAGCACCACGGCCACCACAGCCGACCCGATGTAAGAGAAGGTGATCATGGGTTTGCGGCCGATCGTGTCGAACAGCCGCCCGAGCACCAGGGGGCCGACGAAATTACTGAGCGCCCACACGATGAAGAACACCGGCACGTGTGCGGACGCCACCCCGTAGAAACCGCTCAACAGGGTGCCGAGGTTGAACGTCACACCGTTGTAGAGAAACGCCTGCCCGATGAACAGCGCCAAGCCGAGGACCGCGCGCCGCGGATAGAGCGTGAACGCCACCCTGGCAATCTCCCAGAACGAAATCGTATGGCGCTGACGTACTTTGAGTGGTCGCCCTTGCGGCTCGGGCAGCGGTTGGCCGGTATCGCGCTCGACTTCGCCCTCTATCTCGCCGACGATCCGCTCGGCTTCGTGCTCGCGCCCGTGAATGAACAACCAGCGGGGGCTTTCCGGAACGTTGCGCCGGACAAGCAGAACGAAAATCCCGAAGATGGCGCCCACACCGAAGGCGAGCCGCCATCCGATGTTCGGCGGGAAGTTCGACGTGTCCAGCACCACGAGGGCGCCAGCCGCCCCGGCAGCCGACCCCAGCCAGTAGGTCCCGTTGATCACCAAATCCACCCGACCGCGCACCCGCGCCGGGATCAGCTCGTCGATCGCGGAATTGATGGCGGCATACTCGCCGCCGATGCCCGAGCCGGTGAAAAAGCGCGTCAGGAAGAAATACCACGGCGCAAACGCGAAAGCCGTTGCGACGGTTGCGATCAAGTACACCGCGAGGGTGAGCAGAAACAGATTCCGCCGGCCGAACCGGTCGGTCAGGTGACCGAAGAACAATGCGCCCAGGCAGGCCCCGGCGATATAGAACGACGCTGCCAAGCCGATGTCTGCGGCGTTGAGCTCGATACCGCTACCGTGCTCGGTCAGGCGTGACGACACGTTGCCGACCATCGTGACTTCGAGGCCATCGAGAATCCATACGCCGCCCAGGCCGATGACGACGCGCCAGTGGAACCGCCCCCAGGGCAGCCGGTCCAGGCGTGCCGGCACCTGGGTGGTGATGGTTCCGGTTTGCGCGCTCGCACTCATGGCTGGCTCCGTTCTGGGTAGGCGGCGACTGGCCCCGCTACCGCGCCTGGGGGATGCCGGCGGCGTGCCGGCACCAAACACCGTCCGCGACACTAGCCAACTCGCGGGCAACCCCCGTACGCGACCTAGGTCGTCGCTGACCACCATGCCCGAGGCGCCATCCCCAAACCGGGTGGTTAGCTTCAGGAATGCAACGCGAACCTGAGCTCGCCCATCGTCTGTACGATCGCTTCGAGCCCGTCCACGCCGTGACGTACTTCGCGCCGGAGGCGCGTGCGGCCCTGACAAATCTCGGTTACCGCGGGTTTTGGATGGGTTACTTCGCTGCTCGGTCGGCCCCGCTGGGCCAGGTGCCACCCGAAGTCGTGAGCGCGGTGTTCTACAACTTCGCCCTTGCGCGGGTGGCCAAGGCGCTACCGGCGGCGTGGGAGATCGCGGGGCCGCACCTTGCGTTGCGAGCGCGCGCCGAGTCGGCGGTGGCGGCGCTGCGACGGTACGGACTCACCGACGACGACGAAAACGTGCGCACCGCAGCCCGATTAGCGGGTAGCGCTGCGCGGCGGGCGCGAGTCGACGGCCGGCCGCTGTTCGCCGCCAACCGCGCCCTGCCCTGGCCCGAGGATCCGGTGGCCGCGCTGTGGCATGCGACAACGCTGCTGCGCGAGCATCGCGGCGACGGGCACGTAGCGGTGCTGGTCGCCGCCGGTATCTCCGGACGAGAGTCCAACGTGTTGCACTGCGCGGCCGACGCGGTGCCCCGCGACTACATCATGCAGACCCGCCACTACGACGACGCCGAGTGGCGCGCATGCCAGCAGAGCCTGGTCGACCGCGGCCTACTCGACGAGGACGGTTCCCCGACACCCGCCGGACGCGATGTGAAGAACCACATCGAGGCCACCACCGACGCGCTGGGGTTGCACGCATACGACGCGCTGGACGACGGCGAGCTCGAGGCGTTGCTGCAGGCGCTGACCCCGATCGCGCGGACGGTGATCGACGGCGGTGACATGCCGGCCGTCACGCCGATGAGACTGCGACGGGATTTCTAGGCCGACGTTGCGGCGGGCCGGCGTCCGGCGTGACGAGCAGCCGACTGGCGCCGCATCGGGTACTCCTGCGGTGCGATACTCGCACCCACCACCCGGCTGAAATCTAGGGAATACGAACATGAGCGATGTCATTCGATCTTCGGCCCACGCGTCGACGGCAGCCTCCGCGGAGGCGGCGGCATCCACCAGCGCCGAGGACGTCCGCACCGGAATGAGTTCGGAGGCCCTTCGTCAGGCCATCGAAGACCACCTGCGCTACTCACTCGGCCGCCCGGCCACCCTGTTGCAGCCGAAGCATTACTACCGCGCCTTGGCGCTGGCCGTGCGCGACCGGATGCAGCGGCGGTGGATCGAGACCACTCAGACCTATCTCAACCTTTCCCGCAAGGTGGCGTGTTATCTGTCGGCGGAGTTCCTGCTCGGCCCGCACCTGGGCAACAACCTGCTCAACCTGCAACTCGAGGGCCAGGCCCGCACCGCGTTGGCCGCGCTGGGCCAAGACCTCGACGAAGTGCTGGCCTGCGAGGAGGAGCCGGGATTGGGCAACGGCGGGCTGGGCCGGCTGGCGGCCTGCTACCTGGACTCACTGGCCACCCTGGAGCGTCCGGCCATCGGTTATGGCATCCGCTATGAGTTCGGCATTTTCGACCAGGAAATCCACGACGGCTGGCAGGTCGAGAAAACCGACAACTGGCTGGCCGACGGCAATCCGTGGGAGATCGCCAAGCCCGAACTGAACTACCAAGTCGGCTGGGGCGGCCGCACCGAGTCCTACACCGACGGGCGGGGCAGGTACCGGGTGCGCTGGATCCCGCAGCGCGCCGCCAAGGGCGTCTACTACGGCACGCCCATCCAGGGTTACGGGGTCAACACCTGCAACACCCTGACCCTGTGGAGCGCCCGCGCCATCCAGTCGCTGGCCCTGGACGCATTCAACGCCGGCGACTACTACCGGGCCGTGGATGACCAGGTGGTGTCCGAAACCCTCACCAAGGTGCTCTACCCCAATGATCAGCCGGAAGTCGGTAAGCAACTGCGGCTGGCCCAGCAGTATTTCTTCGTGTCCTGCTCGCTGCAGGACATGCTGCACCTGCTGGAAGACTTCGCCGGTCTGCCCGTCCGGGAACTCTCGAACCGGGTCGCGATACAACTCAACGACACCCACCCCTCGATCGCCGTCGCCGAGCTGATGCGGCTGCTCGTCGACGAGCGCGACCTCGACTGGGACGAGGCATGGCAGATCACCGTGGCCTCGCTGGCCTACACCAACCACACCCTGCTGCCCGAAGCGCTCGAAACCTGGCCGCTGTCAATGTTTCAACGATTCTTGCCGCGGCACCTGGAGATCATCTACGAGATCAACCGCCGCTTCCTCGACCAGGTACGCGCGCGGTTCCCCGGTGACGAGGACCGCGTCCGGCGGATGTCGCTGATCGACGAGGACGGCGACCGGCGAATTCGGATGGCGCACCTGGCCACCGTCGGCAGCCATGCCGTCAACGGTGTCGCGGCATTGCACTCCGAACTACTGAAAACCACTGTGCTCAAAGACTTCTACGACATGTGGCCGGAGCGCTTCAGCAACAAGACCAACGGGGCGACACCGCGCCGGTTCGTCGCCCTGGCCAATCCCGGCCTGCGCAGACTGCTCGATCAGCGGCTCGGAGAGGGGTGGTTGCGCGACTTGGACCGGTTGCATGCGCTGGCTCCCTTGGCGGGTGATCCCGCACTGCAGCAGCAGTGGCGGGCCGTCAAGCGGGAGAACAAGGCGCGGCTATCGGACTATGTACGAGCCAACACCGGTATCGCCCTGGATCCGGACTGGCTTTTCGATATCCAGGTCAAGCGCATTCACGAATACAAGCGCCAGCACCTCAACCTGCTGCACATCATCACCGCCTACTACCGGCTCAAGCAGCGACCGGATCTCGAAATAATGCCGCGCGCATACATTTTCGGCGGCAAGGCGGCACCCGGTTACACAATGGCAAAACTCATCATCAAGCTGGTCAATTCCGTCGCGGAAACGGTCAACGCGGATCGCGACGTCAACGACCGCATGAAGGTGGCGTTCATCCCGAACTTCAACGTGCAAAACGCCCAAGTGATCTATCCGGCAGCAGATCTCTCCGAGCAGATCTCGACGGCCGGCAAAGAAGCATCGGGCACCGGGAATATGAAATTCATGATGAACGGGGCGCTGACCATCGGCACCCTCGACGGCGCCAACGTCGAGATCCGCGAGCAGGTCGGTGCGGAGAACTTCTTCCTCTTCGGGCTGACCGTGCAAGAGGTGCAACGGGTGCTCGGCCAAGGCTATCGGCCCAGGGACTACATCGCCGAAAGCGGGGAGCTCACAGCAGTTCTCGGCCTGATCGCCGACGGGCGGTTCTCGCGCGGCGACACCGAGGTGTTCGCCCCGCTGATCGCCAACCTGACCGACCACGATCCGTTCTTGGTCATCGCCGACTACGCCGACTATCTGCGCGCCCAGCGGGAGGTCGACGCCACCTGGCGGGACACCGAAAGCTGGACCCGCAAGTCCATCCTCAACTCCGCGCATAGCGGAAAGTTCTCCTCGGACCGGGCGATCGCCGAGTACTGCGACGACATCTGGAACATCACGCCGGTGCCGATCGGATCCCCGAACGACTGACCACGTGGGTACCAGTGCAACAAAAAGATCAAAAGGACTGCCACATGCGTCGCACACGCCACTAGAGTGCTGTGCGTGGGCACCGCCGTGTTAGCCAACGGGCGAGGCCGCTGGTTGGCAATCGCGGTCTCACTGGTCGTCTCTGCTGCCATGATCTACGCCCAAGCCACCGAGCGGCCGTGCTGCGTCCAGACCCCGACGGCAACCTCGACAAATACCGCGGCCGTGCCGCCCAGCACAGCGCCCACCGCCAGTCCGGCGGAGGTGGACATGTTGGCGGCAGGCGCACCCGTCGCCGGCCAGGACTTCCAAATGGCATTACCCGCCGGCGTCGCATCCGAGCAGGGGCTGCAGATCAAGACCATCTGGGCGGCCCGCGCCATCAGCGTGCTCTTTCCCCAGATCAGCACCATCTACGGGTTTCGGCAGGATCCCCTGAAGTGGCATCCCAACGGGTTGGCGATCGACGTGATGATCCCCGACCATGGCTCCCCCGCCGGTGTCGAGCTCGGCAACCAGATCGCCGGGTATGCCCTGGCGAACGCCAAACGCTGGGGCGTGCTCCATGTGATCTGGCGGCAGAAGCTCTACCCGGGCATCGGCGCCCCGAGCTGGACGGCGGATTACGGCTCCGAAACCCTCAACCACTACGACCACGTCCATATCGCCACCGACGGCGGCGGATACCCCACCGGGCAGGAAAGCTACTTCATCGGATCCATGCGGCCGATGCCGCCACAGTGATCGGCTGATCGGTCGATCAGAGCAAGCAGGCGCCGCTCGCTGCGGAGGCTCTGGAAATCACCGTTGAGCCCACGCCGTGGGCGCATGTCCGGCGTGGCGGCCAACGGGCAACGGGAGCGGACGATGGGCGCCTGGGTCATGCAGCGTCCTCGGCGGTCGGGTAGCCGCCTGCATGCATTCCGGGTTACCGGCCGTTCCGCCGGTTGGTGTTGAGAATCCCTGTGCCACTAGTGCTTTCGGAAAGCTGATGGTGTGGTCTACGGGTGGCCGCCGTTTCGCCGAGCTCACCCGGCGGGTAGGCTTGGCCCGTCTATGACACCGCAGGACCTGGAACAGCGCGTCACGCGAGCGGCCGAGGCCGTACTCGCGGAACGGCGATTCGTCAGCGCGATCGACGTGTTGGTCGGCCTGAACTGGCTTGCGCCGTCGCGGCTCGACATCTGGCGGCAGGGTCGTGTGGCAGCCCTGGAGCAACTCATGCAGGTCAACCCGGCCAAGGTCGCGGCAGCGATGGCGGCGTTGCGGCAGTGGGCGCAGAACCGCGGGCTCCATCCGTCGGATAGCGATTACATTGCCCGCACCCGGGACCGCCGCGAGCTGCGGTTCAGCGTCACCGGCGATGCCGCCGTCGAGCGCGCCTACCGTACCCACTGGGTTTCTCCGGACCTGTCTCAGGACGCGATCAGGCGGCAGAGCCGTCCACCGGATCTCGTGGTGATCTCGCCGCTCAAAGAGTGGACCTGCGCGGCGTGCGATGGCACCGGCGACCTGCTGTTCATGGAGGACGACGGACCCCGCTGCCTGGACTGCGCCGACCTGGGCCATCTCGAGTTCCTGCCGTCTGGTGATGCCGCGCTTACCCGTCGGGCCAAGAAGATCAGCCGGCTTTCGGCGGTGGTGGTGCGGTGGAGTCGTTCACGCAACCGCTACGAACGCCAGGGCATCCTCGCCGAGCCGGAGGCCATCGAACGGGCCGAGCAGGAATGCCTCTCCGACGCCGAGTTGCGGCTCCGACGCCGGGAGCGCGACAAGTGCGACGGGCCGTGATGGCGCCGACCCCGAGGCCGCCGACGCGGGCGCGCTCAGTGCACACGTCGCCGTCGGCGCGTGAACGTGGTGGGTTACTCGCAGACTGCCAACATCGCATCCCGTGACATGCAGTTGCTGGATCCCGGCGGCACCCCGAGTTCCCTACCGATAAGCTTTGCACTGCTTAACAATTCGATGAACCCGATGCGGCCGCGGCTTCGCGGGGAGCACGCGGCGGCAGCCACCTGACACCAGCGACAACACAGCACGCTCCGGCTGTGACGGCATCACCACCGGGTCCCCATTCGCTTCCGCGGTGCAATGCCCGGACCAGAGTCTGGCTAACCATCCTTGACCAGCTTCGCGCGGAAAGCCGGTAACCGGCCGGCGCCAAAGTCATAAAGCCGCGCCTAGCGCGGCTTGACCGAGATGCGCACCATCTGCTCATACGTCGACCGCACGCTACGTTCGAACTCGCCAAGTTGGGGTTCGCTCATTGACCTCCTCGCTGCCGCGAGGTACTCGTCGGTGACGCCGTCGACGGTTTCCAATGTGGCTCGACGGTTTCCGATGTGGCGAGGCCACGCACCAACAGGGCCTTCGCCCCTTGCGGGGTGGAGCCGGTGTCGATCGTCAATGCAACCTGCGGACGGCGCGAAAGCGCACGGGCTTTCGGGGAGGTCGGTGCCGTGGAGACAACGATGCGGTCGCCGGTCCAGTAAACCCGACCGGGACGACCCGCGGGAAGCCATCGTGTCCGTTGTAGGCGAGCCAGGCCATGGAGCCGGAGAGCAGCGTCTGGGCGCCGGAGTGGCCACGCTCCCGAGCCAACTCCTGCTTGTTCATCACACCGGCAGCCCTACCCGGTCCGCCCGGGCCTGACACCCGCAGGCACCCAGAAACGTCTGCCGGTCGGGGTTGTCAGCTGTTGCGGGTCGAGTGGTCGGTAGTCGAGGTAAGGAACGGGGCACTCTGGAAACGCATCAGGGCCAAAGGCCCTTTACTGGAGAACGGGCGAAGCCGAACCTCATTGCCTACAAGCGCAGGCGCGCAGCGGGTGATCTGGTGGCCTGGTTGCGATGGTCGATGGTGCACAAGGAAGCAAAACCGAAACGATAGGAGCTGATCGGTCTGACGAGGTTTATGGAGCACGATAGATGATTATGCGCAGGTCTTTGCTGAAAGCAGCGAATCTCCTACTGGCGTTCCTCTTTCTTGCCGCCTCGGCTCCAATCTACACGCAATTCGGACAGCCCATAAATACCGGGCCCATACGCCCATGGGAAAACAAATATCTCTCTCCGGATGAGCGGGCTGATCTGGTCATCCAGCAGATGACGCTCGACGAAAAAGTGCAGTTGCTTCACGGCTTGGGATGGCGGATCCTTCTTGAGGGAACCACGTCAGTGCCTGGTGTGCGCTCTCTTGGGGGCGCGGGTTTCATCCCCGGTATCGAGCGCTTGGGGATTCCAGACCTGCAGATGTCCGATGCCGCCGTTGGTGTTGCGCGTGGAGCCCCGCGTAGCCGCTATTCCACGGCGCTGCCTTCCGGCGTGGCTGAAGCCTCGAGCTGGGATCCAGAAATCGCATACGAATACGGCAACCTCATCGGCACCGAGCTTCGCGACCAGGGCTTCAACATGTCGTTGGGCGGCGGAGTAAACCTTACCCGTGAACCGCGTAATGGCCGCACCTTCGAATACAAAGGTGAGGATCCGATCCTCGCCGGCACCCTGGTCGGTGAGGAAATTAAAGGTCTGCAGAATCAGCATGTGATCGGCAACATCAAGCACTATGCAGTCAACGACCAGGAAGATGGCCGCCACTTCGCCAACGCCATTATCGGCAAGCGTTCGATGCAGGAGTCAGACTTGCTCGCCTTTCAGATCGGCATCCGTAATTCAGACGTCGGAGCGGTGATGTGCTCCTACAACTTGATCAACGGCACGTATGCGTGCGAGAACGATTACCTCCTCCACGATGTCCTCAGGGAGGCCTGGGGATTCAAAGGCTTCGTCGTTTCCGATTGGGGCGGAACGCACAGCACTGTGAAAGCGGCCGGAGCCGGGCTTGACATCGAAATGCCGGGCAACGACTATTTCGGCGAACCACTCAAAAAAGCGGTTCAGGACGGAGAGATTTCCCAGCACCAGCTGAACTCCATGGTTCACCGCGTCCTTCGCACTGAATTCGCCGCTGGGGTCATCGACTATCCTGCGCATCCGAAGGTGGTCGACGTAATGCATGGCTTCAAGGTCGCGCAGCGGGTTGAGGAGGCTGGCGCAGTGCTTCTGAAGAATGCGGAGAACCAACTGCCACTGGACGCGTCCTCGATCAAATCCATCGCGGTCATTGGCGGCCGTGCCGACGTTGGTGTCATCTCGGGTGGTGGTTCGGCCCAGGTCGATCCCGCCGGAGGCAATCCCGTTATTACGCCCGGCGTCAATAGCGGCGATATCATGGCGCTCCCCCCGGAATGGGTCTATCACCGCTCGCCGCCATTAGATGCTATTACCCAGCGAGCCCCTCAGGCAAAAGTTGAATATAATCCCGGAAACGATCCGGCCTCCGCGGCCGCGGTGGCAAAATCCTCCGAAGTCGCGATTGTCTTTGCTGTCCAGCATGAATCGGAAGGTACCGATCTTCCCGACCTCTCCCTCCCCTACAATCAGGACGCGCTGATCCAGGCCGTCGTGGCCGCCAATCCGCATACCATCGTGGTGCTTGAGACGGGAGGAGCGGTAACCATGCCATGGCTGGATCGGGTGAGCGCCGTGCTTGAATCGTGGTATCCGGGCATACGTGGCGGACAGGCGATAGCCGCCATTCTTTTCGGCGATGCCAACCCGTCCGGCAAGCTGCCGATCACGTTTCCGAAAAGCGAGGCTGATATGCCACATCCCGACGCGACGAAACCGCCGGCCGAGCCACGTGCCCCCACGCCCGGCTTACCCGGCCCCAGGGCTGGCGAAAAAGTCTTCGATGTGCATTATGACGAAGGCCTGAAGGTCGGCTACAAATGGTATGACGCGGAGAATAGGACGCCGCTGTTTCCGTTTGGATTTGGCCTGTCCTACACCACCTTCTCTTACTCGGAACTGAGCGTCACTCCTGGAGACGCACTTGACGTCACCGTCCGCGTCACCAATACCGGCAGGCGCGCCGGAGAGGAGATAGCCGAAATCTACGCGGGTTTGCCTGAAAGTGCGCAAGAGCCTCCGCGCAGGCTGATCGGCTGGAAAAAGGTCGCACTCGAACCTGGTGAGTCGAAAGCCGTCACCGTACATGTGGAACCGCTGCTTCTTTCCATCTACGACGTTGACCGCAACGCATTCCGGCTTATCCCCGGAGAATATTCGATATGGGCAGGAAACTCTTCGCGCGACCTGCCTCAGGCAGCAGCCGTCACCCTCCAAGGCGGGTAAATGCGACTCGGGAGTGATCCCCGGTGAGTGAATCCGCCTTGTTTTCGAGTCCGGTGCTCCCGGAGTGGGACCGGAAGCGACGATGAATCACCGGCCTGGCCGGAGCCCGGGCGAAGCCGCCGGCGGCGCCAACGACCACACATGAGCGGCGGCGCCGCACGTCGGCCAGGACCCCGCAGGTTGCTGACCACCGATCTCGCCATTGCCCCGCAACCTTGCCGACCATGTTGCCGGCCCAAACCAATCGGCCTGCCGACATTTGTGCCCGTTAGGTCTTTCATCGGAGCAACCAGGCTGCCTACGATCGCAGAGACAGTGTTCCGTGAGTCCTCGAGGAGCACGCCGATGCCTGCGATGATCGCATCCGGTCACCCTATGAGAGCTGCGATGGGTAACCCGAACCCTCATGGGTGAGCCAGCCCTGACACAGCTTTACGACGAAACGCCACCGCTCGGCGGCTCACTGAGGCTGGCCAGCCATCGTTGTTGGAAGCTGAGCGGTAACCGGATCGCGATTCTTGGGGACCTCAACTCGGGCTGGTGCATCGTCCCGGCTCCGGTGTACGACATCCTTGCAGATTTCTTCGCCCGGCCACGAGCGCCGCGGTTGGCCGATGCGGACCCGGCGTCGGCCGCCCTGCTGCGACAACTGTGGGCAGCCGGTCTTCTCTTGTCCGACGGACGTCCGAATCCGAAGACCGTGCGCTCCAGGCCTGATGCGCCGAATGCGCTGCTGCTGAAGCTCACCGGAGGGTGCAATATCGCCTGCACCTATTGCTATGACTATGACAAGACCCGCTTTCGGGCACGATTGGACGACGACCGCATCCATGAGTTGGTGGACGTCCTCATCGCTCGTAATTCCCATCTGTCGATAGCTTTCCACGGCGGTGAGCCGCTGTTGCGTTGGGACCAGATCAAACGCACCGTGAGCTATGCTCGCGAGCGTGCGGCCGCAGTGGGTCACCTGGTGTCGTTTTCGATTCAGACGAATGGCCTCTTCTTCACTCCGGCCGTGGTGGATTACCTTGAGCGAGAATCGTTTTCGGTAGGAATCTCGCTGGACGGGTCGGACGAAGAGGCCAATTCGCTGCGCGTCGTCAGGCATGGGCCGACGCCGCTGCAAGCCGTCCGGCAGCTCCTGCGTGAGTACCCGGCGTTCGCCAGAGATCGCTGCGGATTTCTGGCCGTCGCGACCAAGGCATCGGCACCTCGGCTGCCCAGCTTTGCGCTCTGGCTTCAAGAACACGAGATCGGCGGCCTGGCAGTAGGTTTTCTCGACCGAACGGGCAGGGGCGTCGACGCCGGCGACCAGCAACTGACCCCACAGGAAGCGGTCGATCTCATGCGCCGATTCGCCGACTTGGTGGCAACTGGCGAACTGACGCAGCTGGCCTTCCATCCGCTGCTGACCAGAATCAAGAATTTGTTCACATTCCAGCCGCGAGACCTGTGCGCCAAGGGACCGTGCGGCGCCGCTGCCGAATTCGTCGTGCTCGACGCCGAAGGCGCGATCAGATCATGCGATTGCGTTTATGATCCGTACTTTGAGCTGGCAGGCCCCGGAGAACCGATGCCCGAGGCCGGTCACCGTAAGAGGCTGGCAATCGTCGACCGGCACTCGAGATTGCGATCCAGCGGAACGCCGTGCGCCACCTGCGCGCTGTTCGGCCTGTGCGGCGGCACCTGCGTGGCCAAAGCAATTGCAGAGTCGGGATCAGCAGATTCGGTGAGTTCGGTCGAATGCGCGATCTCGACGTGGCTCTACCCGATCCTGCTGGAGGAGGTCGCCGCGCCGCCCGAGCGGCAGCCGCTGCTGAGCTACTTTCGACTGCACGAGCAACGGCGCGAGGCTGAGGTGGTCAGCACATGTTTGAGCTGACCGATGATGAATCGGTAGTCGTTGCCGTCAAAGCCGCTCTGGACAGTCGGGGTGTCGGACGCGCCGCTCAACTGAGCACCATGGGCGCGCTCGCGCTGAACCAAGCGTTGGTCAACAAGGTCCGGTGGGTTTGGGAGATCGTCTGCCAAGCCGTGGCCGCCCCGACATTCTCCGCAGGTTTCGACAAACACTCCTGGCTGTCCGCCTGGGCCGACTTCTACCTGCGGGCGGCGACCGAATGGAAAGAGGCGCAACGAGATCCGGCACCAAACACGGCTGACCACGCCGGCCGCCTGATCGTCGGATGGCATCATCGGAGCTGGCCGCGCCTGGCCCGGCAGTGCGGCCGCTGGGGCGCGATCGCCATCGTGGCGCGACGATCCGATTGGCTGAATTCCGTCTTCCACGGCAACGTGGTGATGATGGGAGATCTCGACCTGCGTTCTCGCCTGGAGGCCGCCTGTGTCAACGGACAGCCGATTGCGGCAATGCTGGATTACTGCTACGAACACACCCGTTCGGCGGAGTGGAGCCCGTTTCTGGGCCGGCAGTGCCGCACGCCTTCCGGAATCTTTGGCCTCGTCGCCCGCTACGACTATCCCGTGGTGGTGATGGCTCCCGAGGGCACCGGATGGCATGTGAAGTGTCAGTTCGAATCTGGGCAGACTTCACGTCAGCGCTGCGTCGACCGGGTCAACGCCGAACTGACCCAGATGATCAGCCAGGATCCGTCGCAATGGTTACTGTGGCCGTCGCTGGATCGGCGCTGGCACAGTCACCACAATTCAGATGATTCACCTAGCCGCAGCGCTGCCGGACTCCAGTAATTCCGACCCAAGGAGGAAGCCGTGGGAGACAAAGCCAAGGAGACCCGCGATGTCGTCGTGTCGCTCACCGTGCGGGTCAACGATGACGTTGACAACGAACAGTTGGCCGCCCGCATCCAAGAAGCCCTGGCCCCATTGAGCGAAAACGTCGACGAGGCGGGCGAGCTTTTCCTGCACACCGCAAGCCACGGCGACAGTCTCACTCCCAAATACGGTTATGAGCATCGGCTATGGAGTAAGGCGACCTGCGGTTAGCCAACGCGCTCCGAAGCAGGTCTGCCGCTTCAGAAAACTCGCCGTGCCAACCGCTTCGAGGATGTCGTCCGGGTTGTCGCCGAATAGCCGCAGACAATGGGTTGGGTCGGCGACGATCAGCCGGCGGTAGAACCGGATCGATTGCTCGATCTCCGCCCGGCAGAATGGGCATTGGTGTTTCTGAGGCTCGACGGTATTAGGGCCGTACCCGGTGGAATCCGCGTAGCAGCCACCGGCGCGTAGAGAGCGCGCCCAGCAGTCGCGACAGACCGGGCGGTTGTCCACGTCGGCGGCCTCGTGACTGATGAAATCTCGACGCTTGTTGTCGTTCGACTCCGCCCCCGGGTATCGCCAACCTCGTACCGGGCTGAGCCCAGATGCCGGAAGCAGGGATAAACCTTGCCGTTTGCGGCGGCGCCGAGGTAGCTGCCCGCTACGCCGCAGAACCGGGTTACCGGCTGCGGGATCATCAACCGACGCACGATCTTGGTAGTCGGTTGGTAGTCGATCGGTGCGCGGCCGGCCTCGAGATCGGCGAACATGTCGGTGCAGATCCCGGTCAGATCGGTTTGGAAATCTGGCAGCTCAGCGGGGTCCAGGCTGAAATCCTGGCCCGAGTAGGCGCCGACCTTGATGACGTGAAAATGCCTCAGCCCCAGCGTCTTTGCCTAAATCCATACGTCGCGTAGGCGGGTGGCGTCGGCGAGGACGCTGTTGACGGTGACCCGCTTCGGCACCTGGCCGGTCTGGAACTAGTAGTCCTCCGGGGAGGCGGTTGACTCGATCATCACGGGGACGCCGTATCCCAGCCCCCGACCGATGCGCAGGTCTCGACGGGGAGCTGCAGCGACGACCATGCGAATTGCCAGTGATTTAAGCCAATTCGCGTGCCACCGCATCGAATGCGTGCAGCGTGTCCAGCTGTACCTGTGGGTCCTGAGAGTCGGGCTGGCTGGACAACTTGGCGGCGACCACCTGCGCGCGGCGGTTGACGTAGATCATCTGCCCGCACATGCCCAGGCACAACACGACGTTGCTGCCCGGGTAGGGGAACCACACCTGGTTGCGGTACATGCCGCCGGGCATCGGGTTGTCCTCGGGGCTGGCGGCGAACGCCTGACGCGAGTCGGGACCACCGTCGAGAGTGTCGGCGATCCACGCCGCGGGCACCACCTGCTGGCCGGTCAACGAGGTCCCGTCGCGCAAGAACAGCGACCCGAACCGGATCAGGTCGGTAAGACAGGCGCTGATACCGCCGTCGAATATCCCGGTGCCGCCCGCGTCGCCGGCCGTGTCCAAGGCGATGGTGGCGTCGCATTGGGCGCCGATACGACTCCACAGCAGATCCGACATCAGTTCGGGCATCGGCTGACCGCCAGCGACCTCGCAGATCCAGCCGAGTACATCGGTTTCGCACGAGCGATATTCGAATGGGCCGCCGTGGGCCGACTTCTGCTGCAGGGTCAGCAGGAAGTCACGCAGCGTGGCGGGCAGGTCCGGACTGCTCTTGCGCCGCCACCCGATCACCTGCTCGCGGACGTGTATCTCCGCGGCCGGGTCGAGATAGTTTTCCGAGAACGCGATGCCCGACCTCATGTCCAGCAGGTGGCGCACCGTCGCACCGGCGTATCCGCAATTCGCCAGGGCGGTCACGTATTTCGTGACCGGGGCGGCAAGCTCGATGGCACCGGCCCCGTGCAGGGTGCCGACCACGGCTGCCACCAGCGACTTGCTCACCGAGAACAGCAGGTGCCGGGTCTGGGCCCCCATGCCGTCGGGGTACTCCTCGGCCACCATCGACCCGCGATGGGCGACAGCCCACCCCTCGGTAGCGGTGGTGGCCATCACCGCGCCAACGGTGGTGGTTACGCCTTCAGTGCTGGTCAGCGGGATGTCGGCAATCGAAGCACTCGCCACGGGCAACGCCACGGCCGGCCCCGCCCCCCGCGGGATCACCGCGGTGGGCATGAAGTCTTCGATGTGCTGGAATGACCAATGCGAATGTGGCGGCGACAGCCAGTTGTCCAGTGAGATACCGGCCGGGACGCGACCGGGTTCACCGCAGCGGCCGCTGCTCACGCTCGTGCGACGAGCCGCGAGACGATCGGTGTGGCCGGCGCCAGGGGTGTCGAGGCGAACTGTGCCTTGATGCCTTGGACCCAGCGCCGGCAGCGTTCGGTGAGCTGGTAGTCGTCGGTCTGCAGATGCCCGCGGGTGACGAGCACGCCGAGTTGGGCGCCCTCGCAACGTAAGTCGCCGGGGGCGGCGACGCGCATGTAGAAGGCCTCGGACTCGTCGAGCAGCGTGGCCCAGTCGTTGCCCTGGCGCGCAAAGGAAACGCGCCCGTCGCTATCGAGACGCCATACTCCGGTGCGTGGGGTCGCGGTGAAAAGCTCGACGTCCTGCGAAGTCTCACTGATGATCAGCTGACCCCAGACCTCGTCTTCGCCATAGCCCCGCTCCCAGCGACCGTTGATCTCCTCGATGTCCAGCTCGTATTCGACGTCCATGTACTCGAGCAGGTGAAAGAGGAACAGCGGCATGTCGGCGTAGGCCTCGGTGGTCAAGTTGGTCATCGGGCTCGCGCCGCTCAGACGCGGGTTCACCTCGCCAAGGTAGAGCTCGCCGGAGTCCAGGTCACGCAACAGGTCCACCTCGAAGTAGCCGCGGTACCCCTCACGGCGCAGGACGTCGCCCAGCTTTCGCACCATCTCGCGCGCGGCGCGCGTCTGTGCCGCCGGCAGCGCCTCGCGCCAGACGTCGTTGCCGCACCAGGCGCCCCGGTATGGAGTCAGCTCCGGGTAGCCGACGAGACTGGTCATCGCGGGGCCGATCACGGTGCCGTGGCGGGTCACGGTGCCCTCGATGCACACCTCGACATTGCGGATGCGCTTCATGACTTTGACTTCCTGGCCCGTCAGGTCAGCGGCACACTGGTCCCAGTCGCGCTGACCGCGCACGAAAAACGTTGCGCTGCCGGCATTGCCATAAGCGGCCTCGATGACGAGGTCGTCTCCCAGCCCGGCGCCCTGCGCAAGCGCCGACAACTCGTCGTACGAGCCGGCCCGCCCGATCACATGAGGCACGCTCGGTACGCCCGCTTCGTCGGCGAGCCGCGTCATGACGATCTTGGAGCCCAGACGATGGCGCAGCTCCGCCGGGGGATGCATGACCTCGAGCCCCGCCTGACGCGCGAGTGCCTGGGTTTCCTCGTCGAGCATCACGAAGCAGGCCTTGCCGCCGGGCCCGCGTCGCGCGATGAACTCCAGTGTCTCGGGATCACGCAGCAGGTGGTTACATACATCCCCCATGGACCCGAAATCAATGCGGTCGCGCCGCCGCGGCACGAACACCCGCGAATGCTCACCCTCAAAAGAGTCAAAGTAGGTCAGGTAGAAGAAGTTTCGTATCCAGCGGTCGATGCCCAGCAGGTTGAACGGGGTCGGTGAGATGAAGTACAGCGGCACCGCGTTGGTGTGAAAGAACGCGCGCACGTCCGAGATCCCGTTCAGCAGGCGGCGCTCAGGCCCGCCAGCGGTCATCATTACGCCAACCCCGGTGACGCCGGCGGCTGAGCCCGGCGCACGGACGGCGGCGGGCGCAGGGCGACGACGGTCACGGCGGCGGCGAAGTCACGAGTTTCCATGGCACAAGTGTGAACCAGTTCCGGCCCGCATGCTGGCCAGGCGTACCGCGCGCAGCTTCGCGACACCCGTCTACGCGGTGTTGGACGACGCACTGCCGACTGATGCTGCTAGCCGTCGCTGACGAGGTTAACGAGGAAAGCGGGTAATCGGCCTGCGCCGAAGTCATAGAACCGCGCCCACAGCGGTTCGATCGAGATGCGCACCATCTGCTGATACGTCGACCGCACGTTGCGTTCGAACTCGGCAAGTTGGGGTTCGCTCATTGACCTGCGCGCCGCCGCGAGGTACTCGTCGGTGACGCCGTCGACGGTTTCCAGCGTGGCAAGGCCACGCACCAACAGGGCCTTCGCCTCTTCCGGCGTGGAGCCGGTGTCGATGGTCACTGCGACGTGCGGGCGGGACGAAAGCGCGCGTGCTTTCGGGGAGGTCGGTGCCGTGGAGACGACGATGCGTTCGCCGGTCCAGTAGAACCCGACTGGGACGACCCGCGGGAAGCCATCGTGTCCGTTGTAGGCGAGCCGGGCCATGGAACCGGAGAGCAGCGTCTGGGCGCCGGGGTGTCCAAGCTCTCGAGTCAACTCCTGCTTGTTCATCACAGACGTAGTCCTACCCGTTCCGGCCCGGGCTCGACACCTGCGAACGTCCGCCCGTTGGCCCACCCACCGAAAGGGGACACCTCCCCAGACCTCCGCGGTGCACCGTTAACCCGCGTCGGCCCTATCTTGCTATTGCCCGGCGACTTTGGCGACCATTTTGTCGGCTAACTGGCGACCTTCACTGGCGATGTGGTATCCGCACGCATTGACGTCGATGACGACATTGGACACCGCGCTCAGTGCATGCTGGCAGCCCCAGTTGTTACTGGCTCCTTCCTGGAGGTCGCTCAACGAGATATTCGGGGGCCTGCCGTTGAGGCTCGTAAAGGACCACCTGAAGGTTTCGCCCTTGCTGTTTGTGACGGTGACCGTCCGGTTGGCGCAATTCTTCCACTTGTCGGCCGAATTCTGCACGAATCGAGTGGCGTCGTCGCCGGACGCAAAAGTCACCGCCGCCTGGTTGACCCAGTGCGCATGGAAACGGCCCGGCTCAGACAAGACTTGGGCTCTCACCGCGGTCTGGCCGCTGCCCGCATACGCCGGACCCTGCATCGCATAAAGGGCCCCTTGGCAGTCGGGGTTCGACAGGGTTATGGGTGTGGGGTCCAGCTGCTCGTACGAATCGATCAGTTGAATGGTCGAAGCGCCCATGGTCACGTTGACGGCGTCCGCGCTGAGCAGAATGCCGTTCAGTTGTTCGGGCGTCGTCAGGGTCGGCGGCGGCGACGTGCTCGGAGGCGGGGCCGCCGTCGTCGTCGGTGGCGCAGCACTTTGGCCCGGCTTCGCCCCGTGCCGATTTGTCAGCAGCACGGTAATCATCACCACCACCAGGATCACGGCAACGCCGGCCACGCCGATGGCCACGGCCGGCCATCGGATCCGCCGCGAACCGACGACCTTCTCGGCGGTCTTCCTCGGCGGCTGCTGCACGTCGTGATGGCCGGGAAAGGCCTCGATCACCGGCGGTAGCGGCGGACCGCCCGGGGCAGAAAAGTATTCCGGGAGAGGCTCTTTCGATTGTGGGCTCAAGTCGGAGTCTTCGAAGCCACCCGGTTGCGCAGTTGTCCCGCCGGGCTCAACGTCATTGGGACCCCGAAGCTGCCCCGGCGACCCGCCGGAATTCACCCCGCGAAAAGGATCAGGCTCACGTCCCGGCGATTGCGGATCCACATCGTTGGACACTTGCCATTCCTCCCACGCGCCTCATACGTCGGATGATATCGGTGCAACTCGGATCGCCACCGCGCCAGTGCCAGCCACCGGATGGGGGCGAGTCGTTTGCGCCCAGCCGCTGGAGACCGCGACAACACGCTCAGCCCGCACACCGCACGTACCGGACATGGGGCCGCAACCACCTGGTGTTCCACGCGCCCGGACGTTGCCCAATAGCCGCCGGCCGCCGGATGCCCTATTGCCCTTTGACTTTGGCCACCATTTTGTCGGCGATCTGGCCGCCTTCATCGGTGACGTGGTAGCCGCAAGCTTCGACGTCGATCACCACATTGGACACCGCACTCAGCGCATGCTGGCAGCCCCAGTTGTTACTGGATCCTTCTTGGGTGGCGTTCAGCGTGATTGCCGCGGGCATGTCCTTCAGGCTCGCAAGGGTCCACCTGGAGGTCCGGCCGTCGCTGAGTGTGACGGTGACCGTCTGGTTGGCGCAGTTCTTCCACTTGGCCGCCGAATTCTGCACAAACCGACTGGCCTCGTCGGCGGACGGAAAGGCCACCGCGGCCTGGCCGACAAAGTGTTCCCGGGCAGGCCCCAGCTCATACAGGACTTGGGCTCTCACTGAGGTCTGGCCGCTGCCCGTGTACACCGCGCCCTGCCCGACATGAAACGCCCCCTGGCAGTCCGGGTTCGACACCTTGAGGGATATGGGGTCCATCTCCTCGTACGTCTTGCTCGCTGTCATGGCTGAAGCGCGCATGATCGCGTTGATGTCAGCCTCGCTGAGCAGAATGCCGTTCAGCTGATCGGGCGTTGTCAACGTCGGCGACGGTGACGCGCTCGGGGGAATTGCTCCCGACGGCGCCGCCGGCGCAGGCCGTTGGCCTGGATTCGGCCCGCGCCGGCTGGTGATTAGCACGGTCACCACCACCGCCACCACCAAGATGACGGCGACGCCGGCCACGCCGATGGCCACCGCCGGCCACCGGATCCTCCGCGAACCGACGACCTTGTCGGCGGCCATCTTGGGCGGCTTGGGCGGCTTGGGCGACTTGGGCGACTTGGGCGGCTGCTGCACCTCGTGGTAGCCGGGAAACGCCTCGATCACCGGTGGCAATGGCGGCCCGCTCGAGTCCGAAAAGTATTCCGGGACAGGCTCTTTCGATGGCGCGCTCAGTTCGGAGTCGTCGAAGCCACCCGGTTGCGCACCTGTCCCACCGGGCTCGATGTCGTTTGTGCCCCGAGGCTGCCACGGCGACCCGCCGGAACTAACATCACGAAACGGATCAGGCTCGGGTCCCGGCGATTGCGGATTCACATCGTTGGACACTTGCCATTCCTCCCACGCACCCCATATCTCGGATGATATCGGTGCGAGTCTGGTCGACATCCGGTAACTAAGATTCGTCGATCGCCGACGAGCGTCGCCGAGGTGGACAGAGGATTTGCTCCCATTGTGGGGATTTACAGCACCCCGAAGCTGGAGGTGACCCAGCGCAGCGGATCCGTGCAGCGAAACGGGGCAATGCCGCGCACGTTCAAGCGGTTACCGTCCGGGGGCTGGCCCAGCGCCGATACCGCGAAGTAGCGATGCGGCAAAGGCGCTCCGGTGGAAGGGTGTTCGACCGCGGTGACGACCGAGCCGCCTTGCAGCCTGAGCAGTAGGCTGCGGACTTCCTCGTGGAGAAGTTGTCCGTCGGCATCGTCGTACTCTCTGTTTTCGGAGCTGTCACGCAGGTACGACGCGCCGGAGTTGGACATGACGTAGCTCCAGTCCGAGCCCTCTACGTCGCGTAGCGCCCGCAACGCGTCGAACTTCGACACGATGACCGCCAGTTTGGGCCGTCCCGTGCCGACCGCCAGCATCACGTTGCTCAGGACGGACCGCGGATCTCCGCCGGTCGACGACGGCGCCGGCAGCAAATCCTGCAGTTGATCACGAACTCCCTTGACCCGCAATGGGTCAAACATGAAAAACACGGCGTCTGCGTCGGCGAAGAACCGGAAATGCGGAGCGTAGGTATTGCCGGCCTCCAGATCCTCGCCGGCCACGTCCCGCAATACCACGAAGGTCGGCACCCCAAGCCACGCCCCGATGCTGAAAATGAGTGGTTCGCGTTGATGCGAAGCCTGTGTTCGCACGGTGGGGGTTGGTGGGATGAGCCCTCGCTGAACATACAGCGGCTGCTCATAATTGACGGCATACGCCTGGGCCGAGGCCTGGGTGGTAGGGCTCATCGACACGCTCAAGGTTTCGCAGAGCAGCTCCATCTGTTTGATCAAGACGGCGATATAGATGCTCTTACCGGTTGCCCGGGCCCCGGCCATCGCAATACACACCGCCTGACCCTGACGCCATCCCCCCGGAAGTTCGAAGTGGCAGACAGGGCAGATCTCGACGACGGGCAGTCCGTTCATCGCGGCACTGGCGTCTGCCGCCGTGTGGAGCCGACCCCTGTAGCCCGGCGGTCGCTTGGCGTCGTACACCGGCGGCGACGTGACAGCCGCGCCATAGTAAGCCGATGCGGCCGCATCCACATAACGGGGGACCCCGGCGACGCGCGGGTCCACTATCCACGCGTAATGGTCGTCGCTCAGGACCGAGAAGCAGCGCGGGCACTTCGTCACATCAAGCCCCGAACGAGTGAGATCGCGATCCGTTCCAGCACCGCCGGCTGGCTGAGCACCTCAGCGGCGGCGTCGACACCCGGGCGGGGCGGACGCAGCACCGCGCAGTCGGTTTCCAGCCGCGGATCGGTGGAGATGGCAATCACCGGAAACCGTTGCCGCAGTGTCTGTGTCGGAAAGTCGGTGCACACCACGGCGCGCGCGCCGATGCCGTCGATTGTCGACCATCGGACACCTGCGGACCATCGAGGCTCCGCGCTGCGAAGTGAATCCGCCAAGGTGCGGGCCGGTTCGGTCGGGACCGCTACGGGTTTCTCCGCGACCAACATGGCTGACACGTCCGTGATGCCGACCGCGTCGGCAACGCCAACCACGATGTCAGCCGCGGCCGAGACGCTTCCGTCGCTGAATGCCGAGCGCATCGAGGCCGAAGCGTCCACCGCGATGACGACCGCGTGGCTCGACGGCTCAGAGCGCCGCCCGACGACCTTCCGGGCGGCCGCGCGGGCAGCGGTCCCGAGCGGGTTTAACGATCGGTCGGCCAGTGCGCTGACCGCTATCTCGATGCGGGTCCCAGCCGGTGTCAACGTGGCTAGTTCGACGTCGCTGTCTCCGGATACATCGACCGGTTCGAACACCACCTGAACGGGATCCACGGCATCGGCGGTATCGGGTCCGATTCCCAGCTGGACCACGGTGTCCGGACCGAAGAAGTCGCCCCGGGCCGGTTGCACGCTGACAACAAGCGGGCCCATGACAATCGGCAGGACCGAGCGGTGCGACGAGGACCGCACCACAGGTTGATCGGCCGCGGCGTGGATATTCAACACCGCGTCGGCTACCGATCCGGTGATCGACAGGGCCAGTGCCTGACCGGGGATCGTCACGCTTCGGGTGCGCTCACTCATCAGATAGATGGGCATCAGTGACTCCACTGCGAGGGTGCCGCCATGGGATCCAGGTCGTTGGACTGACCGTGGAGCGCGTCGAGCACCATCTCGCGAAAACATCGCAGCGACGCGGCGTCCGTCGCTGCGCTGATTTGGCCCATCACGTGCACGACGTCGTTGACCTCGTCGGCGTCCCAGGGGAACGTCGCCGCGATGCGGGCGGCCAACCGCCGCAACAGCGGCTCTATCGGATCGGTCCCGGCGGGGTGCAGCAGGCTGACCGCGAGAGCCGCCTTGGCGGAGATCACGTTGGTCTCCGCCAAGGCGAATACTTGCTCGGTCACCTCGGTTTGCAGGCTCGGATCGGTCAGCAGCCCGGCGCACACCCGGGGACACGGCGTGCCGAAAATGGCACCAACGACCGCCAGGACAAGCAGCCGGCGCGCGAAGTCGTGGTGAACGCGGTCCGGTCCGACCGCCTCAACCGCTTCGTCCCACCTGGGGGTATAGGCGCGCTGGTATGTCATGACGTAGCCGCGCGCGACCCAGTCTTGCGGTTCATAAAGCCGTACCACCGCGCACGCAACCCCTAGTTCGTCCCTGTTTTCGGTAACGACCCTGGCGGCGAGCTCGAACATTTCCGGTGAGTCGGCCGCCCCGACCAGGTCGGCAATCAGTTCTCGAGTCGCAGGCCGACGCTCGAGCGTCCGGTCTTCGGTCTGATCCGGCTTCGCCGATGGCAAACCGTTGATACGGCGCCACCACGTCTCCGCTTGCCGATCTCGGTCGGTTTCGGGGCCGAGTCGGTGCGTCCGCGCGGCACGCACCGCCGCCCGGGTCCAATTCTGATCCCACCGCCGGGCTTCGGTGAGCTGCTCTGCAGACGGCGCCGTCACCCCGTCACTGAGCCAATCCAGCACGGCATCGTCGAGTTGGGCTGCGAAATGATCCGGCGGTTCGCCCTGCGCCATCATCACGGATGCCACAGCCAAGCGACAGTCAATGCTGATCCGCCCACCGAGCCCGAGCATCAGGCGCCGGGCTTGCCGCGGGTCCCGCAGCGCCGGCAGGACGTGTTCCTGGAACACCCTGGACAGGTCGTAGTCGATTCCCACCCGGAAGAGGATGTCGGCGACTCGTAGCACTCGGTCCGGTCCCCGATCACCGGCCGCCCGCAGCGCTGAGGGAATCGCCTCCAACAGTTCGGCCGGAACCGCCCGGCCGTGATAGCCAGTCCGGCCCAGCGGGATCGGGCCCGGCCGGTCTAGCCACCGGTCGTCGCAGATGGCGCGCGACAGGTACAGTGCGTCGGCGATCTGCGCCGTCAGGCCGTCGGGCATCCGCCGTGCCGCCTCCAGCGCCTCGGCGGTGCCCGTTCCGGCCGAGGAACGCACTACGTCGCTAATCGTCTGCACGATTGCGGGATCAATGACCGGGCTGGATGGCGAGTGTTGCGTGATCACAGACCGGGCTTCGTCAGCCGCGTCGACGAATCGCTCCCGGGTAGCGATGGACATCGCCATCGGCCACGCCGGGTGCAGGCCGCAATCGTTTACCCCGGCGGCGAACATGTCAATGTCGTTGAGCACCAGCCGCATTGAGTCGGGGTCCAGCATGGCTACCTGCGCCATGGCCGACCAAGCGGTGACCTCGATCGGCTGTGCGGCCGCGGTCCGGTGCGGTTGGCCGCCGAATTCTCCCAGCGAAAGGGTGTCGGTCTCGTCGATTGTCACGGCCGCCGCAGGGGCCATCGGGAGGTCATCGCGTGGGATCGCGGTGAGATGTTGACCGATCCGCACGGCGTGCTCGAGCTGATCGGCGCGATCGAAGGTGGAGAAGTTCAGCGACCGTGCAGTTCCCGGAGACATCAGGAAGCTGATCAAACCGATCCACTGTGCGGCGGTTTCGTCCGACTCCGCACCCAGCACGACCGGCGGGCCGCCCTCGATCGCGGCTGCGACTGCATCCATCAACCCGAACAATGTTGTCAGTCGCCACGTGCTGGTGTCGTAGGCGAAATTGACCACGCTGCGGCGTGTCACGGTGTCGCCCGGCCCCGGTGGTTCTGCGGGCAGCTCTGCCCCAGCCACGGCCGCACCACCATAGGGACAAAGCCAGCGTTGCGAACGCCACAGCTCGATAGGCCGATACGAGCCCTGCGCTTTGCCAGCTTCCCGATCCAGCATCGCGTGCACGAACACGTTGCCGGGCCGGCCGGTGTGGTCGCTTCCCGCCGGCACCGTGTGCCAATAGCAGGCTGTGTTGCGGTTGATGCGGCGATACGCCAACCGGTGCGGAATGCGTTGCAGCTGCGCGGCTGTCGGGAATGCCGGTAGTGGCTTTACCGGATTCAGCACAGTGTGCACACCGGCCACCAGGAGCGCTTCTTCTGCCTCGTCGAGGTCGCCGCCGGTTTGCTTGACTCTCCAGCCGCCGGCCGAGCCCGAAGCATCGAACGACGTGTAGCTCAGTTGTCCGTACCGGGCCGTCATGACGACGTCCGGGTCAGCCGAAGCGCATCGACCGGGGGATCCAGCAGCGCCAGCCGCTGCAGCCGTTTCGGATCGCCGACGTCGGCGAAAAGCCGTACCCACCCCTGCCGGCCTCTGACGTCGCCAACGAAAACCTGGGAAGTGCCGTCGCTTCGCAGCACCGGCCATTTGAATTGCTTTGCGGGTCGCGCCGCCACCTCACCCTGGTCGTTCAGCGGCGCCACGTCGAGCGGCTCACCGTCGGTGATGCTCAACGGGATTCGTTGGGCGTTGTTGACCAACACGAACGGGGGCGAACCGATGACGTCGTCGGTCTCGGCGCGAATCAGCAGTGCGGCGGTGAGTGGGTTGCCGGCGGGATCCCGCGATATCTTCACCGAGTACCACAGCCGTAGCAGACCGACGTATTGCAAGCTGGTGATAGCGCCCTGGATGCGGCGACCGGCCGAGAATGCCACCGGCGCCAGGTGCAGCGAACAGCCACCCGGGGGTAGCTCGTTCTTAGGGAACTGGTGTCCCCCGAACTTGTGGTAGTCCTCGAACGAGACCTCGTAGTGCCGCCCGCTGAGTCCCAATTGCGGGTCGTAGTCCTTGGGGGCCAGGTAGATCGACACCGCTGCCGCGCCGGCTGGCCAGGCGAAGGTCAGCACCTGCTTGCTGCAGTACTCGGTGAGCTGGACGTCGGTGATCGACCCGGTGCGAACCGTTGAAATGCTCTTGCCCAACCGCGCCCTGCCGTCCAGGACGGTCACGGGGGTGAAGTAGGCACGACTCCACTCGCTGGGCCAGGGCACGCCGGCTATCACCGACCGCAGGCGGCCGTCGCTGTCACGGCGCTCGGATATCGGATAGTTCAGCCGCGATGCCGGACGCAGCCCAGCTAGCTCGAGTGCGCTTTCAGGCAGCTGGGCCGATTCGGCTGCCTCCGGCAGGTCCTGGGTCCGGAAGATCAAGACACGGCCTGCCGGCGGCGAGGTCCAGCTGAGGTCGAGCACCGCGCCGTCGTCGTGGGGGCTTAGCGACAAGTCGTCGACCGGCGCCGGCATGGCAGAGACCTGCACCTCCGCTTGCACGGGGTCCGACAGGCGCTCCACTCCGTCGACGCTCACCTTGCAGCGCGCCCGATATATATAACGCCGCCCGGGTTCCGCGTCGGTATCGACAAACCCGTCGAGGTTGTCGCTGTCGGCGAGGATCTGGTACGGCATCTCGTCGGCTGCGCTTTCCTCCGCCGGGATCCGGTAGAGGTGCACGGCGCTCACCCGCGGGAAGACCGTCCATTGGCCGATCACGCGGCCGGAATCCTGGGTCAGAACGACATTGTCGACCGGGCTGGGCCGTGCGCCTGCGGCATGCAAAACCGGTTGAGCGGCAAGCGCTTCCGCGCGTGATGCACCGGTGTTCACCCACACCTGGAAGCGGCGTACGGCGCTAATCGGCGGTCGGCTGTCGTGTGCTGACGTAGTCGTGGTCACCGCGACCAGTTGCGCCCGATCCGGAGAGTACGGTTCGTTCTCCTCGCTGCTGACCACCCGGTACACCGTGCAGGAGTCCGATTCTGCTTTCCCGGATTGATAGGGTGGCCACGTAATTTCGAGGGCCTGCTGGCCACTGGCAGGGTCGGCGACCGGGCGGACCACAATCTCATGCGGCTCGGCAGTCTGCTTGCGAAAGATGAACGGCGCGAAGCTATCCGGAGTGCCTTCGCGGTACAGCGCTGAATCAGCTTCTGGCACCGACTCTCTCGTCGCAACCCGGCCGGTATCGGCGGTGCGCGCCGGCCCGGTCGTCTCGGCGGTCAGTTCGTCGAGGACGCGCGCCATGTCCTCGGCATACTCCGCCACCGAGCCGGGCAACATCGCGCGGATCTCGTCGACGTCGCGGCGCCCGGACCGCAGCACCATCCGCACATGCGCTTCCTTGAAGGTGTGCGGTGACACCGCGCCGGAAGAGATGAGCTGCTGGCGCCACCGCAACAGAGCCGGCAGGCGGGGATCGCTGTCGAGTGCGTTCGGATTAGGCATCTCTAGAAGACCAGTTTTCCAGAACCGGGCGGTTCTTCGTGATCGGTCGCCGCGTCGGGGCTGGTGGCCATGCTGGTGCGTGGCGCGAAGACCGCGAAATCGTAGGGCTGCAGGCCGTCGCTGGCCTGCACCACCACAGCGCGGTAGCCCAGACCGCGGCGCGTCATGACGGATTCGTCCAACACCGCTGCGGAACGACCGGCGGTGACGGCGGTGTCGGTGAACAGTGAGCCGGCAAACGGCGCGGCACGCTCCGGGCGGTGGTCGGTGACCCCGGTGCTGAACTCGGCCTCGGGCACTGTCCGGTCGGCCGCCGGCACAAACACCGCACGGGTGAGGGTGTCGCCGACCGGGCCCGCCGATTCGCTGAGCATCTGCTCCACCCGCTGCCACAGCGCATCGGCACCTCTGGCCTGCACCTGGCCGGACGCGACCGCGCTGGACCACTGGTCCAGCGGCGATCCGGTTCCGGCGCCGGGCATGACGAACAGCGCCGCGGGAGCCTCGCGCAGCTGCTTTCCTGCCTCCGCCAGCAGGTCCTCCCACGGCCGGGTGAGCCAGCCCACCGAGTACAACCGCTGCTCAATCCAATCGATAGCAGTCTGCGTGTCATCGGAACTCGGCATCGCGATACCCAGGCACGTCGACCGCGGCAATCCGTCGATCAGCTGCCCGGGCGCCGGGCCCGGGGCCGCAGCTGCACCGAACGGTGCCCGCAGCACCGCGCCCAACACCCGGGTCCACGCCAGCAGTTGCCCGTATGCGCCCGACAGCCGGCTGAGATCCTGCACCGCCGAGCGCAGATTGGTATGCATCGCGTCCAACCGACTGAGTTGCGACTGGCGCAGATTCATCTCGGCGAACAGGTCGCGCTGGGTGAGCAGGAACAACGCCAGCGCGATCACCAGATACACCGCCAGCAGCACCCCGCCGGTGACAATCGCGAACGTCCACCCGACCGCGCCCAACGCGGCCACCCCGACCAACAACGCCAGCCCACCGAAAACGCCCCAGCCGAACGTCTTGAGGATCAGTCCAATCGTGTGCTGGCGCTGGCTTAGCCGCTCCTCGACGTCGTCCCGGTTGGTGGTGCCGCGGATCTGTTGCACCAGGCCGGCGACCTCGCTGCGGGCCCGTTGCAGGTAGTCGACGAGGATCGAGCCGGCCTGCCACGCAAAGCTTTTCGACACCGTCTGCAACCAGTCGTCCAGGCTTGCCGCGGCGCGGCGGGCCTCGACTCCCGCGGCCGGGTCACCGTAGAGGCGCTGCAGGCGGTCTCGCAGCGCAGCCGCCTCCAGCAAATCGGTTGCCTCCACCGCGCTCATCCCGGCGACAGCCGCCAACGACCCCGGGATGGCGGCGAACCGGTCGGCGGCACTCGGTACGACATCTGAACAGTTGCGGACCACTCCGACAGCGGCGCCCACGCGCACCGGCTCCAGGTTGGTGGACCGCCGGCCGCCGTCGGCCAGGGTGAGGGCGACGCTGACGAAATCGGTCCACAGGCGGCTCAGATCCTGGTGCGCAAGGTGTTTGCCGCCAGCAGGTTCGGCCAGCGCGTCACCCAGGGTGTCGGCGCTTCGCCCCAGGTCTTGCCAGCTGGCCGGCTCGGCGCCCGCGACCACGTCGTACGCCGATCCCGAGCGGCCGAACACCGCATTCTGCACCGTGGTGGCGACCACCGACGACACCGAGCCCAGCGCCGAGGCAATCCATGCCGACGGCGCCCGCCACAGCGCCGAGCCCATGAAGGAGAGAAACATCCTGAGGGCGATCCCCATCGAAATCCGTTGGGCTCCTTCGCCGCCGACGGACAGTCTCGGACCGCGCAGCACGTCGCGATGCTTGGTCCACAGCGCCCGGGCCATCGACTGTGTCGCCGTTGCCACGTCGTCGATGAAGACGACCGGCACGCGGTCGGCGCGGGGCAACGGAAGGCGACCGGTGGAATCGAACAGCTGCGCCCGCAAGCGCTCCTCGACGTCTGCGCTGTCGAGTTGACGGTAGAAGGCGCGCACGGCGCGGATGGTGAGCCCCGGCAGGATCGCGGCCGCGTCGAACGGCGTCCGGTCGATGTCCGCCCACAGGCCGGTGACACCGGCGACCACCGGTGCGACATAACGCGCCACAAGCAGGGGATCCGTGAGCCGGTCCAGGGTTGCGGCAGCCAATTCCGGACCCGACGGGTCCTCCGGCGCGACAAGAAGGTTGTGCCATCCTTCCAGCACAAGCGACGGGTCGGCGGGAACCGTTGCGGCCGCGCCGGCGGTGTAGAGCAGCCGCAGCAGGGTGATCGGCGCACCGATCGCGCTGGACCGCACGACCTGCTCCACCTGCAGCTCGACGGCCAGTGGTATCCGAGCTTCGAGAGGTGCTTCCGCCGGCACCAGAACCGCCAGCCGGACCCGGTCATACCTTCGCGCAGTCAAGATCTGCTGCAGCACAACGGGACTCATCTGACCATCGGTCACCAGAGTGGCGGGCAGCGAACTCGCCGTGCCGGATGGTGCATCCACCCAGGCGAAGCTGCGCAGCAATCCGACAGCAGAATAGTCCGCGAGCACCGCGAGGATGTCTTCGGACTGCGCGTGCGGAGCCAGCACCACGGTAAGGGCGGTCATCGCTAGAAGGTTCCGCCGTCCGGTATCACGACCTGCTCCCCCTCGTCGAAAGTCACCGCAGCGGTTGGGGATTTGCCGTCGACAGCCGTCGCCTTCACCTGGCGGACCAACTTGATCAGCATCTCGGCGGCCCAGAAGACGTCAGGCGCCAGGTCGCGGAAAATCGGCGTCTTGGAGGCCTTCGAGCGGGTCGCGATCCTGGCGAAGGCCCCTGCATTCACCGCTCTTGACGTGCCCGGCGGCAGATATTCGGCGGCGGTGTCCCGGACGGTTGCCAGCCACTCCTCGGCGGCCATGGCCCGATCGGTTGGGGTTTCGGCGGCGGTGATGGCTTTGATCCGGGATACGACGTCCGGGGTCGACCACCCATTGAGGATGAAATCGCGGAGCAGACCAACCCCGGAAAGCTGGACGATGCCGCCGGCAGGGTCTTGCGAATTAGCGTCATAGAGCCCGCGCAGCACCTGATACGGGCGCAGGGAGCGCATCACCGGCGGATCTTGCGATTGCGCGATCGCCAGCAGTACCCCCTCCAGCACCGCCGGCAGCCAGTCGTAGGAGGCCGTGAAGTTCGACGGCGGGGTCAACAGCGGGCTGGGAAAACTCAGCCACTGCTCGGCATCGCCGTCATAAACCCGGACCGGCTCTATGTAAGGGGATTCGGGTATCTGGATCCGCCCGATGATCTGGCCGAGCAGCCAGCCGGCGGTCATGGTACGCCGTTCGGCGTCACCCATCGGTAGCGACGCCTGCAGCGGCCGGGAACGACGATACCGCCAGAACTGCATGCGGCCTGGACCGGCGACCTCGGCCCACTGCTGGGCGGGTGGCCGCAGCACCGAGTCGAAGACCAGCGGTGAGTAGTTCGGGTAGGAGCCGAAGATGTCGATGTGGGTGACGCCGTCATCGTCGGTGAGCGCGCGCGCGAAGTTGTCCTTGCTGGCCTGGTCGACGCGCGGGTTCGAACGCAGCGTGTCGGCCAGCGCCATCCCCACCGGCTGGCCCGCGAACGGGATCTCGGAAAACTTGTAGCGGTATTCGACCTGCTGGCCGGGATGCACGCGGGTGAGCGCCTGGTCGCTCACGCTGGCCAACGGGCGCGCCAGCGACAGGGCCTCGGCGAACTTGGTGGCAATGTCGTGGCGGCGTGCGGTTAATTCGGATTCCGGGGCTCCGGCCCCCTGGACATAGTCGCGCAGCGACACCCGGCAGAACTCGTCGAATGCCTCACCGGGTCGCTCCACGTACAGCCGTGCCCGCGCGAGCAACTCGGCGGGGCGGGTGTGCACATCGAACTGGGCCACCGACGGCACCCGTGAGCGCCCGGTGTCCGGATCGGAACCGAGCGCACGGGTGACCCAATTCGCGCTGCGCTCCAACAAACCGCCGGGCGCGACCATGCCGCCGGTGGTTTGCCACTCACCGAGAATCACCCGTGTGGTGGCTTCCCCGACCGCGGCCCGGAACGGCACCAGTGTGTGGCCGGCCGCGATCACTTTGACGAGATCGCTCTCGTAGCGCTGCTTGAAGGCCGACGAACTGATCAGCAGGACCTCGTTGTTGGCCTCGGCGAACCGGGACGGGACGAACTCGTCGGCATCGGCCGGCCACGCCGCGTACTGGTCAGTGGCAAGGCGGGCCAGACCGACATCGGACGGCGGCTCGGCCTGCGCGTTCTCCAGCAGGATCAGCGCTTCAGAGAGCGCGTCGCGCAGCGGGACGAGTAGCTCGCCACCGATCACGGCGAACACATCTGCCAGCCGCGCCGCAGCGGTGGCATAGACCTGTCGGCGCACGGCACCGCGGAAGCCGTCCAATGTCGTGGCGAGCACCTGGTCGGCGTTGGTGATCACGCCGCGCAGCGACGCCAGCGCCGTGTCGACGTTGGGGGGCAGCGCGACGACGTCGGGTGACCCCATCGAACCGAGCTGGCCCATGGGCGCGGTGAGCACGTCGTCGATGTGGCGGCGCAGCTGGTCGACCAGCGCCCGGGCGTACGGCAGGCCGAAGTCGGCGATCGCGTTGCCGACGACGTCGTCGAGCCGGTCGGCGAAGGCCCGTTGCCAGCCGAAGGCCAGGCGGTAGCCGGCGTCGGAACAGGCGTGTGCCAGCGCATCACGACGGTTGGTGATCGCCTGCCGGAAGACGGGAACCCACTGAGCGGCGGTCATTCCTTCCGGGCTGGGCAGGTGGCTGCGGAGTTGACGATCAATGACGGTATTGACGACGGGGGCTACCGACTGGGCTGGGAACGCCACGTTGGCCACCCAGTTTCCGAGTGCGTTGATGTCCTCGCTGCCGGCGGCGGCCAGCAATCCGAGCTCGTTACAGATCGCCGCCCATTGGCTGGTCAGCAACGACTCCAGCTGCTCGTTGCTGGACGCCGGATTACCCGGCTGCATGTGACCGGACACCAATTTGTCAGCGCAGCTGCGGGCCAGTCGCTGCGCGGCGTATTCGGCGTAGCGGTCGCGACCCATCCTGAGGCTGGAAAACCCGTATGTCCCCCACGGCAGCGGATCCCACACCGAGTTGCCCCACCCCAACAGGTCCCGATCACCGGCCGGCGAGGCGGTGTTGCCCAGGTCGTAGGAGACGAACTGGTCGCTGGCCGTGCCGCTCATCATTAAACCGGCCAGGCCGCGGGCCAGTCCCCGGTACACCGCGAACGGTGAGCCGTCCCCGAACAGGGTGCGGTCGGCGCCGACATAGCGGCCGACCGGGAAGACCCGTGCGAACGGGATCGGCTCGCCCTCACCGTGTTGCTGTCCGAGCGCCCGAAGGATCCGTACGTCGTGCTCCCTGGCCGCGCCGGACTGGCTGGCGACGATCTCACCCAGCATGGCCAGCGAGTTGGCCCGAACGCCGGTCCGGGCGCTCTCCGGCAGCGAATCGAAAATGTCAGGCGTGACCAGGAACAAGCCCATCAACCTCGGGTCCAGCCCGGAGACCAGCGTCAACAACCGGCACACATCCAAGGCCATCGACGCGCCGGCGCCGCCGGCCATCGACGACACCACGAGCACCAGCGGCGGCTGATGCGGGTCGAATTGACCGATGCCCGGGACCTGCGCCGTCGACATCGCAGAAATGGTCTCCACGCGAAATAGCTGATCCCAGGCGGCTTGCAGCCGAGACCGGATCTCGCCGGCCTTGCTCAGGACGATCATCCGCCCGATCGCGCGGTACTGTCCGGCACCTGTCGAGATCGGATTGGTCACTTCCTCCGGGTGGCGCGGCGCCCAGGTGGCGATGGTATCCAGCGCAGCATTGGCGGCCAGGCGCTGCGAAAGCGCCGCGTCCAGGATCGCGTAGCTGCTGCCCTGCGGGCCGCAGCCGATGTAGGTGCCGCCCTGCGCTGGAACGTTGCTCAGCCCCTCCGGTCCGTCCTCAGCCCCGCTGGGCACATCGATGACGACGAATTGCCAACCGGGCAGCAGGCTCTCGATACCGGCCGCGTGCAGTTCGGAGCGCAGCTGGTCCATCATGTAGGCCAACGTCGCGCCGCCCGAGCCGCCACAACCAACAATCAGGAATCGTCGCATGAGGCTCCTTCGTCGAATGGGTCGAAAGGCCGGGGATCATAGCCGCCCGGCCGCGCGGTGTGTTCTGCCGTGGTGAACGGGTCCGGTGCGGGCGCGGCCGCCCCGGTGGAGGCGGACGGTGATCCGGGCTCGCCGTCGGTGGACGCGACCAGTCCGGCGTCGGCCGCCCGTTGCCGCAAAGCTGTCAGCAGCTCGGGTAGGCGTCGGCCGACATCGTCGTAGAGTCGCTGACGCACGGCGGTGTCGGTTCGCCCGCCCACGAGCAGCAGCACCTCGGCCGCATTCGGTGGACCACCGGGATCGTGCAACACCACCCATTTGTTGTGCACGGCAAGGGGAAGCACCGCCTTCAGACCGGTGCGATCCGTGCCGGGAAGTGCCGAGCCCACGCTGACCCTGCCGTCGGCATCGACGATGACGTGCCCGGTGCCGAAGGGGCTTCGTCCAACGGTCGCGCTCAAGGTAACCCCCAGCACACTCAGCTTTCGGGCACCTCCGGCCAGCCCCGGTACCAGCCTGAGCAGGTCGGTGTCGGCCATGTCGAACGGCGAGCCGTTGCGGACCACGGTGTCGGAGTCGGGGTCCACCTCGACCGGTATCCGCTCGGCCAGCATCGGCTCGCCGGGAATCTTGGCCGCATACCACTTGCCGGCATACAACAGCGCCAGCGGAATGCCCGGACCCAGCAGCAACGCGGCCAGAAACACCAGCACGAAGTTGGTCTTGCTGAGCGGCTTGGTCAGCGACGCGACGAACGGGACGTCGACGACCTGCGCGTCGCTCGGGTTGGCCAGGGGCGAAATATGAACCGGCACAGTCCCACTCAGGCCGCCGCGGCCGTCCCGGTCGGTGCGCAACGTGACCGGCAGCCGGGCGGTCTCACCCGCAGCTACCTTCAGACAGGTTTGCGGCGCATCGGCCGAGGAGGTGATGCGGGTGGTCCCGATGCCCTCGGGGGCGGCGATGATGTTGTCCTTGTCGGAAGCGGCGATCCAGACGCATCCCGGCCCGGTGATGGCGAGTGAGCCGGTCGCGCCCCTGGCGCCCACCACGGTGCCAAAGTCGATCCGGCCTGCCGGGGTGGGTAGCCCCAACTTGGGCAGAATCTGGATCGACATCGCGACGTCTTGGGGCGAGAGCGTGGTTCCCGGGGCTATCTGGGCGCCGCTGCGATCGGTCGCCGCAGCGGTGGTGATGGTCAACGACATCCGCAGGGTCGCATGACCCGGCTTGACGGTGGTCAGGTCGGCGTTGACGGGTTTGCCGATGTCGGTCTTGGGCACCGACACCAGCAGCGGAATCGGTTGAGCACCATCAGGTTCCAGCACCGCCGACAGCGTCGCAGTGCCTGCCAGGTCGCCGGGCTTGACCGGATTGCCTTGCCCGTCGGCCAAACCGAAGGTCAGGCCCTTGACGGCTTGTCCGCTGCGCCAGGCGACCTTCGCGGCGTCGACGAGGACCGGAAATATGTCGGTGATGATGTGAATGCTGACCCGCGACACCGCGTCCGGGTGTTGCCCGGTGGTGTCGACGTAGACGATCGCCCACTTCCCCGGCCAGTCGGGACTGCCGGTATTGCGGATCGTGATGGTTTGCGACGACTCCGAAAGCCATTCGTATTCGACTGGGGTGCCAGCGATTTCGGTGCTGACCGGGCCTGACCTGTTCGGCAACTCGACCTTCTGCCCGGCGGGCGAAATCAGGTACGGGACGATGCCGGGCGTGCCGCCGGAGCCCAGGATCTTCACCGACTTGATCGACCGGTCCAGCACGAAGTCGTGGCGGGCCTCCTGGCAAACCTGCAACTCGCACACCGGGCCTTTGCGCTGGGGTACACCGGGCTCGGGATTGAGCGAATCGAAGGCAAACAGCATGTCGTCGATGTTGGACACCCGGTAAAAATCGCCGGGAGCGGGTTCAGTGATGTTGCCGCAGGGCATTCCGTTGAGGCCCCGCCCGGTGCTGATCGCCGACATGACGTCGAACTGGGACGCGCGGGCGGCGTCACCGAGTCCCACACCTAACATCACGATGCCGCGGGAGCGCAGTTGGTCGGCAAGCCCACCCGGCCGGCAGATCGATTCGGTGGCGAGCCGAATCGTTTCGGCCACGCCGTTCGCACTATTCAGGGGAACCCCTTCGGCGTACGGCTTGGTCAGCGGCCGCGCCGTGAAATCGATCTTGCTGTCGGAGAACCATGCGATCGCCTGGCAGCGGTCGGCGCCGCCGACACCGCTGCCGCGGGAGGCCAGCGCCTGGCGCGCGCCGTCGAGAGCGAGCCAGTAGTCGGTGTCGATCCCGGTGTTTTTCGACGCCAGGGTCGACAGCGCATCGCCCACGTGCTGGGCGGTGGCACCGGTCAGCGGCGTCCAATCCTGTTCGGAGACATAGCTTTCGGCAAACCCGGCGATGGCGACGTCGAGCTTGGCCTGGATACGGTCGGCGTAACGACCCAATGTTTGCACCAGGTACTTGGCCGCCTGCACGCGCGCAGCTTTGCCGTCGGTGTCTTGCAGGCTGCTTGACTCGTCGACCAGGATCAGCAACTCACCCTGTTTCTGTGCGGCCAGGCAGGCACCGTAGCGGGCCACCCCATTGTCGGGCCCGGTGTCGGGTTGCGCCTGGGCTGTCGGCAGGAGCGATCCCCACAACATAAGGGCACCAGCCAGCGCAGCAACCGCTGTGATGCGGCCCGGGATACCGCCCAGCGCTCTTCCCGGGGTTGCGGGGCGTCGGCCTAGTTGGTTGACGATCATCATCAGGTCGTCCTACAGCCTGCCCGCCCAGATCGCGATATGCCAGGCGCCGACGGCGATACCGAGAAGACACACTCCCAGGACCGCCCAGTACAGGGTTGCGACCCACCGTGGCGCCGAATACACCGCGTTGGCCCGGCGTTGGGTGTCCACCCGGGTGAACTCGGCCAGCACCCCGATCGCCACCGGACCGGCCAGCAGCCACCCGGAAAACGCGGCCGGCAACGAAGTGCCCCACAGCATTCCGATCACAACCCCGGCGACCGCAAGCCCGAGCGCGAGCGCGAAAAGCGCTACGGGTGGACGCGCGACCACCAGCGCGGCTTCCCCCAGCCCGGGATCGGAACCGCCGAAAGCGTCGCCGGCAACTGGACGGGCCTGGTCGAAGGCCTGGTCGGCGAACGGGTCAAAACCGGTGTCGAATGGACGGTTCGTTTCCCGCCCAGCGGATTGACGAGGTGCCGGGGTGCTACGCGGCTGCGACGGGGGGGCCGAGGGGGCGCCGAAATCGCTGAAGTCAAACGGATCCGCTGGCGCCATTTCAGCTGGAACCCCTAGGTGCGGCTGAGGTGCCAAAACCTTGCCAGCAGTCGGTCTGCATCATCTCCATTCCCTCTGTCTGCGGTCCGCGGGCACCGATCAGTACAGGTTCAAGCACACGGCGAATGCGCGGTCCGGAGGCGCAGCGATGTATGTCGACTTGCACTCGTACTGATTGTTTACCCGAGCGGTGACCACGTACACACCTTGGCGGTGCTCGCAGTCGACCTTGAACAGATCAAGCTCGTCCGCCTGGGTTCCTCGGCGCTGAATTTCCACACAGGTGCCCACTGCGGCCTGGCTGAGATCGATCTTCACGCGTGGCCGGATGGACGGCGGCACCGTCACGATCGACGTCGACGTTGACGTCGACGCCGGCAGCGACGGTGCACTGGTCGGCGTGGCCGCGTTCCGACTCGACGGCGAGCGACTAGTCGATGCCACCCAGATCGCCCCGGCCAAGAGCACCGCACACATCAGGTACCCGGTTACCAGTCCCAGGATGGCCGCTAACCGCCCGCGCTCGCCCGTGCGGCGAATTCGGGGCAATGCCAGATGCCCCAGCACGACGGCCGCCGGGGGCATCGGGACGGCCAGGATCGCTGACAGCACCGCAAACGTGTCTAAGCTCGCCTTTTGGACGGGTGGGGTGGGGAACGCACTTCCTCCCACCTGCCACGGATCGCCGCCAGGCTGCGGGTAGCTGACCGCGGGCGGCCCGCCGCTCGTACCGAACTGATCAGCAGAATCCTGGCGAAACGGATCCCCAGAGTGGTTCACCGACGCAGTCTATCGGTCCGGTGCCCCCGTCGGCCCCGGTTACCAGATTCCTTCAACGACGTGAAACGGCGACACCATTCACAGCTTCTTCCAGGCAAATACGCTCGCCGGGTCATCCACGGAAATTGGAGACGCACGCGAAGAGGGTCTCGTCGGCGTTGACCAGTGCGTAGCCGGGGCACTGGCTCCTCTGTGTGGCGATCTTGTCGACCCGAAACACTCCGTCGCGAACCTCGCACGGCACGGAGTAGAACAGGCTTATCTGCGTTTGATCGGGGTTCGTCGGGTCGGGATAGAGGTGCTGTATCTCCACGCAGTCGCCGACCCGCATGTCCTCAACCGGGAACGTTGGCCGCGTTGTCGACGGCGCGGTGACGATGCTGGTGACGATGCTCGTCGACGGGGTGGCTGTGGTCGGCGTGGTGGTCGGGGTGGTTGTCCCTCCTGGCGAAGGGCCTCTACCGCCGCCCATGACCAGCCACACCACCAGGGCGACCGCCGCGAACAGGATGAACGCATACGACAGCGTCAGGCCGATCAGCGCGCGGTCACGCCCTCGTTCGCCACTGCGAGAGATCCGCGCCAGCGCAACATGGCCCAGCACAACCCCTGCCGGGGCGAAGAAAAACGCGAACACTATCGACAGTGTGGCCAGCGTGTTGACCTCGCCTTGGCGGCGTCTGCGCGGTTCGGGCGCCCCGGGGACCGGGCCGTCACCACCGAATGAGCCGGCGTCAAAGGAGCCGGCGCCGAACGGGTCCCCCGAGCCCCCGCCGTATCCGCCCGAGGTCATGTGCGCCTTCCCGGCACGACCGTAAGCACCGCTCTAGATTGCACCATCTTGCGGCTCCGGGTCACCCATATTGCTGACAACCGGTCGGTGAGAGGTTGCGGGCAATGATCAGGGGTATTGACTGTCGCTCTATGTACCACAGATGTACCATGACTGCGGTATCGTAATGGTATGCGTACTACCATTGACAAGGCCGGGCGTTTGGTGATCCCGAAGTCGCTTCGCGAGCAGTCGGGCATTACTGCGGGAGAGGTCGAGATCTCGGTCGAGGGGGCTGCTATCCGTATTGAAAGTCCGGCGGTTGACGAGCTCGTCGAACTGGACGGTCTTCTCCTGCTACCCGGGGGTGGGCCGGAGCTCGACGACGACGCGGTCAGGGAGTTACGGCTTGGCGATCAACGCTGAACATGTGCTTGTTGATACCAGCGCGGCACTCGCATTGGCGCAGCGGGAGAACCCATTTCACCGTGCGGCAAGAGCTAGGCTGCTGTCCTGTCGCCGGGGGATGTCTGGGCATGCTGCGGTGGAGCTGTTGTCGGTCCTGACCCGGTTGCCGCCGCCACAGCGCCTTAGTCCGGCTGCGGCATTGCGGCTAGAGGTGACGAATTTTCCGGATTCTCGCTTTCTGTCGGCAACTGACACTGCCGACCTGTTGCAGGAGTTCGTCCAGGCGGGCTTGGCCGGTGGCGCACTCTACGACGGTCTGGTCGGCGCCGCTGCCCGCGAGCACAAGTTGCCGCTCATCACCTGCGATAGGCGTGCGGAGCCCACGTATCGGGTGCTCGGCGTTACTTACGAGCTCCTCTTGCCGCACGGCGGGGCGACGTAGGTGACAGTGGCCCCAAACCGCCGGATCGGAGGTCGCCTGAACTCACCGATCCACAGGTCTTGAAAATATCCCGGAGACTGCACCCACCGACGACACGACCAGAGACCTCTTGCCGCGCCGGCGTCGTGCCGATACCCGAAACCGAAAGCCAGGCGGTCGCGCACGAGTGGCAGCGAATGCGGCCGTATGGCAGGTCGTGAGGGTGGTCATCAACAGCTGCCCCGGATGAGGGTATGGCAAGTCTCGTTGGGCCTCATGGGGTCTCATGGCTTCTCATCGAGGACCGCGAATCCCGGGTTTCCCTCTGCCGACCAGGTTCTCACCACTACGATCCGAGATAGCGGCATGTGAAAGGAAAGGCAAGTGTCCAACGATGTCGATCCGCACAGGCCGGGAGACCAGCCTCAGCCGGTGAACGAGGTGATATCCCACGGGTCGCCGACGCAGCATCAGGGTACAACCGGCGTCGAGCCCAGCGAGGCAACCGCACCAACGGGGAGTTTCGACGAAGTCGACTCGAGTTCACAACAAGCAGAGCCCCCGCGGGATGGGTTTGTTACCGCGAGCGGACCGCCGTTACCGCCGGTGATCGAGGCCTTCCCCGGCTACCACGATGTACCGAAGGCCTCGACGCCGGCATGGGTTACCGGTTCTCCGCCGGCTGCGGCGAGGCGGAAGAAGCGCAGCCAGCCCTGGATCCTCCTCGCCGCGACGATGGCGATGGCAGTGTTGATAGTCGTCGGTGTCATCGGTTACCGGATGATCCAGAACAACACCGCCGCTAAACCGCCTGCGGCCGCCGAACCGCCTCCGGCCGCCGTGCTCGAGGGCACCTACCGGGTAGACATCGACTGGGCCAAGCAGACCGAAAATGGCGCTCCCGCATCATCTTCCGACAAGACGAACAGCAGTTCTTGGTGGGCATTTCGCTCATTTTGCTCGTCCACGGGGTGCGTTGCCAGCGGCACCGTGCTGGACGACACGAACCACCAAGTGGCGGCTACACCCCCGCGCACAGCCGAATTCCATTTTGTCAACGGCCAATGGCAGCGCACACCCGTTACGAGTCAATATCCGCGTAAGCGGTGCCTGGGCGCAGACGGGAAAATCGGCCCGGGCACCGAGACCCAAATCATTTCGTGGTCCGCGGAGCCGCAGCCTGACAGATCCCTTCGAGGCCTTTGGACCAATACCGTCTTAACCGATGAATGCGGCTTCATAGGCACGGTCTGGCAGGCTCCGCTGGTGGCGGTGCGGACAGGCGATCTACCGCCCGCCGTTACGGTGGCCGATCCGGCGACCATTACCGTCACACCACTGACCAGCAGCCCGGTTCCACCGGTTGCGGGTGCGACTCCGGTACTCGACGGCACCTTCAGCGTGGAGTATGACTGGTCGAAGCAGACGGTGAACGGCAAGCAGACGATTGGTGACATGGCGCCCAGTGTCGACTGGTGGGCCTTTCGTTCGTTGTGCACATCGGCTGGATGCGTCGCCACAGGTGCCCAACTGGCCCAGGAAAACCACCAAGCGCCAGTAGGCGGCGGTATGGTGCTCCGTTTTGTCGATGGTCGCTGGGAACAGACACCTCACCTTGGGCCCGGCCAGGGCTGCCCCGGAGGAACGAACCCGCAAGTCGCCACCAGTGAGACCTTCGTGTGGTCATTAGAGCCGCAGCCTGACGGCACGCTTCGAGGCATCCAGACCGACACCGCTATGAGCGACGAATGCGGCAATCGCGGATATGTCTATCGAACCCCGCTGTTGGCGACACGCAAAGGCGATGTGCCCGCGGCGGTGGTCCTCGCCGATCCGTCATTGTTCCAGCTGCCACCTGCGCCGCCCAGCACCAGCCCCCACCCGTAGAAAATTGGTCGGACCAACCCGATCGAGTCGACCTTCACGACGCCGGCGGGTCACCAAAGGCCCCGGCTTCCGCACTGCCCGGGATGGCGTTCAAACTCATCGAGTCCGCCCCCCACCATTGGACAGTGGTCGACGCCCACCTCGTCGGACGATGGCGACGAGGCGGGGCCATCAGCAAGCCGCGTGACGGGCGGCCATGGGACCGGTCGGGCATGTCGGTGGCTGGAACTTCCGGCCGGATTCGGCTGCTTGGCGGGTGGGTATGGAGCGCTCAGACATGCAGGGTGGGCCGGTAGATGAGCTCTTGGATATTGCCGTCGAGCGTTCGGCTCTCGATCAGCTCGAGGTCGAAGTCGGCCGCGCCCTGGTAGATCGGGTCGTCACCGGTCTGACCGGTTATCACGGGGAAGAGCGTCACCTGGACGCGGTCGACCAGGCCGGCCGCCATCAGCGCTCGGTTCATCGACAGGCTGCCGTGCGAGCGCAACGGCACCTCGGACTCCTGCTTGAGCCGGGCGACGACGTCGACGGCGTCGCCGCTCACGACGGTCGCGTCGGGCCAGTCGAGAGGTCCATCCAGGGTTGTCGACACCACCGTCGCCGGCAGGTGTCTCATCCGGGTGACCCACGGGTCATGCACCTCGGACTCCTCGGTGCTCTCGGCCAGCATTTGCGCAAATGCCCGATATGTGTTGGCGCCGAAGACCATTCGCTGGTGCTCGTCGTACAGGGAGAGGCGGTGGTCGAGCAATTCGGGGCCTTGCTTGCCCCAGTAGCCGCTCCAGTCGCCGCCGCTGACGCCGCCGAAGCCGTCGAGGCTGGAAAAGACGTCGAAGGTGTAGCTAGCGGTCATGATGCGCTCCTCGGGTGCGGTTGCCGGCGTGTTGGGGATACAGACTGGAAACCATGGCAAAACTCATCGCCCTTGGACTCCTGGAGCCCGGCCGCCCGCTCCGGCCCGCGGTCAGCAATACGGCGACCAGAAAGACGGGCGCGCCACGCCGATCCCGAGGTCTTGCACATGTGCGATACGAAGTGACGCGTCAGATTTCGCCGACGCCGGCCACCGGGATCAATACTTCACCACGTGGGTTCCGCCGGCGAACTCGTCATGTTTGCCTTGTTTGGTGGGACTCGACTGGATGGTCGCCGCGATCACGATGCCGGCGACGAGCACGAGCAGTTCGCCCACGAAGGGGATGATCGCCAGCAGTGTGAAGAGGTTGCGGACGGCGGACTGCCGCACGGTCGGTTTCTCGGCGCCGGGCGGTCCGTGTACCCGCATACCCAGCAGCTTCTTGCCCAGGGTCCAGCCCTGACTCACCTCGAACGCCACGAAGTAGCTGAAGGCAAGCAACCCGGAAAACAAACCGGGGAATAAGCCGGCAGCCCCGATGTGAATTTCCGCCAGCACGGCCAGCGGCACCGCGACAATGACGACCAGCAGGCCGTCGATCAGCCGGGCGAGAAACCGCAAGCCCAACGGACCGGGCTGCAAACCGGACGGCAGCGCCCCGGATGACGGCTGAGCACCAGGACGGCGTCGGTCGACAACCGCAATTATGGACAGCAACGTCGTTATTCCACCGGCGAGTGCGAACAGAGCCCCGGTACCGAGAAAGGTGAGCGGGGTCGCCACATCGGTTCCGTTACCGACAGATAAGACCCCAAGTAAGCAGCCGGCTAACCCGACGACGATCACCGCTGCCCCTTCGATAACACTGAACATCGGGTGACTGGCGGGTCTTGTCAGCGAGACAATGCCCAGCACCAACGCCACGACACAGAGCGCCAAGATCGCCAGAAAGTAAGTGCGCCATATAGTGTCGGCCCCCGCGGTGGCGTATTCGTTCCAGTGCGTAGGGCCTTCGGGTAAGGATGCAGAAGCAATGGGCCCGAACAAGAGCGCCAGCAAGATCAGCGAGATTCCCCTGGTCACCGTGAGGCCTGAAGCTTTTCCGCTTCGTGATTGCGGTTTGTTCATCAGCGCCTTCCCCTGCGGGTCGAGGCATCAACTGTCGAGCCTGGGCGCGCAACGCGTCACCGATCTAGCCGCTCGCCTCGTGGTAGTTCGGTTCGACACCCGCTGCGAACCGGAACCCGGACCGAGAGCGGCGAGCGGTCTCCCCTGAATCGCGGCGCGTCCGAGGTCGCCGGCCACCAAGCCGTCGAAACTCAACCCCGGTAGGCAAAAGCCGCAGCGGCGGCTCGCTGCCGCTGCACCGGTGCGTAAGTTGGCCGCTGCGTTCGGAATTGGGCGCGCCACTGCGTATCACTACCTCTCGGGGGAAGTCTCTCACCGTTTTCTGCCACAAGTGTTGAGGCCGGTCGGCTCCATGGATAGCTGTCGGACGTGTCGTAAACCTCGTCGGGTGGGTGTTAGGGGACGGGCAGGTTCGGGCAGAGCCTGATGTAGTCGATGTCGGGGAATACCCAGTCGTGCCACTGTTTGTGGCTCATATTCGCGACGAGCTTGTCGCACAACAGATCAGGCCAGGCCGCGGGCCCCGGCCACAACCGCAGTGTCATGTCGAGCCCGCCGGAGACGATGCGCCGCCCGTCGGGGCTAAACGCCACACTGAACACCGTGCCGGTGTGGCCGCTCAGCGGTGGTCCGATCTGCTGGCCGGTGCTCACGTCCCACAACCGCACCGTGCCGTCGGCGATGCTGCCGCCCGAGACGATGCGCCGCCCGTCGGAGCTGAACGCCACACTGTCCACCGAGTCGGTGTGACCGGTCAGCGGAGCACCAATGGGCGCGCCGGTGGCAGCGTCCCACAACCGCAGTGTGGTGTCGGTGCTGCCGGAGACAATGCGGTGCCCGTCTGGGCTGAACGCCACACTGGTCACCGATTCGGTGTGACCGGTCAGCGGAGCGCCGATCGGCTGACCGGTGGCAGCGTCCCATAACCGCAGGGTCTTGTCGTAGCTGCCGGAGACGATGCGGTGCCCGTCGGGGCTGAACGCAACACTGGACACCGAGGCCGTGTGGCCGGTCAATGGGGCACCGATCGGCTGCCCGGTGCCGGCGTCCCACAACCGCAGCGTGTCATCGGCGCTGCCGGAAACGATGCGCCGCCCGTCGGGACTGAACGCCACGCTGGTCACCCACAGGGTGTGCCCAGTCAGCGGGGCGCCGATCGGCTGGCCGGTGCCGGCGTCCCACAACCGCACCGTGTCGGCGCTGGCGGAGACGATGCGCCGCCCGTCGGGGCTAAACGCCACACTCGACACCGAGGCGGTGCTGCCGCTCAGCGGGGCACCGATGGGCTGACCGGTTGCGGCGTCCCACAACCGCAGCGTCTTATCGTCGCTGCCGGAGACGATGCGCCGCCCATCGGGACTGAACGCCACACTGTCCACCGCGCCGGTGTGGCCGGTCAGCGGGGCACCGATCTGCTGGCCCGTTCCGACGTCCCACAACTGCAGCGTGCCCTCGACGCTGCCGGGGGGTGTGCGCCGCCCGTCCGGGCTACCGGAGACAATGCGCCCCCCGTCGGGACTGAACGCCACACTGGCCACCGCGCCGGTGTGGCCGGTGAGCGGGACGCCGATCGGCTGACCGGTGCCGGCGTCCCACAACCGCACCGTGCTGTCGGCGCTGCCGGAGACGATGCGCCGCCCGTCGGGGCTAAACGCCACACTGGCCACCGCGCCGGTGTGGCCGGTCAGCGGAGCACCGATCGGCTGACCGGTGCCGGCGTCCCACAACCGCACCGTGCTGTCGGCGCTGCCGGAGACAATGCGCCGCCCGTCGGGGCTAAACGCCACACTGAACACCGGCCCAGTGCCACCAACCAGCGGTTGCCCGATCGGTTGGCCGGTGTCGGCGTCCCACACCTGCACTGTGCCGGGGCCGACGTTGCCGACGGGGCCGCTGCCGGAGACGATACGCCGCCCGTCGGGGCTAAACGCCACACTGTCCCACGGGCCGCTGTTGCCGGTCAGCAGGGCGCCGATCTGCTGACCGGTGCCGCTGTCCCACAACCGCACCGTGCCGTCGGCGATGGTGTCACCGGCGGAGACGATGCGCCGCCCGTCGGGGCTAAAGCCCGCACTTTCCACCGGGCCGGTGTGGCCGGTCAGCGGGGCGCCGATCGGCGCGCCGGTGGCGGCATCCCACAACCGCAGCGTTTTGTCGTCGCTGCCGGAGACGATGCGCCGCCCGTCGGGGCTGAACGCCACACTGAGTACCGGGGCGGTGTGGCCGGTCAGCGGGGCGCCGACGGGCTTGCCGGTGGCGGCATCCCACAACCGCAGCGTGTTATCGGCGCCGCCGGAGGCGATGCGGAGGCCGTCGGGGCTGAACGCCACACTGAAAACCGCGTCGGGCGTCGGGATGATCTTGATGGTGGATTGTCGCTCCACCACGGCGGTGAGCAGCGCACTGATGTCGGTACTGGGCGCGATGGCCGGTGCGGCCAGGATCTGCTGGATCGCCCGCACATCGCCTCCGGCGCGAACACCCGCGAGGATGGCCTGTCCCTGCGAACTCAATTTCAAGGCGATCGCTTCCCGATTCCGGGTTTCCGCCAGGTGTTTGGCGTCGTTGGCTTGAACGAACCCGGCCACGGCCACGATCGCGGCGATAAGGGCGATCACGACAGTGCCGGCCAGGACGGCACGCAGGATGCGGACGCGCTTGCGCAGTTCGGCGGCGTGGGCTTCGGCAGTGTCTTGGCGTTCCCGCGCGAAGTGTGCCCGCTCCTCAGCCTGGCGCAATTCGGCTTGGCGTCGTTCTTCGTTGGCGACGGGCTCGTTTTCGGCCTGGCGGGAGGCGGCCAGGTAGTCGCGCGCGCCGGCGAGCCTATCACGGAATCCCGTTGTGCTGGCAAGGTTTTCAGCGTCGGTGAGCCGGGTGCCGGTAAGCAGCCAGGCGGGGTCTCGGTGGTGGGCGGTCCAGGCGGTGGCGTTGCGTTCGACGTCGTCGGCGGTTGCGAGGTTTTGCCGTTCGGCACGTAGCCAGCCGGCAAGCTCATCCCATTGATACAGCAGGCTTTCCGGCGCCACCTCCACGACCGCCTGCCCGTCGCGTTCGTCGCGCACCAGCAGCCGCTTTTCCACCAGCGCGTCAATCAGTGGGCGGCTTGCCTCCGGCAGATCAGCCTGGCGCGCCACCCGCCGCATCGGATGATGGTCTTCGGGATTGATGGTGACCAACCAGGGAATGAACGCCGAACGCAACAGCTCCAATGCGGTCTGGCGCTGCTGGGGGTCGCGCGGGAGGATCTGCTCGATCTCGTTGTTGACCGCATCGTTGCCGCTCATGGGACCTACCACTCGTATTCTTTCTTGATCTGAAGGCCGGGGCAGGCTTCGACGTAGTCGATGCCGGGAGACACCCAGGCCTGCCACAGCCGGCGGCTCATGTTGGTGGAGAGCTTGGCGCACAACGCCGATGCCGCGTCGGGATAGTTGAGCCACAACCGCACGGTCCCGTCCTCACTGCCGGACACGAGGAACGTTCCGTCGGGGCTGAATGCCACGCTCGTTACGTCCGCCGTATGGCCTCTGAGCGGAGCACCGACAGGTTGTCCCGTGTCGGCATCCCACAATCGCACGGTGTGGTCCCACACAGTCGAGGCGATGCGCTTGCCGTCGGGGCTGAACGCCACGCTCATCTCGTATAACAGCAGGCCCGGATAACTCATCAAGGTCTTCGCCGTCATCGGCCGGCCGACGGGTTTGCCCGTCGCCGTGTCCCACAACCGCACCGTGGTGCCCGCGACGGTGTCTTCGTCGGCGGCGATCCGCCTGCCGTCCGGGCTGAACACGACGCTCTCGACACCTCTGCTTTCCGTACCGCCGATTGCCATCAGTCCACCGACTTGCCGGGCGGTCGTCGCATCCCACAAACGCACGCCGTCGCGACTGCCCGATGCGATACGCGTGCCGTCCGGGCTGAACGCGACGCCTTTCACATCGGAACTGTGGCCGGTCATCGGGTCTCCGATCTGCCGGCCGGTCGCCACGTCCCACAGCCGGACGGTCTGGTCGTCGCCGCCGGAGACGATCCTGGTGCCGTCCGGGCTGAATGCAACGATTCGCACTTCCCAGTTCTCCACCGGGGCGCCGACGGGTCGGCCGGTGCCCACGTCCAACACCTGGACCTTCCCGTCACCCATCGCGGCGATCCGCTTGCCGTCGCGGCTCAACGCCACGAATTCCCCGTATTCGGTGATCGGGGCGCGGATGGCTTGACCCGTGGCCGGGTCCCACAGCGCGACGCCGTCACCGCCGGAGGCGATCCACCTGCCGTCGGGACTGACCGCCACTTTGACGTTCTTTACCCAGCCCGGGGACGACGGAGTCCAGCCGGGCGGGGTCAGGGACTGGCCCACGAGCGGGCCGGGTTCGGCACTCCATAGTCGGACGGTCCTATCCCCGCTGCCGGAGGCGACCCGTTTGCCGTCGGGACTGAACGCCACGGTTCCGACCGTCCATCGGTGGCCGACCAATGGCCGCCCGACGGGCTGACCGGTGTCGGCATTCCACAACCGCACCGTCTTGTCCTGACCGCCGGAGGCGATCCGCGTGCCGTCGGGGCTGAACGCCACGCTGTACACGTTTCCCGCGTGACCCGTCATCGCCGGGCCGACGGCGTGGGTTGCGTCAGCGTCCCACAACTGGATGGTGCCGTCGCTGTTGGCGGAGGCGATCCGTGTGCCGTCGGGGCTGAATGCCACGCTGAGCACCGAGCCGCCGGTCGTTTGCTGACCGATCGGTTGGCCGGTGGCCGCATCCCACACCCGCACTGTCTGGTCCGCGCTGCCGGAGATGATCCGTCTGCCGTCGGGGCTGAACGCCAGGGCGATGACGGGACCCTGGTGCCCGGCCAGGGGCTTACCGACGGTTCGGCCGGTGTTGAGATCCCAGATCTGAATGGTGCCGTTGTTGCCGCCGCACGCTATTCGCGAATTGTCCGGGCTGAACGCCACCTCAGCGCCGTTGAGCTTCAGCGGGTCGCCGATCGGATGGCCGGTCTCGGCGTCCAATACCTGCCCGGTGTTTCGAAGGATGGCGACGGCCCGCGTGCCGTCCGGGCTGACCACCGCAGTTCGGACACCGTCGAGGTGCGCCCGTTCGCCGATTGCCCCGCCGGACTCGGCATTCCATACAGACACGCCAAGGTCATCGGCTGCGACAATTCGCCGCCCATCGCGGCTGAACGCGACGCTGGTAACTGCATTGGGTGGCTGGAAGGAGGTCTCGATGATCTTCAGGGCCCGGTAGTTGTCTTCCAGCACGCTGCGTAACGGACCGTTATCAGGGGTTTGCGCAAGTCGCTGCGCCGCGACCAGTCCTTGAAAGGCTGTGATGTCCGACCCGATGCGGGTACGGGCCAGGATCGACTGAGCTTCGGCGACCAGGCGAAGGCTGGTCGCCTGGCGAAGATTGCGATTCGCCTCTCGCGTTGCCTGGAACGCCATGACGAAGCCAACAACTGCGGCGACCAGCGCGATGACGGCGGCTACCGCGAGCACGGTTATGAGCGCCCGCGGGCGGCTGGACTCAGCAACCGTGGCCCGGTGCCCGGCGGCGGCCTGGTCACCGGCGGCCGGCGGTTCGGTCGTGTCGTCCACCGAAATCTCCTTTGCAGCAACACCTTTGCAGTGCCGAAGACATCACCCGGGGCCGGCCCTTGCCCGGTGATCCTCCAGCGCTATCGCCGGGATCGGCAGCCGATGCCAAGGTTCCGATCCCGACTACTCAGTGTCAGCGGTCGAAGAGTTCTCCAAACAGAGCCTTTTGATTCTCCAAACAGAGCCTTTTGACCTCTTATCGGCCCAGTTCGGATAGCACCGGCAAGTTGCCTCCGCGGTTCCACGAGCCGGTGCAATGGGTGAGTGCCAGGTAGGCATGCTCAACTTGGCTGGCTCGCACGGGCGGTCGGGGCAGGCGGTTAGCGCCGAGGCTGCGGCTACGTGGACGACGGCGGCGCTGGCCCGCGGCGGGTTCGGCGTCAGCGGCCGGCTGCCTCGCCACGCGAGCTGTTCGTCCCTGGCGGCCAGAGTCCCCCAATGCGTCGGCGCGCGATTCAGCCGGGTAATACCGAACTGGACCACCATTGCCACAGGGCGTCGACGCCGGGCCCCGGCAGGTTATTGGTCTCAGATCCCCCTTGGGCCAAGGCGATGAGCGGACCGGAGTCGTTCGTCCACATCAAGGCAGCGGTGTCGCCTTCAACGTTGCCGCAAGCGATCGAGCCACCGGGCTTGCCGTCCGGTCGAGTCCAAGAAGCCGGCGTGGAGCCCGATCCAGGGCAGTTGGCGGCCCTGAAGTGGTGTGAGTGGTAAATAGCGGTGAAGGGCTTTCTAGCGTGCCGGTATCGCGGAACAGTGTGTAGCGCGCGCTTGTTGGGCCGCCCGGCAGCGAATTATCCGAACATTCCACCATGGCTATGGCCCCGGGTCCGCCAACGGTCCGTCGACCGAATGGCACGAACTTTTGCTGTCCCCGGGCGGCAGCCTGCCCATCAGGTCGACAACCGGGTCGGCACTGGCTACCGGAGGCGCGGCGACGGCGGCTGCTGCGCTGGCTGCCGCGACGAGCACTGCGCGAATCACAGGAGTTAGTGTTCGATGCCCGGACGCGGGCCAAACAGGGTATTTGGGTCTGCTGCAGGAATAGGTGACAGTTTCTGTTACGCGGCCTGATGGGCCGGCTTGGCGGCGCCGGCGGTGGTAGGTCCGTTCGATCCAAGTGACGATGACGATGCGTAGTCGTTCGCGGGTGTCCCAGCGGCGACGGTCCAAGACATTGTTCTGTAGCAGGCCAAAGAAGCTTTCCATGGCCGCGTTCAATCGAGCAGACCCAAAACTTTCGCTCCATCCACTCTGTCTGGCGGCGGCCGGAACAGCAGGGTCGGTCGCCACATGATTCCAAGGACCTTCGGCGCTTTTCCTGCGGTGGCAGGTTTCTGCTCCTACGCGAAGTGACCTAAGTCCCTACCCCCTAGGGGTATGATCTGGCATCGTAGACCGAAGTGCAGCGGCTGGCGTTGTGTTAAGACAATAGGCAGGCGTCGTTATGGTGGCATCGGGACAGATCACCGGCGGTAATTGGCCCGCAACGCTGGTTGGCTTAGTGCTGTTGACTACCTTCGTCGCGACCATGATCAGGCCGATCAAGTGCAAATACCGGCGGCATCGCGACGAAACTTTGCGGCACGACACCGTGGGGCTGTCCGGCCTGCTCGTTTCAGACAGGGATACCAGCCTCTGGCGGTGCCGGGGCCTTACGGCAGAGGCGCTCATCGTTCGCCAACGGCTGTCCGGGGATATCGATGCCGAGGCCTACCGGGCCCGCATGAACGATCTAGCGCGGAAGGCGGCCCGGGAGCGCGGTCGCAGTGCAGCTCTTGATTAGTCGGAATTGGCGAGGAGGCTCGTGATTCCAAGCGTTGATGTCGCAGTCGTGCTAGGAGCGGCCCTGGCAATCGCCGGCTTGGCGTGGTACTTCTTTGCCCCCCGCCGCGCCCAGGCCGCTGCGGTGAGCGGCGGTGTGCAGCGGATCCAGGTAACGATCCGCGGGGGGTACAGCCCCAACATCGTGCAAGTACGCCAGGGCATTCCGGTCGAGATCGAATTCGACCGGCAAGAAACCGGGGATTGCAGCTCGCGAGTCGTTTTTCCCGACCTTCATCTGTCGGCGGCCCTGCCCGCCCATCAGCGCACCATCGTCAAGTTCAACCCCCAACAGGCAGGGTCGTTCCCATTTGTCTGCAGCATGAACATGATCTCCGGCACACTCGTCGTCACCCCTAATGGTCAGGCCACGCAATCTGCTGAACCCGAAAAGACCGCCGCCGCTTTTGGTCACGCGCCATCCGATGGCGTCGGCGAGCCAACCGCCGCTGACGTTGAAGCCTCCCAGGCCGAAGAACGGCGCGCCGATATCGCCGATTTGACCCGTCGGGTGGTGATCGGGGCAGTGCTGACCGCGCCGGTGCTGTATGCGGTGATGGCTCGACCACTAGGTGCGCGCTGGGTGCCGGCGGTGTTACTCGACCATTGGGTGCAGTTGGTGTTGATCACCCCGGTGATGATGTATGTGGGGTGGCCGATCCATCGCACGGGTTGGTTGGCGCTGGCGCATCGCAGCGCCGATATGAACAGCCTGATTACCCTGGGCACTTTCGCGGCCTACGGCTACAGCCTGCTCGTGACGGTCGCCTCCACCGCGTTGCCGGCCGAAGTACGTGATGTGTATTTCGAGGCCGTTGGGGTGATTCTGACCCTGATCATGCTGGGCCGGTTGCTGGAAGCCCGCGCCAAAGCCGGCACCGGTGAAGCCATCCGCGCCCTGCTGGGCTTGCAGGCCCGCACCGCTCGCGTGTTGCGTGACGGTGCCGAAACCGAGATTCCTGTCGACGAGGTCGCCGTCGGCGACGCGATCGTGATCCGGCCTGGCGATAAAATCCCCGTCGATGCCACCGTGCTGTCCGGACAATCTGCTGTCGATGAGTCCATGGTGACCGGCGAATCGATGCCGGTGGTCAAACACATTGGCGACACCGTGATCGGCGCGACGGTCAACACAACCGGCTCGTTGCGGGTGCGCGCGGCCAAAGTCGGCGCGGACACCATGCTCGCCCAAATCATCCGCATGGTGCAGCAGGCGCAGGCATCGCGAGCCCCGATTCAGCGGCTGGCCGACGCGATCTCGGCCTACTTCGTGCCAGTCGTGATCGCTACTGCCGTAGCCACTTTCGCGGTCTGGTTCGTCGCCGGCCCAGCACCCACGGTGACGCAGGCGTTGGTATCGACGGTCGCCGTGCTGATCATCGCCTGCCCCTGCGCGCTCGGGCTGGCCACCCCGCTGTCGATCATGGTCGGCACCGGCAAGGGCGCCCGCGCGGGCATACTGATCCGCTCGGCCGAAGCCCTAGAGACTGCGCACAGGCTCGACACCATCGTGCTTGACAAGACGGGCACCATCACTGCCGGCAAGCCGGCACTGACCGACATCCATCTCACCGGGACATTGTCGGAGAACGAACTGCTGACACTTGTTGCCAGTGCCGAAGCCGACAGTGAACACCCAGTTGCCGTCGCGGTGGTCGCCGGTGCCCGAGACAGAGGCATTTATGTTGGTGCCCCCGAGGATTTCGACTCCATCACGGGCAAGGGTGTCCGGGCCACCGTCGGCGGCCACAGTGTGCTCGTCGGTACTGCGACCTTGTTGGCTGAAAACGGTATCGACACAGCGGGATCGGAAAGCATCAGCGCCGATCTGGCGGCCGCGGGCAAGACGCCGCTGCTGGCCGCTGTCGACGGCAACCCGGCCGGGGTGCTCGCCGTGGCCGACACCGTCAAAGATGACTCCATCGCGGCGATCGCCGCCTTGCGCAAGCTAGGTCTGCAGGTCGTGATGATCACCGGGGACAATGCCCGCACCGCCGCTGCGATCGCTCGCCAGGTGGGAGTCTCGCGGGTGCTGGCCGAAGTTCTGCCCGAACACAAGGCCAGCGAGATTCGCCGGCTACAAGCAGAAGGCCGCCGGGTGGGGATGGTCGGCGACGGCATCAACGATGCGCCCGCCCTGGCCCAGGCCGATGTCGGGCTTGCGATCGGTACCGGTACCGACGTGGCCATTGAAGCCGCCGACATCATCTTGATCTCGGGGTCGCTGGCCGGGGTGGTCACCGCGATCCGGCTCTCCCGCGCAACTATGCGGAACATTCGGCAGAACCTTTTCTTCGCCCTGATTTACAACGCCATTGGCATCCCGCTCGCGGCGGGCGTCCTGTATCCGCTGCTGGGGCTGCGACTCTCCCCAATGATCGCTGCCGGGGCAATGGCCCTGTCGTCGCTATCGGTGGTCGGCAACGCTAACCGCCTACGCCGCTCCCACGTCCAACCACTACCCCTCACCGAAACACCCGCGATCGAACCTCGGGTCGAAATTGATGGCGCCCAACAAGAAAGAATCTCTGGCAAAGCCTGAGGATGACACCGTTCTCGGCAGTGATGTCAGCAACCCTGCGTGCGCACGAGCCGATATGTTGAAGAAATCGACTACACCGTACCCCTATGGGGTAACGTTGCTATCGTAGATGTCTTTGGTGGCCGATCACACTCGTCACCATGCGGCGATGCCGGCGACGACCCGATGACTAAAGTGCTGGAAGGTCAAATGGAATCCACATACGGGTATGTAGCGCACAAGGACAGCTACGCCAAGCGACTGCGTCGAATCGAGGGCCAGATTCGCGGTATCGCAAAGATGATCGACGACGACAAGTACTGCATCGACATCCTCACCCAAATCAGTGCAGCCAGCAGTGCTTTGCGGTCCGTGGCGTTGAACCTGCTCGACGACCACCTCGACAGCTGCGTAAGCCAAGCAATTACTCAGGGAGGGGACGAGGCTGACGTGAAGCTGGCCGAGGCCTCCGCGGCTATCGCGCGACTTGTTCGTTCCTGATCGGCACGATGGGCAGGCGCCCGCTGCCTGCTATCAGTACCGACAAGAACAGCTACCCTTGAAACTCATACACCCTGCCCGGGTATATGAGTCATTTATCAACGAGACTCACGCCTGCTGCTGCGAATCCACCGGCTGCACCTGCGGTGTCTCCGCCTGCACCACGCAGCCGGGTGCACTTGCGGTTACCGCGCGCCGGTTCCGGCAAGGGCTCTGTCCTGTGGTCACTGATTGCAGGCCTTGCACCCGGAATTAGTGCGGGATGGATCCGCGTACTCGCCGTAGACCCGAAGGGCGGCATCGAGTTTGGCAGTAGACAAAAACTATTCGGCAGCTCCGCTTAGGACAGCGGCCACGACACGGTCGCGCTTCTGCGGGCCGCGACGAATATCATGCAAGGGCGGGCGCGACGACTGCGCGGGCACGCCCGGCTGCACGACCCATCGCTCGACGAGCCGCTGCGGTCGATGCGCCGGCGCCGCTCCAGCAGCGACGGGAAGAACGACCCGGCCCGCAGCTTAGGGATCGCCACCTCGATATCCCCGGCCGTGGTCGATACCGTCTTGGGCCGGTGTCCGTTGCGGTGCACCGTGCGCTCGCCGCTGCGCTGGTAGCGGCCGGTGCCGATCGCCTCGGTGGCTTCGGCCTCGATCAGGGCCTGCAGCCCGGCGCGGATCAGCTCGGCGAACACCGCCTAAGCATCGGCCGACTTGAGCGCATCAAGCTGAGCAAGCAGGGCAGAAAGGTCCTGGGGCATCGCGTCGTGTCTTTCTGTGAGTCACTTTGGTCGGCAACGCACTGACCACTACGCGATGGCCCACTCCCAACACCGGCAACGACACACCCGGCTTCACCCAACTCCAACCGGTCCTGCCCCACTCCCGAAACCCCACCACCCCAGGGAACTTACCCCGGGCTGACATGGCTGACGCCGGCGTGCCCGTGCATGTATTCCGGAAGATCGCCGGCCACGCTGACCTGAGCACGACGCAGCGTTACCTACACCCCGATCGCCAGTCGGTTGCGGGTGCCGGTGAGCTGCCGTCGAAGCACTTGTGGTCCCAAAATGGGACCAAGCTCCGAGTCGTCTGATCTACCTCTCCAGACATCGCAGCAGTTCAGAGCCTATTCCTCTGGTCGGGCTGACAGGATTTGAACCTGCGACCACTTGACCCCCAGTCAAGTGCGCTACCAAACTGCGCCACAGCCCGGTGCCGCCGAAATGACGCGGCGGCAGGTCGAAAGCCTACCGCAACCGAGCCCCAATCCCAGCCACCACCTAGGCAACCCGCCAGCCGGCCTGCTCGGCACGCTTCCACACCAAAGACGAGTACACGGTCCGCCCGTCAGGCAAAGTCAGTTCCGACGACAGGGTCAGCTTGTCGCCGTCGAGGTCGCTGTGCCGTAGATGAAACTGGCCCAGGTAGTTCGGCACCAGGGACAGCTTCGCCTCATGACGAATATCGCCCGTGGACTCGTCGACGAAGTACCGTCCGCTGTAGGCGAGATACCCCAGCGCCGCGGCCGCCGCCTGCTCGGTGGTGCCGCCGCAAGCCACCGGCCGGTCGTAGTCGGGCCGCCCGGACGACTGGATCTGGGCCGACATGTACCCATCCGGGGTGTACATGATCAAGCCCTGCGCATCCGCACCGTGGGGGTATCGCACCGGGCCGTCGGGACTGTCCCGCTCAACGTAGGACACCAGCTCCCAGGCGCCAACCAGAGTGTCACGCAATGCTTTTGCCATTTTCAATGCTCCTCACGATGCTTCGAACCAGCTGTTCACTTTCGCCTCCCACACCCGTAATGCCTTGGCCAGCTCTGCCTCGCGGCCGTAGAACCGCTGCGCCGGCACCGGCACGCTGACGGCCACCACGTGGTCGGTCACGCCATGCAGCACCGTCCCGACCGCGCAAATGCCGTCGGTCTGCTCCTCCCGGTCGTAGGCGATGCCGTCGCGGCTGATCTGGGCAAGCTCCTCGCGCAACGCTGCTCGATCGGTGATGGTGTTGGCGGTCAGCGGCATCAGCCGACTGGGTAGTACCTGCGCCTGCCGCTCCGGTGGCAGCGACGCCAGCAGCGCCTTGCCGTTGGCGCAGCAGTACAGCGGAAAGGACTCTCCCACCGCGCTCACCGCGCGCAACCGCCGCGGCGGAACCACCTGGTCGATGAAATCGGCGCGATCCCCGTCCAGGATCGACAAGTCCACCGTCTCGTCGAGTTCTCGCGACAACTGCGTCAGGAATGGGTGCAGGTCGGCCACCACGCTGAGCCGCACGGTGCTGGCCATGCGCGCGATCTCCGGCCCCAGCCGGTAGGGTCCCCGCACCCCGCGTGAGGCGACCAGACCCTCGTCCTCCAATGCGTTGAGGATCCGGCTCACGGTGGACCGGGCCATTCCGACCCGCTCCCCGATCTCGACTTGGCTGAGCCCGCCGGGGTGTGCTTGCAGCACCCGCAAGATCTCGGCCGCGCGGGCAATCACCTGGATGCCGCCGCTGCGGACGTCGCTGTCTTCGGCCTTGGCGCTCATCGCCGAACTCCGGGCAGGCGCAGCAACACCTCGGCTTCTTCAACGGAGGCGACGGGCAAATCCAGGGCCTGGACAAGGCGCATGGTGCGCGTCACCAGCGCCAGGTTGCTTGGAGCCAGCTCACCCTTACGCAAGTACAAGGTGTCCTCCAGGCCCACTCGCGCATTACCGCCCAGGGCCAGGCCCATCGCGGTTAACTCCAGGTTGGCCCGGCCGATCGCGATGACTTGCCACATCGCATCGGGAGGAAGCCGGCGCACCATCGTCAGCAGGTTGTCGGCGGTGGCGGCCATTCCGCCGCGCACCCCGAGGACGATGCTGAACTGCAAAGGTTCGGCCAGCAGGTCCTCTTCCCGCAATTGCAGGCAGGCCTCGAGATGCCCGGTGTCATAGATTTCCAGTTCCGGTTTGATATCCAGCTCGCGCATCCGTGCCGCCAATCGGCGGACGGCATCCGGCGGGTTGCGGAATTCGCCGGCACCGAAACTCATCGAGCACGGGTTGAGGGTGGCCATCCGCGGGCGCAGTTCGACCAGCTTTTCCCGATCCTCGAACGGAACCGACAGTCCGACTCCCGTCGACAGCTGGATCAGGATCGGGCAACGCTCGCCAATCAGGTCCATGGCCCGCCGCGCAGTAGCGAGATCTGCTGTAGGCCTTTCCTTTTCGTCACGAAGATGGATATGTGCCACCGCGGCTCCGGCGTGATAGGCCTGTTCGACCGCGGCTGCGATTTCTTCCGGGGTGGTCGGCAGCGCCGGGTTGTCGGCCTTGGTCGCGATGGGCCCGGTGGGTGCCACGGTGATGACGACGCTCACGCCCCTGCCTCCTGCGGATGAGCGATGGCCACCAGCAGCACCGCCGCACGCCCGGAACGGTTTTCCAGCGACCGCACCTCGCCTTTGGCGAAATGCACACTGTCGAACCGGCCCAAGACCGTTTCGGTTCCCCCGGCGGTGACGACCAGCTCGCCGTCGATCACCACATAGACGGTTTCCTCTCGGGCTGCGGCCTTTTCGGCGATCCCGCCCGGCCGATAGGTGGACAGCCCCACCCAGAACCGTTCGGTGTGTCCGGCCTCGTGGCCCTGCAGACGCACCGTAAGCACGTCACGGTGTAGCGCGGCAGTGTATTCCGGTGCCTGCGACACCCGGGTCACGTTCATCAGACCCCCGTCTCGATGCGGTAGCTCCCGGTGGGGTCGGCGATCGCGACCAGCCGAACGATGCAGCCGTCGCCGCCCACCCAGCGCCAGGGGAAGGCGGCGAAGGTGACACGCTTGCCGGTGACCTTGTCCAGGTCGCCGCCGACGTTTTCGAAACCGTAGATGCCCTTCGACAGGATCGCACGGTGGCAGGGCTCCCACTCCGGGAAGTCGTCGAGTACCTTGCGACCTGTCTGCTGTTCGTATTCGCTTACCGCCCAGGGCAATAAACCGCCTTGGGCTTCCGCTGGGCCATGTGGCGCGATCGCGGTGGCCAGCGGATGGTCCAGCGCCTGGGTGTCGGTGCCGACCGCCTTGACGCCCTTGGCCGCAAACCACTCACCCGCTTCCTTGTAGAAGCCCGGCGAGTAGGCGTAGTACTCGGCGCTGTCGGCGTATTTGTGGTGCCAGCCGGTGTTGACGATGACGATGTCACCGGGCCGGATCTCCGGGCTGGCCTGCTCGAGATCCTCGGCGGTAACCACACCCCATTTGGTCTTGGGGATCGACACCACCACCCCGGTGCCGAAGAAGGCACTCAGCGGAATCTCGTCCAGGAACGGCGTTCCCTCCACCACATGCGCCGGCGCATCGATGTGGGTGCCGGAATGCATGACGGTGGTGATCTTCTGCGTCAGCACCCGGCTTTTCGCCATGCCATGCAGCCGTTCGATCTTGACGTCCTCGAAATACGGCCAGGCCGGCGCCCCGTGTCCCCACGGGTGCGACAGGTCGTAGAACTCCAGCTTGGACTCGGCATCACCGAGGGGCCACGTGAAAGCCATGGCTATTTACTTCCTTTCCGATGTGGGTCTTGGTCGAGTTGTGCACTGATGTGCCGGGAAAGTCGTGCCGCCGTGCGCTCGCGGGCGCCCGGGGGCCAGTCGAGGAATCCGTGTCCGGTGCGCGCCCCGAGTTGTCCCTCGGCGACCAGTTGGCGCAGCAGCGGGCTGGGATGCGGGTCGCTGTTGAGGCTGGGGATGACCGCGTCGTGGATGGCCAGGGTGAGGTCGAGGCCGATGTAGTCGGCGTTTTCCAGCGGGCCCAGGGTGGCCAGCCGGAGCCCAATGGTGTTGCGCACCACCAGATCCACCGTCTCGGCGTCGCACACACCTTCAGCGACCAGCGCCATCGCCTCACGCCACAACGCATGCTGAAGCCGGTTGCCGATGAATCCGGGGACATCGCGTCCGACCCGCACCGGCATCTTGCCGGCCTCGGCCAGCAGCACCACGATGCGTTCCACCGTGTCCGGGGCGGTTCGATCGCTAGGCACCACCTCGACGACGGGAATGAGGTCGGGCGGATTCCAGAAGTGTGTACCGATTACTCGGCTGCCGTCGTCGACGCGCTCGGTAACCGCCCCAATCGGCAGGACGGACGTGTTGGTCGCCAGCACCGCATGTGGGGCCAGGCTCGCCAGGCGTTGGAAGAGTTCGCGTTTGACGGCCAGGTTTTCGACGATCGCCTCGACCACCAGGTCGGTGTTGTGCACCGCCGCGGCCAGATCTCCGGTGGCGGTGACCGATCCGCGTTCTGCACCGCTCACTTCGGCGCCTTCCGCCGCTGCCGCATCGAGGATTTCGGCGTTGGTGTCGGTGATGGCGACCTCGAGCCCTGCCGACGCCAGCACGCCGGCGATGCGCCGGCCCATCAAACCGGCGCCGACGACGGCGGCGCGGGAAAATCCGTGAGACGTCAGCATGCGGTATATCCCCCGTCCAGATACATCACCTGGCCGGTGTAGAAGCTTGACGCATCGCTCAGCAGATAGATCAGCGCCCCGACGAAGTCTTCGGGCTCGGCGAAGCGGCGCAACGGGATCCGGGCGAACATCGCCTCGCGGGTGGCGCGCCCCTTCCCGTCGTCGGCGTACATCCACTCGGTCAGCTCGGACCGGAAAACCGTTGGCGCAAGGGCATTTACCCGGATACCGTCAGCACCCCATTCGGCCGCAAGGGATTTGGCCAGCAGATCGGTGCCCGCTTTCGACGGGCAGTATGCGCTGTAGCCGGCGGGGTGACCGAGGGCTCCGCGGACCGATGAGACCAGCACGATGCTGCCGCCGTCGCCCTGCTCGAGCAGCACCCGCCCGGCCGCTTGGCAGACCAGCCAGGCTCCCCGCAGATTCGCATCCATCACCTTGTCGAAGTCCTCGACGGCCATCTCGGTGATCGGCGCGACATGGTTCATGCCCGACGCCACCAGAACCCCGTCAAGGCGGCCGTGGTGGGCAACGGCCGCAGCCACCATGGCCTGCGCGTCGGCCGGAGTCTCCGGCCGACGCTCGACCACCACCGCGTTGTCGATGCCGGCGTCCTCGACCAACTCGGCCAGGCCGGCGGCGTTGCCGCCGGTCAGGGTCAGCCGAGCACCCGCATCCGCAAGCGCCCGGGCGGCGACACTGCCCAGCGAACCGGTGGCGCCGGTGATCAGTATGGACTTGTCTTGCACGCTGAAGCGCGTCAAGCCCGAATTCGGCGCTTGCTGTGTCATCGTCACCATCTCTCACTATTCTCCTGCGATGCGGGTTTATTAACCCGTGATGTGAGAGATCGTATGGGTGCATCAGCGCGAGCGTCAACCATCTACTCCTGTGATGTAGGCCGCTACATCCGTATTACGGGATTTGAGCCGGAATGCTGAGCGGACGGACCCCGCACCATCCCGGAGCGGCCGACATGCTGGATACGGCACCCCAGCGCGGCTCGACAAAGACGCCGGTTAGCCAAATCAGCTGCCGGAACGGGGATACGCTGGTTGTTTCGGCGGTCGCTGTTGACCGAGTGGGAGTACTGCGATGTCCTACCTGGTGGCGGTCCCAGAAATATTGGCTTCGTCGGCGGAGGATGTGGCGAACCTTGGCGCGGCGCTGAGCGCGGCAAACGCGGCGGCTGCGACACCCACGACAGCGATGCTGGCGGCGGGTGCCGACGAGGTGTCGGCGGCCATCGCGTCATTGTTTTCCGAAGAGGCCCAGGCCTATCAGGCGCTCAGCGCGCAAATGGAAGCGTTTCATCAGCAATTTGTCCAGACGTTGAACGCCGGCGCGGGTGCCTATGCCAGCGCCGAGACCACAAGGTGGTGGAGCTCTTGCAGCAGCAGGCGCTCAATCTCATCAATGCGCCCACCAATCTGCTGCTGAGGCGACCGCTGATCGGCGACGGTGCCAACGGGACCGCGCCGGGCCAGCCCGGCCAGGCCGGCGGACTGTTGCTCGGCAACGGCGGGAACGGCGCGCCTGGCGCTGCCGGCAAGGCCGGCGGTGCCGGGGGCGACGCCGGCCTGATCGGCAATGGTGGAGCCGGGGGTGCCGGGGGTAAGGGCGGCACCGGCGCCCTGATGGGTGGGGCCGGCGGGCGCGGTGGACACGGCGGGTGGCTGTACGGCAACGGCGGGGCCGGAGGCCAAGGGGGTGAGGGCAACACCAGTGGAACCAGCAACGGCAACGGCGGCAGCGGTGGCAACGGTGGCGCCGCTGGCCTGTGGGGCGCCGGCGGCGCCGGCGGGGCCGGCGGCGCGGGCGGGGTCTCCCCACCCTCGGCCAACCAAGTCACAGGTGGGGTTGGTGGCAACGGCGGCAACGGCGGCAGCGCCGGCCTGCTGTCCGGCCCTGCCGGTGCGGGCGGGCTAGGTGGGACCGGTGGGCAAGGCAGCGCTGGCGGGTTCAGCCCCGGTGGTGCCGGCGGCGCCGGCGGCACCGGGGCGCCGCCGGGCTGTTCGGCGCCGGCGGGGCCGGCGGCCAAGGCGGCGACGGTGGCATGGGCGGGTTTGCCGGCGCCACGGCCGGCGGAGTCGGCGGGGGCGGGGGTGCCGGCGGCAGCGGCGGTGCCGCAGGGCTGTTGCTCGGCAATCCCGGACCCGCCGGGTAGCAACCAGCGCTGCTCAGCGGCGTTTGGCGCCCCGCTTTTCGCGCACCCGTACGTTGATCCGGATCGGACTGCCCTCGAAGCCGAATGTCTCGCGCAGCCGCCGCTCCAGGAACCGCCGGTAGCCGGCCTCCAGAAAACCGGTGGTGAATAGCACGAACGTCGGCGGCCGCGCGGTCGCCTGGGTGGCGAACAGGATGCGGGGTTGTCGGCCGCCGCGCACCGGGGGCGGCGTCGCGGCCACCACTTCCTTCAGCCAGGCGTTCAGCGGGCCGGTCGCTATCCTCGTGTCCCACGACGCCAGCGCGCTCTCCAACGCCGGCACCAGCTTCTGCACCGCCCGACCCGTCTTTGCCGAGATGTTGACTCGCTGCGCCCAGCGCACCTGCACCAGTTCGCGGTCGATCTCCCGTTCCAGCAGCTCGCGCCGGTCCTCGTCGACCAGATCCCACTTGTTGAAGGCCAGCACCAGCGCCCGTCCGGCCTCGATGACCATCGACAGCACCCGCTGATCCTGTTCGGTCAGCGGCTGTGACGCGTCGACCAGCACGATCGCCACCTCGGCGGAATCGATGGCCGCGTGGGTGCGCACCGACGCATAGAACTCGTGTCCGCTGGCCTGGCCGACTTTGCGCCGCAGGCCCGCGGTGTCGACGAAACGCCACACCTTGCCGCCCATCTCGATCAGCGAATCCACCGGGTCGACCGTCGTCCCCGCGACCTCGTGCACCACCGACCGCTGATCACCGGCCAGCTTGTTCAGCAACGAACTCTTGCCGACATTGGGTTTGCCGACGAGGGCCACCCGCCGCGGACCGCCGCCGGCCGAGGCCGACTCCCCCACTTCGGGCAGCGCGGCCAACACCTGGTCGAGCAGATCGGCCACACCGCGACCGTGCATCGCGCTGACCGCATGCGGCTCGCCAAGTCCCAGCGACCACAGCGCGGCCGCGTCGGCTTCGCCCTTCTCGTTGTCAACCTTGTTGGCGGCCAAGAAGACCGGCTTTCCCGAGCGGAGCAGGATGCGGGCGGCGGCCTCGTCGGCGGTGGTAGCCCCGACACCGGCGTCCACCACCAGAATCACCGCGTCGGCGGTGCGCATCGCCACCGACGCCTGCTCGGCCACCAGTTGCTGCAGACCTTTGGCGTCCGGCTCCCATCCCCCGGTGTCCTGCACGACGAACCGCCGTCCACTCCACAGGGCGTCGTAGGACACGCGGTCACGCGTCACGCCCGGAACGTCTTGCACCACCGCCTCGCGCCTGCCCAAGATCCGATTGACCAGAGTCGATTTGCCGACGTTGGGCCGGCCCACGATCGCCACGACCGGCGCGGGCGCCGACTCCGACAGCGCGGCCAGATCGGAATCGTCGAGCTCCCAGTCGCTTTCGTCGAACCAGGTGCCGTCGTGGGTCACCGCAGGGCTCCGCTATGCTGCGTCACCAACTCCAATAGGTGATCGACGACTTGGGCCTCGGTCATGTCGCTGGTGTCGACGACGATCGCGTCAGCCGCGGCTCGCAACGGCGACACCGCGCGAGTGGAATCCAGATGGTCGCGCCGGCGCACGTCGGCCAGCACCGCGTCGTAATCGTCGACCAACCCGGCCGCGACATTTTGATCGTTGCGGCGCCGGGCCCGGGTTTCGGCCGACGCGGTCAGAAAGATTTTCACCGGGGCATCGGGAAACACCACGGTCCCGATGTCGCGGCCTTCCACGACGATGCGATCCGGCCCCGCGGCCATGGCACGTTGCAGCTCGACCAGCCGCTCACGAACCACAGGCACCGCTGACACCGCCGACACCGCCCGGGTGACGTCACCGCCGCGGATCTCCGCCGAAACGTCTTCTCCGGAAAGGCAAAAACTGCTCGCGTCCGGGCTAAAGCCGACCGACAACTGCGCGGTTGATGCGCAGTCCCCGACCGCCGGTGCGTCCGCCGGATCGATTCCGGCGCGCAGCACCGCCAGTGTCACCATCCGGTACATCGCCCCGGTATCCAGAAAGCGAGCTCCCAGCCTACGAGCCAATCCCCTTGAAACAGATGACTTTCCAGTCCCAGCCGGACCGTCGATGGCGATAACCGTGGCCGCCACCGGCTGACGACCCCCTTGGCTTTGGTCACTCACAGGCCCACCGCTTTATACAGTTGTCCGATCTCGTCGCGACCTAATGCCCGCACACTGCCCGGGCGCTGCTTGCCCAGTGTCACCGGGCCGATATCGGTGCGCACCAATGCCTCCACCGGAAATCCCGCCGCCGCCAGCAGCCGGCGCACGATTCGATTACGTCCTTCGTGCAGCGTCACCCGCACCAACGTCTTGCCCGGGATCGCGTCCACCACCGCGAAACCGTCGACCCGGGCGAGCCCGTCGTCCAATTCGATTCCCGTCCTTAGCTTTTTGCCCAGCCCCCGCGGCACCGTCCCGGCCACCGTGGCCAGATATGTCTTGGGAACTTCGTGTGAGGGATGCATCAACCGGTGCGCCAGCTCGCCGTCGTTGGTCAGCAGGATCAGTCCTTCGGTGTCGGCGTCCAGCCGCCCGACATGAAAAAGATTCTTGTTCCCGCGGACTTTCCGCTCGATCAGGTCGCCGATACACGGCCGGCCGCGGTCGTCGGCCATGGTCGAGTGCATCCCCCGGGGCTTGTTCAGCGCCAGGTAGACGAGCGACTCGTCGAGCACCACCCGGGCCCCGTCGACCCGGATCACCGAGACGTCCGGGTCTACCCGGGTTCCCAGCTCGGTCACCAGCTTCCCGTCGACCTCGACACGGCCGTCTATGATCATCTTCTCGGCAGCCCGCCGGGACGCAATTCCGGCCTGGGACAACACTTTTTGCAAACGAATGCCCGGCGACCGCCCCAGCTCAACCATCAGTCATTGTCCACGTCGAACGTCAACGTCTGGTCGGATGGCTGGCCGCCGGCGAGTTTGATGAAACGCGGCTCGCTATCCAGAGAGGCACTCAGGTCATCGATCGTGTCGACGTCGGGAAGCAGCGGCGCGAGATCGGGCAGCTCGGACAATGCCGTCAAACCCAAACGCTCCAAGAACAAGTCGCTGGTGGCGAACGTCACCGCACCGGTGTCCTCGTCGGTACCGACCTCGGTGATCAGGCCGCGCGCCAGCAGGGTGCGCATCACGGCGTCCACGTTGACCCCGCGAACCGCACTCACCCGCGCACGCGTCACCGGTTGACGGTAAGCCACGACCGCAAGGGTTTCCAGCGCGGCGCGGGTCAGCTTGGTTCGCGCTCCGTCCAGAAGCAGCTTCTCGACGTAGGGCGCGAATCGGGCGCGGGTATACAACCGCCAGCCTTCACTGCTGTGCCGCAAATCGATGCCGCTGTCGCGTTCGGTGAGTTCGTCGGCCATCAACCTCAGTTTCGCCGCGACCCGGTAGACCGGTTGTTCGGTGGCCGTGGCCAGCGCCTCGGCGGTCACCGGGGTGTCGACGACCAGCAGCAGTGCCTCTAATACCCGTCCGAGTTCGTCGGGATGCATCTCGGTGGGCTCGGCGATATCCGGGATGCCCGATGACATGGCATAGCCGAGATCTTGGTCGGGAGCATCGTCAGTCAAGCGCCGCTCCTCAGCATCTCGTCCCGCTGCATCGTCATATCGTTGCCGGCGCGGGTCATCATTGGTCTCGAACTTCCACCAAAGCTTCGTTGGTCGGCCGTTCCCCGGTCCACGAAACCTGGAGCACCCCAAGGGGCTCTGACTGGTCGAATGCTACCGCTCGGGACCTATACAGTTCGAGCAGCGCCAGGAAGCGTCCCACCACCTCGATCGGCGCCTGACAGTCGGCGACCAGCTCAGAAAATGTGGCCCATTGGCCGCCGCCCCGCGCTTGCAGCATTGCGAGTAGGTGTTTGGCCTGTTCGGCGACCGAGACGGTCTGCTCGTGCAGGTGTGCGGTCGCCACCTTGGGTGCCGGCCGCGGAGTCAGGGCGACCGCGGCGATCTCGGCGAAGCGTTCGGCGTCGACGCCCAGCATCACCTCGGGCAGCAGGCCGGCGAACCGGTCTTCCAGGGACACCGCTCGGGGGTAACTGCGCAACGCGGTGGCCTCCAGCTCGGCGAACATCTCCGCGACATGCTTGAACGCCCGGTATTGCAGCAGCCGGGCGAACAGCAGATCACGCACCTCGAGCAGGGCGAGATCCTCGTCGTCGTCGACCTGCCCGGCCGGCAACAGCCGGGCCGCTTTGAGGTCGAGCAAGGTCGCGGCGACCACCAGAAACGCCGTGGTCTCCTCCAGGTCCAGCTGGGCGCCAATGGCTTTGGTATAGGCGATGAAGTCGTCGGTGACCTGATGCAAGGCCACTTCGGTGACATCGAGCCGGTGGGCGAAAATCAGCTGCAGCAGCAGATCGAACGGCCCTTCGAAGTTGGTCAGCCGGACCTGAAAGCCGTTCGGAGGTGCGGTGTCTGGATTCGCGGTGTCGTTCACACGCCGAATCGGTCGATGAACTCGCGGGCCAGGGCGCGGTAGGCCAGGGCACCGCCGGACTTCGGGGCCCAGGTGGTGATGGGTTCGCCCGCGACGGTGGTCTCGGGGAAACGAACCGTGCGGGTGATCACGGTATCGAACACTAGGTCACCGAACCGCTCGACGACGCGGGCCATCACCTCTCGGGCGTTGACGGTGCGCGGATCATAACGGGTCAGCAGGATGCCGCTGATCTCCAGCTTGGGGTTGAGCCGGTCGCGCACCTTGTCGACCGTGTCTGTCAGCAACGCCAGGCCGCGCAGCGAGAAGAACTCGCACTCGGTCGGGATGACCACGCCGTCCGCGCAGGCCAACCCGTTGACGGTGAGCAGACCCAACGACGGCTGGCAGTCGATGAGCACATAGTCGTAGCGGTCCAGCACCGGGTACAGCGCCCGGCCCAGGGTCTGCTCCCGGCCCACCTCGTTGACCAGCTGGATCTCTGCGGCCGACAGGTCGATATTGCTGGGCACCAGATCCATGTCCTTGACCCGGGTGTGAATCAGCACGTCGTCGATCGACACGCGCGGCTCCACCAGCACGTTGTGGATTGTTTTTTCCAGCTCGTAGTGCGGGACACCCAGGCCCGCGGACAACGCCCCCTGCGGGTCCATGTCCACCAGCAGCACCCGCCGGCCGTACTCGGCCAACGCGGCACCCAGGTTGATGGTTGATGTGGTTTTCCCGACGCCGCCCTTCTGGTTGCACATCGCCACCACCTTGGCCGGCCCGTGTGAGGTCAGCGGCACCGGATCAGGAATCGCCCGCGGCGGCCGTCCGGTCAGGCCGACTTCGATGCCGCTGTCGGGGTGGTCGGTCATACCCGGTCGCGGCTGATGGTGACGGGCGTCAGGGTGGACATCGCAGGAAAGTCTAACGGCTTCCTCCGCCTGCGCCGGGAGAACCGCGGGCAACTATGGGAGCTATGCCGTCGTCGGCAGCCGCAGGACCGCGGCGCTGTGACATGCTTCTCCGGCAAGCGCATTTCTTGGGAGCTGCCATGGACGACACGAGCACCGGCCAACGAAGCCACACCGATCAACTCGACGCCCGGCTACTACGGATCGCCGGCGTGTGTGTCCTGGGCTCGATGATGTCGATCGTGGACACGACGGTGGTCACCGTCGCGCAGCGCACCTTCGTCGCCACGTTCCACACCACTCAAGCCATGGTCGCCTGGACCATGACCGGCTACACCCTTGCTTTGGCGGCGGTGATCCCGCTGGCCGGCTGGGTAGCCGACCGGTTCGGCACCAAGCGCCCCTTCATGGGCTCGCTGCTCGCGTTCACCTTCGGCTCACTGCTGTGCGCGATGGCGCCCAACATCACTCTGCTGGTCGTGTTCCGGGTGGTGCAGGGCCTCGGCGGCGGCATGCTGATGCCGCTGGTACTGACCATCCTCACCCGAGAGGCGGGCCCCCGGCGGCTCGGGCGGGTGCTGGCCATCTTGGGCATTCCGATGCTGCTCGGCCCCGTTTTCGGCCCGGTGCTGGGCGGCTGGCTGATCGACAGCTATGGATGGCAATGGATCTTCTGGATCAACCTGCCGATCGGGCTGATCACATTGCTGCTTGCGGCAACCGTCTTCCCGGGGGATCAGCCGACACCGTCGGAGTCATTCGACGTCCTCGGCATGCTGCTGCTGTCCCCCGGCCTGGCCACATTCCTGTACGGGGTGTCCGTTGTTCCCGCGCGCGGAACGGTGACCGATCGCCATGTGTGGATACCGGCCGCGCTCGGTCTGGCGTTGATCGTCGGGTTCGTCTTGCATGCCAGCTACCGCGCCGAGCATCCGCTGATCGATCTGCGGTTGTTCACTAACCGCGTGGTCGCGCTTGCCAACTCGGCGATGTTTCTGTTCGCCGTCTCCTTTTTCGGCGCCGGGCTGCTATTCCCCAGCTACTTCCAGGAGTTGCTGCACCAGACGCCGCTAGGGGCCGGGATGAGCATGGTCCCGAGGGGAATCGGCGCCATGGTGACCATGCCGCTGGCCGGATCCATGATGGACAAACGCGGACCCGGCAAGATCCTGCTGGTCGGCGTGACGCTGATCGCCGCGGGAATGGGCATCTTCGCCTACGGGGTGGCCCGACAGGCGGCGTACCTGCCGACACTGCTCATCGGATTGACGATCATGGGCCTGGGCATGGGTTTGACGATGATGCCGCTTTCCGCCGCCGCGGTGCAGACCCTGGCCCCGCATCACATCGCGCGGGGTTCGACGCTGGTCAGTGTCAATCAGCAGGTGGGGGCATCGGTGGGAACGGCCTTGATGTCGATGATCCTGACCAGCCAGTTCAATCGCAGCGAAAACGTCGCGGCCGCACGCAAGATCGCGGACCTACAAGAGGACGCGGCCCGGCGCGGGGTACCGGTCGACCCGTCGTCGATACCGCCGCAGGCACTCAACCCTGACTTCAAAGGCAATGTGCTGCATGACCTTTCGCACGCATACAGCGTGGTGTTCGCGGCAGCGGTGGGGCTGGTGGCGTTGACACTTGTCCCGGTGGCATTTCTGCCGAAGAAGCCCGCGGGCCAGATGTCTAAGAGTGCGAAATAACCTGCCCCTTCGTCGAATGCCGCCGGCACCCGGGTGAACCAGCCCCGCCGGGCGCCAGCGCCCCGAACACCGCGCCTGGTGGATATGCTTGCACGATGACTTCGCGGGAAGGACCGTCGCACATCGCCAGCGAAAATCCGCAACGGTTGCCGACGAAGCGCGACGTGGAAATCGGCATTGCGGCAATGGCCGGTGTTGCCAAGTCCAACGGGCTCTCAGTAACCGATGAGAGCCTCCTGGAAGCCGCAAGCAGGTATCTGGCCGATGACGACATCGACTGGAGAAAGGTTGCCGAGCGACCGGCCGACGAAATATCGGCCGGGCTCGAATCCGACGTCGCGAAACGCTGCGCGTTGTTCCTGATGACCGCTGCGATTTTCGCGCACGGCAGAGTGCAGCTGCCGAGAGTCGAGGCGAGCCGGAAGGTCGCGAGGACGCTGGGTTGCCATGAGGGGTTCCTCGATGACCTACTCGACATTGCCCGCGGACGCGAATTCATCGGGGCCATGCGAATCAGGGCAAAGCTCATGAGCAGCCACGGCACATCTCGTATCCAGGTTCTGAAGGGCTTCTGGGACAACATGTCCGGTTATCTCGGGCTTTCGACCGACCCGGTGCTGGCCGCGTCCTATCACAAGCTGGGTCTTCTCGAACCGGGCCTGCTCGGACGCGAACTGTGGGCCCACTATGTGCGGAACAGCCTGAGGTTTCCGGGTGAGAAAGGCACCACGGGCGAGTTCATTGTTTCGCATGACGTGGCTCACGTCTTGTCCGCGTATTCGACGGAGCCTGCCGGTGAAATTCTTGCCGGAGCGTTCACGGTCGGATATAAGGCCCGCAACCCATTTGCACCGCTGCTGCTGGTGCTCCTGCAGTTTCAGGCCGGCATAAAAATTGACTTTCGGTCCGAGGCGCTGACCGGATCATTAGATCCCGCCGGCTATATGGATGCTTTTCGGCGCGGCCTCGAGTGCAAAGCTGACCTCACCTACGGGAGTTGGGACTGGCGACGCTACGCCGAGGTACCAGTGGCGGAGCTTCGCGAGCGGTTGGCGATTCCACCGCAATCGGCGCCGGCCGTTGCGGGCGGCACCTATCAAGAAGTCTTGTGAAGTCTAGGCAAGTCTGAGAGGTCGCTACCGGCGCTAATTGCCGAACCGGCGCGCGGGTCAGACATTAGACGAGCGGTGATTTTATCTTCGTTAACTACTCCTACCGGGGGTTTAACAAAGCGGTAATTTCATTTCGACCTCCGCGCCGCAGGGACGGCGGATACAAACTAATGCACTGATTGCCGACATCTTGCCGACATCGATGTCGCGACCGGCCGCGTCAGTCCCAATCGCTAGGTGGTGTCGATGACCGTCAATTTCTGTGCCAACAACGTTGATTGCTCTGGTCACGTTGCTTGCCCAAGCTCAGCCGGGGTCGGCGGTGGGGCATCGGCCATCGCGATGGGACGGTAGGGCGTGCCCGGCGTGCAGATCTTGCCTGTTGTCGGCAGTCCGCTGGTGGCCGGCGGCATCCGCCCCGGCCTGCTGTCCGACTTCACGGCATTGCCGCCCGAGATCAATTCCGGGCGTATGTACAGCGGCCCCGGATCGGGGCCGCTGATGGCCGCCGCGGCGGCGTGGGGCCGCCTGGCGGATGACCTGGAGACTGCGGCTACTGCCTACAGCTCGCTGATCCTCGAGCTGACCGGCCTGCCCTGGCGCGGGCCGGCGGCCGATGCGATGGTGGCTTCCGTTCTGCCGTTTGTCAGTTGGCTGAGTACCACGGCGGCGCTTGCCGAGCAGGCCGCAATTCAGGCCAGCGCGGCCGCTGCTGCCTTTGAGTTGGCGTTCGCGCTGACAGTGCCGCCGCCGGTGATCGTGGCCAACAGGGCTTTATTGATGACACTCGTCGCGACCAACTGGTTCGGGCAAAACACCCCGGCGATCGCGACCGCCGAGGCTCACTACGCCGAGATGTGGGTTCAAGACGCCACCGCCATGCACGAATACGCCGCCGCCGCGGCGGTCGCCTCGGTATTGACGCCGTTCACCCCGCCACCGAAGGTGACCAACCCCTACCCGGCGTCGATTCCATGGGACACCGTGCTCGAGTACTGGACAACGATTCTGGACGCCTTGGCCATCTCCGAGGGGTTCATTTACGACGCCGGCGGGCTGACCCTGAATGGTCTGCAGTTTGCCGCAGCGATGTTGTGGTCCAACGCGCAAGTGCCGGCTGCGGCGGCCGCGGCCGGGGCCGGCGCGCCGGGCGCCGCCGCGGGGTGGAGCTTGTCGCAAGTGGGCGCCGGGCCGGTGGCGATCAGTGCCGGTCTGGCCGTCAAGATCGGACCGATGTCGGTGCCACCGGGGTGGGACCCGCTGCCCTCGGCCGCAGGCGCCAAGGTGGCGACGGTATCGGCTCGTGGCGTCCGCGCCGCCGTCCGGGCCGGTGAATTGTCGGGCCTGCTGCCGGGCGTATCACCGGCACGGTCGAGAACGGCCGAGGCCGGCGGCAACTTCGGCCGCCGGTATGGATCACGAATCCGGGTGACGTGTCGCCCACCGAACGCCGGATAGCCGGTTCAGTGATCGCCATGGCGAGCCGCCACAACGTTAGGAGCTCATAGCGATGGATTTCGGGGCGCTGCCACCGGAGGTCAACTCCGGACGCTTGTATGCCGGACCGGGATCAGCCCCGCTGGTTGCGGCGGCCTCGGCCTGGAGCGGGTTGGCTTCCGAGCTGAGTTCGGCCGCCGACGGCTACCAGCGGGTGGTGACGACGCTGCATGCCGAAGAATGGCTGGGGCCGGCGTCGACGCTGATGATCGAGGCGGTCGCACCGTACCTGGCGTGGATGCGAGCCGCCGCCGCGCAGGCCGAGCAGGCCGCAAGTCAGGCGCGGGCGGCGGCGGCCGCGTTCGAGACGGCGTTTGCCTCCGTGGTGCCCCCACCGCTCATTGCGGCCAATCGCGCTCAGCTGGCATCGCTCATCGCGAAAAACGTGTACGGACAATACGGCGCCGCGATCGCGGCGCTGGAAGCTCAGTACGCCGAGATGTGGGCGCAGGACGCCAGGGCGATGTACAGCTATGCGGGTTCCTCGGCGAGCGCGGCGCAGCTGACCCCGTACACCCCGCCGCCGCACATCACTAGCCCCGCGGCGGCCGCAACCCAGTCCGCCGCGGTCACCCAAGCCGTCGCGACCTCGGCCGGGGCGGCGCAGAACACGTTGTCGGGGCTCATTTCTGAGCTGCCGAGCATGCTGCTGGGACTCGCATCGCCCATCTCGTCGGCACTGAATGCTGGGGGCTTGACCTCGAATCCGGGATGGCTGCAGTGGCTCATCGACTGGTATATGCCGATATCGCAACTCATCTACAACACCGTGGGTCTGCCATATTTCGCCATCGGTATCGGCAACAGCCTGATCACGTCGTGGCGGGCGCTCGGCTGGATCGGCCCGGCGGCCTCGGAAATCTCCGAAACCTCGGCCGCCGCGGCCGCAGCTGCGGCAGGCGCTGCGCCTGCTGCCCTCGGCGGCGCCGGGCCGGTAACCGCCGGTTTGGGCAACGCATCCGCCCTCGGCAAGTTGTCGGTGCCGCCCACCTGGTCAGCCAATCCGGGCCCGGGCCCGGCAGTGGCGGACGCTGCACCATTGGCCAGCGACATCGTCAATCCGCCGGAGGTCGGTGCGCCGGGAAGCCTGCTGGGCGGAATGCCACTGGCCGGCCCGGGCGCTGCCGCCGCGGGTGCGGGTCCCAAGTACGGGTTTCGGGTCACCGTGATGTCCCGACCGCCATTTGCGGGGTGACCGCCGCTGCGGTGGTGCACAATTCAATCCACCACGTGATGAGGACCCCACATGCCGCACCTGCAGCGCAGGCTTTCCAACCGTCACATCCAGTTGATCGCGATCGGGGGTGCGATAGGCACCGGCCTGTTCATGGGGTCCGGACGCACGATCTCCCTTGCCGGACCCGCCGTTTTGGTGGTGTACGCAATCATCGGGTTCTTCGTGTTTTTCGTCCTGCGGGCGATGGGTGAACTACTGCTATCGAACCTGAACTACAAGTCGTTCGTCGATTTCACTGCCGACCTGTTGGGGCCCGCCGCAGCGTTTTATCTGGGGTGGTCGTACTGGTTTGCCTGGGTCGTCACCGGCATCGCAGACCTCGTCGCGATCACCGGCTACGCCAGGTTCTGGTGGCCCGCCTCGCCGGTCTGGTTACCGGCTCTGCTCACCGTTGGCCTCATCCTGACGGTCAACTTGTTCAGCGTCGGCCATTTCGGCGAGATGGAATTCTGGCTGGCGCTGATCAAGGTCGTGGCGATACTGAGCCTGATCCTCTTGGGCGCATTCCTGGTGGTGACCAACTTCGTTTCCCCGCAAGGTGATCGAGCGACGATCGAAAACCTGTGGAACGACGGCGGATTGTTCCCCCAGGGCTTCATGGGCTTGGCCAGTGGCTTCCAGATCGCGTTCTTCGCCTACATCGGTGTCGAACTCGTCGGCACCGCCGCCGGCGAAACGGCTAACCCGCGCCGCACCATTCCCCGGGCGATCAACGCCGTTCCGGTGCGCGTGGCGATCTTCTACGTCGGCGCGCTGGTGGCAATCCTTGCCGTAGTGCCCTGGCGGCGCTTCGCCAGCGGCCAATCCCCGTTCGTGACAATGTTCTCGCTGGCGGGCCTGGCCGCGGCGGCGTCGGTCGTCAACTTCGTGGTGACCACCGCGGCCGCCTCGTCGGCGAACTCCGGGGTGTTTTCCACCGGCCGGATGCTGTTCGGCCTGGCCGACGAGGGCAGCGCGCCGGCAGTGTTCCAACGGCTCAACCGCGGGGGGGTGCCTGCGTCGGCCATTGTCTTCACGGCTCCGCTGCTGCTGACGTCCATCCCGCTGCTCTACGCGGGCGGTTCGGTGATCGGCGCCTTCACACTGATCACCACCGTCGCGTCGCTGCTCTTCATGTTCGTGTGGACGACGATCGTCGTCAGCTACCTCGTGTACCGCCGCCGGCATCCACGGCGGCACGCCGGCTCCATCTACAAGATGCCCGGCGGTGTCAGCATGTGTTGGGCGGTCCTGGCCTTCTTTGCCTTCGTGATCTGGACCCTCACCACCAAGACAGAAACCGCAGTTGCGTTGGCGCTGGTCCCGCTCTGGTTCGTGACCCTCACCGGGGGTTGGCTCATGGTCCGGCGGCGTGCCGTGAGCGTGCGCGGCTTTGCCGACGGCCCGATCAGCGGCGAACGCTCAGTGTTGCCGTAGGCCGTGGGCGTCCAGCACCACGTCACGCACCGCGGTGACCGAAATGGGTGCGGCCTTATCCGGCAGCAGGTCTGGTGATGAGGTGATGATCAGGGGCGTGTCCTCGTCGGAGTCCGGCAGCCTGCCGTGCGTGCCGCCGACATGCCGGCCGTGAAGAGCGATGACTCCCATGGTGTATCGAAGACCGAGCGCTTTTTTGGCCAGGGCCGCGGCGGCTTTGGCTTTGACGGTCCGGTCGTCGGGGTTCATCAGCAACTCGGCGGGGTCGTAACCGGGTTTGCGATGAATGTCCACGCACGGCGCGAACTCCGGCGCCCTGGTGTCGTCGAGCCAGTAGTAATAGGTGAACCAGGCGGCCGGTTCGGCGATCGCAACCAGCTCCCCCGCCCGCGGATGATCGATTGCCAAGGACCGCTGGGCGTTTCGATCCAGGACGGCGTCGACTCCGTCGAGCTCTGCGACCAGAGCTGCCACCCGGGCGATGTCGGACTCGTCACGCACATAGATATGCGCTACTTGATGGTCGGCTACGGCGAATGCGCGTGATGTCCACGGGTCCAGATATTCCCGGCCTTGTTGCGTGTAGACGTTCAGATACCCTTCCCGGCGGAGCCGGCGGTTGATATCCACCGGGTTGTTGGCCGGTGCGATCCCGTATTCGGAGACCACGACGGTCGTCATGTCATGCTCGGCGGCCGCCGCCAGCAGGGGGGCCAGTGCCGCGTCGACGTCCGCGGCGGCGGTCAGGGCCTGCGGTGACTGCGGACCGTAGCGCTGAAGATCGTAGTCCAGGTGTGGGATATACGTTGTGAGCAACGTCGGCGAATACCGCTGCAGGATTTCTATCGACGCATCCACCAGCCAGCGCGACGACGTGATGTCGGCCGTCGGTCCCCAGTATTGGAACAGCGGGAACGTGCCCAGCTTGTCGGTCAGGATGTCGTGCAGATCCGACGGCACGACGTAGCAGTCCGGCGATTTGCGGCCGTCCTGGTGGTACACCGGCCGCGGTGTGACGATCACGTCGTTGCTCGCGTTCATCGCATACCACCAGCCGACGTTCGCAGAGGTGTACCCGTCGAAGCGCCCGGCAGCGGTCTCCCAAACCTTCTCCCCCGCAACCAGCTTGTTACTCTGCCGCCACAGCAGTACCTCGCCCAGGTCACGGAAATACCAGCCGTTGCCGACGATTCCGTGCTGGTTGGGCTTCAGGCCGGTGACCATCGACGACTGCACCGAGCAGGTGACCGCCGGGAACACCGGCACCAGTTGTCGCATCGCGCCCGATGCGGCAAGCGCGGAGAGATTCGGCATGTGCCGCAGCAGCGGTTGGGTGAGCCCGACGACGTTGACCAGCAGAACTCGTCGGGTCATGCCGCGTCCCATTCGCACAACAGATCGTTCAGCCAACGGGTTTCGGCCGCGATATCGTCGGCCAAGCTGCCCATCCGCAGCGACGACGGAAGAACTTCCCATGTGTACGTTTCGATTTCGACGTCCACGGGTTGGGGTAGCGCGCCCTCACCAAGCATCGCCATCACGTCGGCGAGTACGTGTGACGTATTGCTCAGCGGTGCCGGCGGAGCCAGGTGCAGCGGGACGTGGTAGTGCACGCGGGCGCTGCCGGTCCGCGGTGTCGACGGGTCCGCGAACGACAGATCGTCGCGGAACCACTGGCGCCCGTCGGCGTCGATGCCGTTGACCTGATGCAGATAAGGGGAGCCCGCGAACTCGGCGAAGGCTTCGGCCACACCGTCGGCGGCCAGGTCGTCGATCTGAATTGCGTTGGAGGCCTGGATCTTCACCACGTCGATTCCGATGTCAGCCAGGCCGGCCACCACCTCGGCCGGGCTCTCACCCATCACGGCCAGGTGGCAGGTGTCCAGGCACAGCCCGATGTAGCGGGTATCGACGCTGCCGTGGCCGAACCAGCCGATGGCGTCGCGGCATGATCCGATCACGCAGCCGGGCTCGGGTTCGATGGCCATCCTGATTCGATGCCCGGCCTCCTGTTCGATGCGCCGCAGATCGTCGCTGAGCGCGGCCAGCGTCTGCCGGGCCCGGTCGTCGGCCGAGGCATCCCATGGGTTGCTCCAGCCCAGCGGCAGTGTCGAGATGGTGCCGAGTTCGGTGCCGGCCAGCAGGTCACTGAGCACCTCAGCGCAGTGCCGGGTGTATTCCAGCCGGTCCGGCGTGGTCCAATCAGGTTGGTATACTTTATGTTTCACCGAATCGCCGTGAAAGACCCCGTAGGGAAAAGCGTTCATGGTCACCACGGCAAGCCCGTTGTCGGCCAGAATCGCGGCCAGCCGGCTGCGCGCTGCTCGATCAGCGGCCAACCGGGCCATGGTGGCGGCCGGCAACCACAGGCCGACGCCGAGGCGTTCCAGACCGGCGCGTTGTCGAGCCGGCGCGAACACCGACAGCAGTTGGTGCTCCAGCGCCTGCAGACTGTCGGCAGCGACGACGTTGCTGCAGTAGGACAGCATCAGCGCTTTTCTCCGCGGTTGATGGTGTTGCCGGCAAAGGCCGCCTGCTGCTCTTCGCTCAACAAGCGAAGTTGCCCGCTTTGGCCGTAGAACTCGACCGGGTTGCGCCACATCACCCGGTCGACGTCGTCTTCGCTGAACGAGGCCGCCAGCATCGCCTCCGCGGTTTTGACCGTCTTGAGCGGATCGGATCGTCCCCAATCGGCGGCCGAGTTGACGATGATCCGTTCGAGGCCGAAACGCTGCATCAAGACGACCATCCGCGCTTCGTCCATCTTGGTGTCCGGATAGATGGAGAAGCCCATCCAGCATCCGCTGTCTCGGGCGGGCTCGATGGTCACCTCGTTGAGGTGGTCCAGCAGCACCATTCCCGGATCGATTCCGACCCGCTTCACCAGCTCGATGCTGGCCAGCGTGCCCCCGAGCTTGTCCCGGTGCGGGGTGTGCACCAGCGCGGGCAGGCCGTGTTCGGCGGCCATCTCCAATTGCGTTTGGAAAACCGAGGTCTCCTCCGGTGTCATGGAGTCGTAGCCGATCTCACCGACGGCGACCACACCGCTCTTCGAAAGATACCTCGGGATCTGCTCGAGCACGGCCCGGCAGCGGCTGTCGTTGGCCTCCTTGGGATTCAGCGCGATCGTGCAGTTGTGGGCGATACCGAACTGGGACGCGCGGTAACGCTCCCAGCCGATGAGACTGTCGAAGTAGTCGATGAACGATCCTGCGCAGGTGCGGGGCTGTCCCATCCAGAAGGCCGGCTCCACGACAGCACGCACACCCGCGGCATACATCGCCTCGTAATCGTCGGTGGTCCGTGACGTCATATGAATGTGCGGGTCGAAGATCCTCACTCCGGCACCTCCGTCATCGTGGCAGCCAGCTGCTGCAGCATCCGCACGTCGGCCGACACCGGCCGTCCGGCCGCAGTACGTTCATTGATGTAATCGGTTGCCATCCGGCTCAATTCCGCATCGGCACGGATGCGCAGGCCGGGTACGGCACGCAACGGAACCTCCATGAAGATCAGCTTCATCACGCCATGACGCCAGGTGGGCTGGGCCAGGAACCGTGTTCCGAATCCGCCGAGTGCCGCGCCTACCAGCCGCGGATCGTTGCACCGCAACGCATCCTCGGCCAGGGTCACGCCGGCCGCTGTGGTAACCGGTCCGAGGTTGCCGTCCAGCGCGGCCGTCTCCAGGCCGCGGAGCACGGCCAGGCGTTCGTCGCTATCCCCCCATTGGTACAGCCTTTCGACGAGCGGACCCGCTGTCTGGTCGGGATTTCCGGCCACCAGCGTGGTGAGCAGTTGCAGTCGGGCCAGGAGCGCCGCATCGCCGGAATCCTGCGACATCGCCCGCTCGGCCTTGGGGAAGGCTTCCAGGATCTTGTCCGGGCCGCTCCGGATCTCGGTCGCAGCGTTGTCGATCCACGAGCGCGCCGCGATCGGCAGTCTGGCGCGATTGATGGCGGACATGCTGCGCCGCAGCACATTCGGTGCGTCGTGGGAATGACGTGGCAACTCGACCGAGGCGACACCGCCGAAGCCGCTGCTGTGCAGTGCGTCCATCACGGCTCCGAGATCGAGGTCGCCATGGCCGAACTCGAGGTGTTCGTGTTTGAGCGGTGTCATGTCGTCGAGGTGGACATTGACCAGTTTGTCGCCCAGGTCGGCGATGGCCGCTTGCGCACCCGCCGGCTCGGTCATCACGCAGTGACCGACGTCGAGGGTGATGCCGAGTCGCGGCGGATCACCCAGTGCCCGGCACACTTCGCGGGCCTGTTCCACGGTCTCGACGAACATGCCGGGTTCGGGCTCGAATCCGAGCGTGACCGCCTTGCGGTCCGCGTAGTCGACCACCTGCGCCAGCCTGCTGACGAGCAGCTCCCGGGTGGTTTCGGGGTCGCTGTAGTCGACGGAATAGCCCGACCACAGCGACACGCAGGTGGCTCCGAGGTCCGCGGCAATGTCGATTGCCCGCCGCAGGAATTCGACGCGGGGTTCGGCGGCGATGTCGACGAGCGCGGGTTTGTGTTTGTTGCATGGGTCGAGCAGATAGCGCGCTCCCGTTTCGATCGCCACCTGCAATCCGTGGGTGTCCAGCAGCGCGCGCAATGCGCCCAGCTGCGCACCGAGATCGGAGTCGAACGGCCGAACATGCGGGTAGCCGATGGTCAATGCGACGGCGGTATACCCGTGCTCGGCGATCAGCGCGAGCGCGTCGGCGAGCGGGTGATCGGTCAAGCCATTCGTGTTGTAGCCAACATGCATCAGGTCACCTCAGTGGGTTGGGCCGCAGAAACTTTGAGCCGCAATCCAATTGCGATCCCGGACAACGCCAGCATGGTGCGCGGCGCCCGGGCGGCCAGCATGGCCTGGACCGCGATCGTCGACGCGATGCCGCTACGCACCGCGCTGCGCAGAACCTCGGCGGTCGGCTGCCGCCATGCCTTCCACAAGCCGGGGCCAAACGACCACGCGTACACCGCCGCGGCGGGTGCGGCGCGAAACCCCGGTGTGCTCACCATCGCCGAGGCGGCCACCGCCGCCGCCATACCGCCGACGATCGCCGGCAATCTCGGTTCCGAACCCGTGACCTCGCTGCGGGACAGCACCGTGATCGCCGTGGTGTGCCCGCCGACCACCGACGCCGGAACCAGCGCACGACGATAATTCGGGCCGGCGCCGAGCATCACGTCGAGGAACCGGCAACCCGCCATGACCAACGGCCCCGCGGCGGTGTCCTTGGCAACCAGGTCATAAGCGGCCACGCACAACGTGATTCGGCCGGCAGCGGCCAGACCGTGGCGGCCCCCGGCCGCCGTCGCGGTCGCCAGTCCCGCCGTGGCCAGGGCGGCGGCGAAAGATACGGCCGTGCCCCCCGACACTTCTCCGGACGGGATCGGCCGCTCGGGGCGTTCGACGGCGTCGCGCTCGCGGTCGGCCCAGTCGTTGAGCACCATGCCGCTCCAATACAGCAGCGCCGAGGCCAGCGGTAGCGCCAGGCGGCGTCCGGTCAGCGGACGCCCAGCCCAGATGGCGCCCACCGCAGTGTCACCCAGCACGGTGAGCGCAGCAGGCGCCCGCATCAGGTCCAGGTACGCCTTGACCTTCACCGGTCGGCCGGAACCGGTGTGGCAAAGGACTGAGCCCACTGCACCAGCGCCTCGTATTGCGCCGCAAGTGAATGCGTCGACGAGCCCCACGGTTCCTTGAAGAAGAAGCCGAGTTCCCCGACGACGCCGTGCGCACCGCGCATCCGGGCCATCGCCAGCAGGCGGGCCACGTCGAGAACCAACGGCGCGGCCAATGCGGAATCCGGTGCCGACCAGATGGTTTGCAGCGTGATCTGACCGCCCAGGAATCCGGTGGCGTGAATGTGGTCCCACGCAACCTTGGTTTCCCCGAGGTCGGGCACGTAGTCGATATGCAGCGGAGCGTTGACGGAGCCACCGAGCATCTGCTGGATGCCACGTTGCTTGCTGGCGAGCTTGGACTGCACAGCGACCGGGTCGGCGAGCGTGGCGCCGTCGCCGCCGCCCAGCAGATTCGTTCCCGCCCAGGAGTGTACGGTCATCGCGCGGCTGGCGAACATCGGCGCCAGCACGGTGCGCAGCAAGGTCTGGCCGGTCTTGGCGTCCTGGCCGCCGCAGAGAATGTCGGCATCGTCAGCCAGGCTGCGCAACGCGGGAACGCCCATGCTGGGCGACGGGGTGAAGCAGGAGTAGGCGGCGCCATTGCGGATCGCCGCCAGGGCCGTCAGCGCGCTTGCCGGCAGCACCATGCGGTCCTTTTCGCATAGTGCGGCCCGCAATAAATCCGGGTCGTGGTACTCGGGGCGGTCCGGCACCGGCGGCTGCGTCGATGCCACGTCGATGACCACGAAGACGTCAAGTGCGTTGCGCGAGATGAACGAGCCCATCGCATCGCTGAGCCGGTCGATCAGTTCGGCTTGGGTGCTGGCACCGACGGTGGACGGATCCGGCGTGGCCACGCAGGACGGACCGACGATCTCGGCTTCGGTGGCGGCCAGGCGATCTGACACCGCCGCGACGACGTGGTGCGGCAGCAGTCCCGCCTCGACCAGAGCCTCGGCGCGCTTGGCCAACGGGGCGGTCGAAAGGTCGCGTCCGGCCACCACGAAATCGGCATATTTCGGCAATGGGACGCCGGCGAACTCGGCAGTCGCCGTCACGCAGCCGGTTTCGGGGATCAGCCCGGCGCTGAGCGCATACAGACCCACGATCGACGTGGTCGCCACCGACCCCCGCGCACCGCTGAGCCACAGGCCGCAGCGGGGCTGCGCGGTCACCCGGGAGGTGGTGTCGTCGTGGTCCATCGCGCCGTCCTTGATCGCCGAACGCTGTAAAAATCTGATGTATCGTGCGTGACAAACTAGCTTTTCTAAGCAGAGGATGCTAACACCGCGCATTGGTCTCGGCTGATCATTGACTGTACGTAAGCTGGCAACGATGAGCTTCAGAGCACGCATTGCCCCATTGCGGTGGTCGGTCTGGCGCATGGCGCCCGGAATCCGCAACCTCACCAGGACGGGTCAAATCGGTGACGGTCGCGAAGCGGCCGCCGTCGACTATGTACTCCGGTACGCCCGTGCCGGCGACATCGACGACGTGCTGGCCACCATCGACAGGTTCGCCTATGAAAAGTCGATGCTGATCAATATCGGCGACGAGAAGGGGCCGATGCTCGACGCGGCGGCGCGGCGCGCCAACCCGGCGCTGGCGCTGGAGCTGGGCACCTACTGCGGCTACGGCGCACTGCGGATCGCCCGGGCGGCGCCGGCGGCCCGGGTGTACTCGGTCGAACTGGCCGAAGCCAACGCCGCCAATGCCCGGCAGATCTGGGCTCATGCTGGCGTCGCCGACCGGATAACCTGTGTGGTCGGCACCATCGGCGACGGCGGACACACCCTGGACGCACTGGCAACTGAACACGGATTCGGTTCTGGCGCTCTGGATTTCGTGTTCATCGACCACGACAAGAAGGTCTACCTGGACGACCTGCAGAGTATCCTGGACCGCGACTGGCTGCATCCGGGTTCGATCGTGGTAGCCGACAACGTCCTGGTGCCGGGGGCGCCGAAGTACCGCGCCTACATGCGGCGCGAGCAGGGCAGGCTGTGGAACACCGTGGAGCACAGGGCCCACCTCGAATACCAGACCCTAGTGCCCGACCTGGTACTGGAATCGGAGTACCTGGGTTAGTCGCCCCGACGCCCGGGTCGCCACACCCGAATCCCGAGCCTCATCCGCACCACTTTGGCTGCTGGGCGGGCGTGGCTCTGGGTTTCTGTCGGACCGGGTCGTTACGGTGCGGACGTGCAGTCACTGATGTATCCGTCGATCGATCTCGACGACGCCGAATCACATCTGGGCGCCGACACCTACCGGCGTGGCCTGGACTACGCGCGCGAAGGTCGAGTGGTGCGTTGTTCATGGAACCCCGGCGACGACAGTCTCACCGGGAGCATTCGCGGTAACCGGGGCCGCACTTACACCACCACGGTGGAGCTTTCGATGGATTACGCCGACTCCTGGAACCTCGAGATCGGGTTGTGCACCTGCCCTATGCAAGTGGACTGTAAGCATGTGGCCGCGATCCTCATCGCGGCCAGCGGGACCACCAAGACACGGTCGCAACCCCCATCGGCCGTACAGCCGGTGGTGCCGGCTCCGGCGGCATGGCGCAAGTCACTGGACTCCTTGTTCCCGACACGTTCGCCGGGCGGTACCGCCGGCACGCCGCTGGCTATCGAGCTGAACCTGTCGGCGAGCGGCTTGGATGCGCGCGTGGTGCGCCCGGGTAAGCGTGGTGGCTGGGTCGCCGCCGACCTGAGCTGGGGCCGCTTGTCCGCGCTGCGACACTACGGTTATCCCGACGCGCACCTCCACGCGCTACAAGAGTTCTATGCCGCCTATCGGGCGGGCGCCCCGAATCTGACTGGCTACTACAGCTATTCGTATACCTCGTATGGGGACGCGAAGACGATCTCGCTGCTGAAATTCGAGTCAGCCCGGTTATGGCCGCTACTGGACGAGCTGCGCCGAGTCGGCGTGCGGTTGGTGCAGGCACAAGACCACCACGACGTGCCGCCGTATGCCGCGGCACGCCTGTCCTTGGACGTCACCGCCGACCCGTCGGGCAACCTCACGGTCATGCCCTTGCTTGAAGTCGACGGAGCGCCCGCACCAGCTGTCGCGTTCATCGGGTCGTCGGGCCATGGTGTTGTCTGCACCGACGGCGGGCTGCGGCTGGCGCGGATGGACCAGCCGGTCTCGGCGACGTTGCAGCGGATGACCCTTGGCGGTCAGATCCTGACCATCCCTGCAGCTGAGGCACCGCAGTTCGCAGCCGAGTACTACCCGAAGCTGCGGCGCATCACGCCCGTCACATCGTCGGACACCTCGTTCACGCCGCCGACGATCACCGGGCCGACGTTGATGCTGCGTGCCGACTACCGGGATGGACACGAGGTCGAGTTGACGCTGCAGTGGGCGTACCGGGTGGGCGACAACGAGTTTCGCGTCGGTGTGGACGCGTGTGGTGATCCGGGCTACCGCGACCTGGACATCGAGAACGAGCTCGCGCGTCGCATCGACGCCCCGCTGGAGCGGTTCGGGCTCCGCGCCCCCGACGGCAGGCTGATTGCCCGAGCCCGATTGTGCGGCTTGGAGACAATGCGGTTCACCACTGAACTCCAACCGCTGCTCACCGGGCTGTCCGAGATCGTGGTGGAGGTGACCGGCGACCCCGTCGACTATCGGGAGGCGGGCGAGTCCCTGGTCATCGGTGTGGCCATGGATGCGGTGCCCGGACAGGCGGACTGGTTCGACCTGGACATCACGATCAGCGTTGAGGGCAACCAGATTCCGTTCGTCAGCGTGTTCACCGCGCTGGCCTCCGGCCAGTCACATGTGCTACTGGCCGACGGAGCCTACTTTGCGGTGAACAAGCCGGAGCTGGTGAAGCTGCGCCGGCTGATCGAGGAAGCCCGCGCACTGACCGATGCCGATGAGGGGCCGCCCCGGATCAGCCGGTTCCAGGCCGGGCTATTCGACGAGCTAGCCGCACTGGGCGTGGTCACCCAACAGGCCGACGAGTGGCGTCGGCAGGTTCGCGGACTGCGCGCGCTACAGGGAGTAGAGCCGGTGCCGGTGCCCAGCGGCTTGCGCGCCGAACTGCGGCCCTACCAGGCCGACGGGTTCTCGTGGCTGGCGACGCTTTACGCCCACGGACTGGGCGGGATCCTCGCCGACGACATGGGTCTGGGGAAGACGCTCCAGTCGCTCGCACTGATCTGCCATGTCCGACAAGAGGATCCGAGTCCAGCCCCGTTCTTGGTGGTAGCGCCCTCGAGCGTGGTTGCCAACTGGAGCGCGGAGGCCGCGCGGTTCGCACCGGAACTGTCGGTGGCTGCGATCAGCGATACCCTGCGCCGTGCCGGCATCGACCTTGACGAGCTGGCCGCCGGCGCCAACGTCGTCGTTACCTCGTATACCTTGTTCCGCCTCGACTTCGACGCCTACGCTTCCCAAACCTGGTCCGGCCTCATTCTGGACGAAGCCCAGTACGTAAAGAACCGGCACGCCAAGACCTACCAGTGCGCGCGCCGGCTACCGGCCCCCATCAAGGTGGCGATCACGGGTACGCCGATGGAAAACAACGTCATGGAGCTGTGGTCGCTGCTATCGATCACTGCCCCGGGATTGTTTCCCAACCCGGCCAAGTTCGCCGACTACTACGCAAAACCCATCGAGAAGACCGGCGACCCCGAGTTGCTGTCTCTGTTGCGCCGGCGGATCAAACCGCTCGTCAAGCGTCGTACCAAGGCACTGGTGGCCGCCGAGCTGCCCGCCAAGCAAGAGCAATTGCTCGATATCGAGCTGCCGCCCAGACACCGCTCGCTCTACGACAAGCGGCTGCAACGCGAACGCCAGAAGGTGCTCGGCTTGCTCGACGACATCCAGCGCAACCGATTCACGATCCTGAAATCTTTGACCGTGCTGCGCCAGATGGCGCTGCATCCCGGGCTTGTCGACGCTGCGCATGACGCGCTGGTCTGCGCGAAAATTGATGTCTTGGTGGAGCAGCTGCGTGACGTCGCCGATGGCGGCCACCGCGCGCTGGTGTTCAGCCAGTTCACTCGCTTCCTCGGCCGGGTGCGAGATCGCCTCGGCGCCGAGGGCATCGACTACTGCTACCTTGATGGGCGAACCCGCAACCGTCCCAAGGTGATTCAGCAGTTCAAGGAAGGGACTGCGCCAGTTTTCCTGATCAGTCTCAAGGCCGGCGGTTTCGGGTTGAACCTCACCGAGGCCGACTACTGCTTCCTGCTCGACCCGTGGTGGAATCCGGCCACCGAAACCCAGGCAGTCGATCGCACCCACCGCATCGGACAGCAGCGCAATGTCATGGTGTATCGACTTATCGCCCGCGACACCATCGAAGCGAAGGTCATGGCACTCAACGCGCGCAAAGCCAAGCTCTTTGCCAGCGTGATCGACGACGGCAACGCCTTCGCCTCAATGCTGACGGCCGACGACATCCGCGGACTGCTCACCTGAGGTCTGGGCGCTTGGCGATTATCCACAGCCAGAAGTTTGGGCACGGAGCTTGTCCTACCCGCGCGCCATGACCGAATGCATGTGACGCTCCAGGGTTTTCGTGCTGTTCAGGGCGGTTTTGATTGGCTAATGCGTGTCAGCGTTGCATCGGTGAAATGACGGACGCGCACGCGGTGCGGCTCTAGATTTCGGGGTTACCACACCAACCTCAACCCGGAAGGCCAACCACGTGCAATTTTCTACAGCATTTAACCGTCTGCTGCAGATCCTCGGGGCCTGGGTGACGGATATCGTCATCAAAGATCGCGATGTCGAAGTCAGTCTGCGCCCGCGCGCCCGATGGCTGCGCTGCCCGTGCGGGATGCTGTGCTCAGCGGCCTATGACCGGCGCCGGCGCCGCTGGCGCCACTTGGACTTGGGCGGATTCAAGCTGTGGCTGGTCTATGAGATCCGGCGGGTGGACTGCCCCGAGTGCGGGGTGCGCATCGACGAGCTGCCCTGGGCGCGCCCGGGTGCGCGTCATACCCGAGATTTCGAAAACATGGTGCTGTGGCTGGCCCAGCGCACCGACCGCACTTCGGTGGCCACGTTGATGCGCTGAGGCTGGGAAACCGTCACCTCGATCATCAACCGCGGGGTGGCCGAGCTACTCGTTATCCGACAGCTTGAGACGCTCTACCGCATCGGAGTCGACGAGGTGTGCTACCGCCACCCACACCGGTATTTGACCATCATCGGCGATCACGACACCGGCACCGTGGTTGACATCCAATCTGGACGCAGCGAGGAATCGCTGGTCAATTTCTATCAATCCCAACTCGATTCGGCTCTGTCGCACATCAGCGTGGTCAGCACGGATGTGTCCAAGGCCTACACCAAAGCCACCCGCACCCACCTGCCGCAGGCGACAATCTGTTACGACCCATTTCACATCATCTGATGGGCCAACCGTGCCCTAGATGCGGTGTACTCCTAGGGCGCCACGGGACCCGGCCGCGCCGCGATGAGCCCGGCGCAGTGGCGCTCTCCCGCTGGGCGCTGCGCATCCGGGGAAAAAACTCACCGACGATAAGCGCGCCCTGGTCAACCAGATCGCCCGCACCAACCGACACATCGGCAGTTACAGGCTCTAGTGCGCCCATCGTCCGGCGACCGCCACGCCGAGCCTTCACGGGCAGGCCTGCGAGAAGCATCAGGAACTCGCGACGACGGGTCTCGGCCCGTGACCGCCCGTCAAGCGCGCCTCCGCCGTCGCTGCCGCAAGCAACGTCCACGGGAAAGCCGCGTATTGACCGCCCTGACCTGGCTCGTGAGAACTTTCTTTACTGCTATCGAGCGTCTTCGCCCGTGTCGCGGACTGGCGGCAGCTCATAGCCCTGGAGTTCCGCAACTAGCTCGGCGATAACTCCCCGCACGTAAACCTCCTCTTCCTCTGTCAGACGGAAACGTTCTTCATCAAGCGCTAACGCATAGATAATCTCGAGCTGGCCCCACAGCCGGAGCAAAGAGCTGGTCCAGGATGGATCCGCCACGTCGTTCAGAGATCGGATTATCGACTTCAGGTCACGATCTACCCGTTCGAGATCGGCGAATCCACCGCTGTATCTGTTCAGCGAATCAAGAGCCAGTTGCCGGAGATAGGCGGTCCGGTCGCGAGACACGTCTTCGTTCGTCAACGTCGTAGGTCCCCGAAACTCACGGTGACAATCCTGCCACTTGCGGCTTGGACGACGCTGACATTGTTGACAGGATCAAAGAAAACCGTTGTGCCTCCTCTGCTCGGCGCGGATAGACCATTTCGAAGCGTATTTTGCACGACACTTACTGGAATGCCGTCGCTTTGCATTTCGTCAAGCGCATGTCCGCTGAAAGACGTTCCATCAATCGTCGCAGGAGCATTCGTTCCGCGGGGGACATCCATTGGGCCGCCGCGCTGACCAGTGGGTGTCGATGGATCTGGTGACGGTGCGTGCGGCTGTTCTGGTGCTGGTTGTGTCCAGTATGGGATGTCGGCCCGTATGGCGTCTTTGACGGGCGTGTATTGAGCGTTGGCCGCATCTAATTGTCGCTCGAGTTGCGCCTTCAAGGAGTTGTAATACCAAGCTTCTTGGTTATAGACCTGAACCGCGTTCCAATTGGTGGGGTCGGGCGGATTCAAATTGTGGTGGTCGATATCGTTTATCAACTTGTTGTAGGCGTCTCGCGTCGCTTGCAGCGATGGCGGTGGCGGCGGGCTGGCCCAGGGCGGAATGGGGGGCTGCCCAAGCGGCGGTTTGCCCGGCGACGGAGACGGTGGCGGCGGAACCGGTGGTTGCGGAGCAAGCGGTATCGGCAACGGCGGCGCCTGAGGTGCTTGGCCGGCTCCAGAACCTAGCATCTGGGCCCCGGGGCCCCCGGCGCCTCGAGGATCACCGCTTCCGGTGGAGGACCCCGGCGGGTCGCCTTGCGGTGCAGCCGGTTGGGGGGCCGGCGGCGGGGGTGTCGCAGGTTGCGGTGGGGGTGGGGAGTTGAGGGTGTGGGCGGTGCCGCCGGGGCCGAGCAGGGGCGATGGTGAAGACGGGCCGCTGGGTCGTGGTAGTTGTGGGTGGACGTAGGCCAGCGGCTGCACCGTAGCTGTCGAGCTGGGCGCGGTAGCGACTGGGCTGCGCAGCGCGGCGGCGGTGAGCATGCCAGCGGGTGTGCCGCTGCCGGGTCGCTGCACGGCTGATGGCTTGAATCCGTCGCCGGTGGGCCGAATGTAGCTGGTTAAACCCGCACCCGGATAACCGCTGACCACACCAGGCCCCAGCCCCGATCCAGGCGGGGTCAAGGCGCCGGCGCGGCTCTGCAGCGCCTCGCTGAGCTGCGCTGAGGCCGGTCCCTCACCGGCTGGGGGCGCGGCTGCGGGGGCGGCAACCACCCCGGCCGGTGAGATCCTTGCGAACATCCCCAACGGAGCCTGCGGCGCCGGACTCATTGTCTGAGCCCCGGTTGGGGTGCCCGCCACCGAGGCCCCGTATTCCGGGCGGCCGACACTGCAGCGGGGCCGGCTAGTGGGGCGGCACCAGCCACTGCGGCGGCACCGCCCTGCTGCGCGGCCGCTGCCGGGGTGACCACCGCGTGGGCGGCTCGCTCGCTGGCCTGCAGGGTTGCCTCGGCCGCGCTGTCGGCCCCGGTTTCGGCCAACCCCACCGCCGCCGCAGCCGGCGACCCTCCCGCCACCGCGGGTGGAAACGGCACCATGAGCGCCGCCGCGGCCGCGCGCAACGCCGCACCATAGGCCGCGCCTGCAGCCGCATTGCGCGGCCACATCTGCCCGTAATACTCCAGATTCAACGCCACGATCTGCGGGGTCAACGCCCCCCACACCAGCGGGTTGAGCTGCTGGGCGGTGGCCTCATCGCGTCGATTCGCCACTGCCTGCTGCGCGGTGACCATCGAGGCCACCGCGCTCTAATGCGCACCGGCCGCCGCCGCGACATGGGATGCCTTCTCCAGCAGCGCAGCTGCCAGCAGCTCATGCTGGGTATCCAACGCAGCCTGGGCCACCGCCGAAGCCGAAGCCCCCGCCCCGCGCCACGTGGTGCCATAGGTGGCCGTCCCACTGGCTGTCGACGCCGCCACCACCGCCTGCACCTGCGCCGCCTGCGCGCTCAACGTGTCGGCATAAGCCAACGTCGAGGCCGGACCAGACCCCGACACCAACGCCGCACAGTTGGCCTCCGGCGAAAACGCCGACCACGGATGCACCACCACAATCCCCTAACCCCCTACAGGGCCAGGGCCGCCGCTCGCATCGCCTCACTAACCACCGCGATCCCGGCCGCCACCGACTGCGCATCAGACTGCACCCCGCGCGCCGCGGCATGCTCAGCAGCGGTGCTCACATACGCTGCCCCCACCGCGGCCAGCGCCGCCGTGAACGCCGCCGAATCAGCATCCTCGCCCATCGGCATCACCCCCACCAACGTCGGCGCCCCCGCGGCCACCCCAGCACCCTGCTGCGCCGCCAACCCCGCCTGGGCTAGCGCCGAAACCCCCACCACAGCCGGCTCCATAGCAAACACCCCACGACCTCCGACGCACTACCCGCAGACAAACGTCAGCCGATCCTAAACCGCACCCGCCAACCCCGCAGTACAGCACGAACCCCGCACCAGCCGAGCCCCGAGGCCGCATTAAGCCGCCTACGCCCGGAGCCGGCATGCGAAAACAATGAGAGGGTAGATTGGCAACTTGCAGGAAACCTCAAGTGTTACTGTCGAACTCATCAACGCCCACAGACTCTGGTACCTCGCTGATCATGTTGTGGAGTCGTGGCCTACCTCATTGAGAACCAGCGCTGTCGGTGTTCCTACGAGCGCTGGCGACGCCTCTGGCGTCGACCACACATGTTCCCGCAGAAATGTCCGGAAATCTGATACTGCCGAGGCAGTCGGAAAGCGGAGGTGGATGACGACGTAATGCGGGTCATCGTCGGGTTGCCATACGTGTGTTTCACTTACGCCGGCCTGCTTGCGCGCCGGTGCGAACGTGCTGAACGCCTGAAGCCAGGTATCAATGTCGCTGATCTGATGTTCGATATGCAGGGTCGCCATTGGCTGAGTGTGCCGAATGCCGGGTGAACGGTCCAGACCCTGCAACCGCTGCCACCCCCAAACCCCAGCGCCCGCACCCCTTCTGATGGCCAGCGATTCACGCGGAGACGACGGCGAACAGGCGCCACTCTCCGGGCACACCCTTGAGTTGGTGCGCCCCGCGGTCCACAAACAGCAGTCCTGACCCGATCACCAGATCGTGCAGCGTGCTGGACACCAGCACCTCGTTCGGCTCGGCCAGGGCGCTCACCCGAGCCCCGATATGCACGGCGATCCCGCCGATGTCGTCACCGCGGACTTCGCATTCGCCGGTGTGCAGCCCGGCTCGGACCTCGATGCCGAGCGCCGGCACCGCGTCACGAATTGCCATGGCGCAGCGGATCGCTCGCTGCGGGCCGTCGAACATCGCCAGGAAGCCGTCGCCGGACGTGTTCACCTCGCGGCCCCGAAAGCTAGCGAGCTGCGAGCGGACGACGGCGTCGTGGGCATCGAGCACCGCACGCCAATCCCGGTCACCCAGCTGCGCCGCACACCGTGTCGAGTCCACAATGTCGGTGAACAGTACCGTGGCCAGAATCCGGTCATCCGGCACCTGCGCCCGATGCCCGGTGAGGAACTCGGCGATCTCCTGAAACGACGCACGCCACGGTTCAACAAACTGGTACATGTTGCGCCCCGGCAGCTCAACGTATTTCGCGCCCGGAATGCGGTCGGCCACGTACTTGCCCGCCGCCCGCGGGATGGTCGCGTCGTCGGTGTGCTGGACGCCCAGGGTGGGCACCCGGATTGTGGGAAGCACCGCCCGCACGTCCAATTCAGACAACAGCGGCATCATGAGAGCCACGGTTGCCGGGCTGGCCGCCAGACGCTCCTCTCGGGCCCAGGTTGCCCGGATCTCCTCGTTCCAGGGCATGTCCGGATTATGCGCATGCTGCGTCAGCCCGGTTCCCCACACCGCGACCGCGGCATCGAACAGTTGCGTCGACGTGCGCCCACCGGTGCGCTCAGCCATCTGGTCCGCGAAGACCTCGAGCGCGACCAGCGCGGTGGTGCGGGACGGATGTGTCGCCGCGAACAACGCCGCGGTTGCCAACCCGCCGCCGACCGCGACCAGGACCGCTTGGTGACTCCCGAGACGTCCAACACGGCGGTCATGCTGTCGGCCCACTGCTCCAACGTCGGCCGCGCGCCGGCAGTGACCGGATCGGACACTCCCGTGCCCGGCTGGTCGAAGAAGATCAGTCGGCCGAGCGATGTCATCGCCTCGACCCACCCGTGAAGGGACGGCAGTTCCGGCAGCACCTCGCAGCAAAAAAACCAGTTCGGGACGAACACAACGTCGCGTTCACCCTCAGCCGATGTGCGATAGGCGACGCGCAAGTCGCCGTTCAGCGCATAGCGCGTCTCCGAGAACACCGCCGCAGTCTAAGCCTGTCGACCGTGAATTTCGCCCCTCACGCGACGCACCCGTCACGTCGCACGCGGGTGGGCTCCGGCCCACACCTCCCGCAACGCGTGAACGGTGACCAGCGTGTAGATCTGCGTCGTCGTCACCGAGGCATGACCCAGCAATTCCTGCACCACGCGGACATCGGCGCCGCCCTCGAGCAGGTGGGTGGCGAACGAATGTCGCAGCATGTGCGGCGACACGCCCGCGGTGATCCCGGCGCACTCGGCCGCATCCTGCAGCACCTGCCATGCGCTTTGCCGTGACAACCGGCCGCCGCGGGCGTTGAGAAAGATCGCCGCCGTGCCGCGGCCCCGGCGGGCCAAATCCGGGCGCCCACGCACCAGGTAGGCGTCCAGCGCGTGCACCGCCGGCCGGCCCACCGGAACCAACCGTTGTTTACCGCCCTTGCCGCGCAACAACACCGACCGGGCGTGTGTATCGACATCGTCCACGTCCAGACCGACGGCTTCGGAGATGCGCGACCCGGTGGAATACAGCAGCTCCAGCAGTGCCCGGTTGCGCAGCGTCAGCGGCCCGTCGGCCGGGTTGTCGCCGCCCGCGCCTTCCAGCAGGGCCAGCACCTGGTCGACCGTCAGACTCTTGGGCAGCCGCCGGCCCGGTGTCGGCGGCCGGACCGCGCGTGCCACATCCAACTCGGCCAGGCCTTCGGCAGCGGCGAACCGATGCAGCCCGCGCACCGCGATCAGGGCCCGGGCCGCTGACACCGCAGCCAGCGCCGTCGCCCCGGAATCGGGATCGCCGCGCCGCAGTGCCACCAGAAAGTCACTGACGTCGTCCTCACCGACGGCGGCCAGGTCGGTGATCCCCCGGTCTTCGAGGTGCTTGGTGTAGCGACGCAGGTCTCGCCGGTAGGAGCTCAGGGTGTTGGCCGCCACGCCGCGTTCGATCGCCAGATGGTCAAGGTAGCCCTGCAGTTGTGTGTCCAGGGTCAGTGTTGTCACCGCGCGGTCTTTCGCGCCATGAAGGCCGTCGGCTTGTCGATCCAGGGGCTGTCCACCGGGCGCGGTTGGCCCAACCCACCGGTTACCGCCTGCGCGGCCAAAATCCCCGCTACCGCAATGGCATTGACGATTTCGCCGCTGAACACCTTCCGCGCGGCCTCTTCGAGGGGAAACCATTGCACCGTCATGTCGGCCTCTTCGTGGTGCGCCTCGGGTTGCTCCGCCGCGCTGAGTCCGGTGGCCAGATAGACCCGCACCGATTCGTCGCTGAAGCCCGGCGTGGAGTCGAGGTCGACAAGCACCTGCCAGGTAGCGGCCTGCAAACCGGCCTCTTCCTGCAGCTCGCGGGCGGCAGTGAGATGCGCCGGCTCCCCAGAGGCATCCAGCAATCCGGCCGGCAGCTCCCACAGCCGCCGGCCGAACGGGTGGCGGTACTGATAGACCAACGGGATGTTGCCGTCGTCGTCGACCGCGACGACGCCGACCGCACCATAATGCTCGACGACTTCTCGGACGGCGGTGGTGTCACCCGGCATTCGCACCCGGTCCCGCCGCAGCGCGAAAATCGCCCCGGTATGCAAGATTTCGGACGATATCGTCTCGAAGTCGTGCTCAGCCACGAGTCGCGGGCTCAGGTAGCGGCTGCGCGACGCCGTCGCGATGCTCGGATCGCCGCTCGTTTCCGTTCGAGGCGGGCTCGGACATTTCCGGGATGTCGACGGGCAGCAGCTCGCCTCCCTTGTAGTCGATGGCCGCCTTGACGAATGCGACGAACAGCGGATGCGGGCGGGTGGGCCGGCTCTTCAACTCGGGGTGCGCCTGGGTGCCGACCAGGAACGGGTGCTGGTCACGCGGGTACTCGACGAACTCGACCAAATGGCCGTCGGGCGAGGTCCCGGAAAACCGAAGGCCGCTGCGGGCGATCCGCTCCCGGTAGGCATTGTTGACCTCGTAGCGGTGCCGGTGTCGCTCGGACACCTGGGTCGATTGATATGCCTGTGCCACAATGGAATCCGGCTCCAGCACCGCGGGGTAGGCACCCAGGCGCATGGTGCCGCCCAGATCCGCCTCGCCGGCCACGATGTGTTGCTGGTCGGCCATCGTGGAGATCACCGGATCGGGGGTATCCGGTTCGAATTCGGCCGAATTCGCCTGGCTCAGACCGACCGAACGGGCGGCTTCGATCACGATGCACTGCAGGCCCAGACACAGCCCCAACACCGGCAAGCCCCGCGCCCGGGCATACGAGATGGCAGCGATCTTGCCCTCGATGCCGCGGATGCCGAACCCGCCCGGAATCAGCACTCCGTGGACATCTCCCAGCGCGGCCGCGACCCCGCCATCGGTCTGGCAATCGTCGGAACCCACCCAGAGGATCTCGACTTTGGCGCGGTGCTTGAACCCGCCGGCACGCAACGCCTCGATCACCGACAGATACGCGTCGGATAGCTCAACGTACTTTCCCACCAACGCAATTCGGACCGACTCGTGCGGTTCGTGCACCCTGCGTAACAAGTCGTCCCATTCGGTCCAGTCGACGTCACGGAACGGCAGGTTGAGCCGGCGGACGACGAACGCGTCCAGTTCCTCGCGGTGCAACACCTTGGGGATGTCGTAGATGGAGGGTGCGTCCGGAGTGGAGATCACGCCGTCGATGTCGACGTCACACATCAGTGCGATCTTGTTTTTCAGCGCTTCGGGGACATCGCGGTCGCAACGCAGGATCAGCGCATCCGGAGTGATACCGATGCTGCGCAGTGCGGCCACCGAGTGTTGCGTCGGCTTGGTCTTGAGCTCGCCGGACGGGGCCAGGTAAGGCACCAGCGACACATGCAGAAAGAACACGTTCTCCCGGCCCAGGTCGTGGCGCACCTGGCGCGCCGCCTCCAGAAACGGCTGCGACTCGATATCGCCCACGGTGCCGCCGATTTCGGTGATCACGACGTCGGGGCGGCGTCCGCCCGGGTTGGGTTCGGCCATCGCCATGATGCGCCGCTTGATCTCGTCGGTGATGTGCGGGATCACCTGGACGGTGTCACCGAGGTATTCGCCACGGCGTTCTTTGGCGATCACCGTCGAATACACTTGTCCGGTAGTCACATTCGCCGAGCCGGACAGGTCGCGATCAAGGAAACGCTCGTAGTGGCCGACGTCGAGATCGGTCTCGGCGCCATCCTCGGTGACAAAAACCTCGCCGTGCTGGAACGGGTTCATGGTGCCCGGGTCGACGTTGAGGTACGGATCGAGTTTCTGCATCGTGACCTGCAACCCGCGGGCGGTCAGCAGCTGGCCGAGGCTACTCGCCGTCAATCCCTTGCCGAGGGACGATGCGACCCCGCCGCTGACGAAGAGGTGCTTGGTGACAGTTTGCGGATGCTTGCGCAACTGGGCGACCTCCGTGAAGACGGGCAGGGCTTGCCTTTCTAGCCTGACCTAGCTGGGCCTGCCGACCCACGGAATCCCACCCTAACACCCACGACGCCGCGTCGTGGCGAACACGCCCGACCGGTCCCACCGGGGCCCTACCGGGGGACTATTGGGGAACAGTCACCGACGTGGCCCCGTGACCGGTGCCATAGTGGGCCGGTCGCCCGCCGTTGATGAGGTCGTGCAGGGCCAGGATCGCCGTGATGCGGCCGGGCGCGGCGTCGACGTCGTCGACGGTGCTGACGGTGGCGGCCATGCCGGCATCGGCGCGGGTGACTGCGACGGCCGCGCTGCCCGTCGACGAGCCATCCCGGCCGGCGAGCACGGTGCCGGAACCGTGCGGCGCCAGCGCAGCGGCGAACCGCGCCACGCTGGCCCCCTGGTTGCCGGCATCTGCGGGCAGGCCCCCGCCGGTGATGACGATGGCCGCGTTTGCCACTCCGAAGTGGTCGGCGGGCGGATAGGTGATGAAGCCGGTCTCGCGCAGCGCCGCCAGCACGGTGTCGCGCTGGGCGTCGTCGACCGGTGGCGCCGGCGGGTTGGCCGGGTTGACGGGGCTCAGCAGGGCGATCCCGAGCAGGTCACCGGCCTGGGAACCCTGGTCGACGAGCTTGGTGCTCAGCTGCGTACCGGCGGGCAGGATCGACGAATTCACCACCGACCGCAGCTTTTCCGCCGAGTTGGCTTCGACGAACTCCTGGGTCAGCGACACGGTTCCGGTGACCGAACCTCCGGCCTGCCCGACGATTTTCGACACCATGGCGACGTCGTCGTCCTTGGCATCCGGGGTCCGAAATATCACCACCGCCTTGCCGGCCAACGCGTCGTGCACTATCCGCCCGAGCACCTGGTTATCGAAAGTATTTGCCGCGCTGAGCTTTTCGTTGAGCGCGTTGCGTTGGTCGTTGAGTCCGCTGATCTGGGCGGCCAGGTCCCGCTTCTCGTTACGCAGGCTGGACAGCAGCGTATCGGAGAAGAAGCCCGAACCGAGCACGACTCCGATCGCCAGCGCCAGGAAGACGGCAGCCAGCGAAATCGCGTGTTGGCGTAACGAGATCATGAAGGCACCGTCCTCGAAGGGTTCAGGTCACCAGGTTCTGCACCCAGAGGGAGAAGCGGTTCCAGTAGTCGATGATCCAGTGCAGCACCACACCATCGGTGCGGGACACCCACAAGACGACGATGATGGCGATCAGCATCGTCAACGCCAACAGCGCAATGGCGCCAGCCGAAATGTGGTTACGGTACAACGTCGCGACCGCCTTGGCGTCTACCAGCTTCTCCCCCACCCGCAGCCTGGTGAGGAAGGTCGACGGGTTGCTTTGCGCCCGCGTCCGGTCGAAGAAGGTCTCGATGTTGGCGGTGTGGCCGGCGGTGACCAGCAGTGCGGCGCCGTGGTGGTCGGCAAGCAGCAACGCCAGGTCGATCGCCGAGCCGGCGGCCGGGAACGTCATCGCCCCGACACCGAGATCCTGGATGCGCTCCAGCCCGGGCGCGTGGCCGTCGGCGTCGGCGGGCAACACCACCTGGGCGCCGCACTTGAGCACCTCGGTGCTGATCTGGTCGGGGTCGCCGACGATCAGCTGCGGACGGTACCCGGCCTTACGCAACACGTCCGCGCCGGTGCCGACACCGACCAGCACCGGCTGGTACTCCTTGATGAACGGTTTGAGAGCTTTCACATCGTCGGCGGCCCTTGGCTCTTCCCCGACGACCACCACGTGCCGGCGGCGCATGTCTACGTCGATGTCGGGGATGCCGATTCCGTCGATCAGCAGCGGGCTCTCGCTCTTGATGAACTCGATCGTGTTGCCGGCGAACGCTTCCAGGTGCGCAGCGAGCCCACTCTTGGCCTCCCGCATCAGGTCGGCGATGTCGTGGTCGCTGCGCTCGGTACCGCGGACCAGCCGGCGGTCGCCCGAATACAGGCCGCCTTCGTACAACCGGATCTTCGAACCGTCCTTGACCTTCTTGAAGACCTCGGGTCCGGTCTCGTCGATCAGGGTGACCCCGTTGTTGACCAATACCTCGGGCCCCAGGTTCGGGTAGCGGCCCGATACCGACGACGATGCGTTGACGACGGCGGCGACGTCAGCTTCCACCAGTGCGTCCGCGGTGATGCGGTCCAGGTCCAGGATGTCGAGGACCACGATGTCGCCGGGACAGACCCTGCGCAGCAGGCGGTCGACGTTCCGGTCGACGCGGGCGGTGCCGACCAGGCCTGGCCGGGCGGTGTTACGAGACAGAAGTGCTGACATCTTCATGGGGGCGATTCTGTCGGGGAAGCATGGCCGGGGCCGGGAGGCGCGCCGTAACATCAGCCCCATAAGTTATATGGAGTCACAACTGTCACACACTACGCCGCAGGGCGCCGAGTTGTTGGCCGATCGCGACCAGATGGCAACAAGGCGTCGACGTTGGGCGGCTAGATCTCGTCGTTCTGCGCGGCGTCGAGCAGCTCACGGGCGTGGGCGCGACCGCTGTCCGACTCACCCAGCCCGGCCAGCATCCTGGCCAGCTCGGCCACCCGCTCCTCGGCGTTCAGCCGACGTACCCCGCTGGCGCCGTCGCGTCCGGTGCTGTGCACCGTCAAATGCACGTCGGCATAGGCAGCCACCTGGGGCAGGTGCGTGACCACGATGACCTGGTGGGTGCGCGCCAGCTTCGCCAGGCGTCGCCCGATCTGGACGGCCGCCCTGCCGCCGACCCCGGCGTCGACCTCGTCGAACACCATCGTGGTGCCGACCGTTTGTTTCCGCGATGTCGCCAGCACTACTTCCAGCGCCAGCATCACCCGGGACAACTCACCGCCGGATGCACTCTTGGCCAGCGGCAGCACGGTCATGCCGCGGTGTGCAGCGAAGCCGAACTCGACGTGGTCGATGCCGTCGGCACCGGCGCGGGCCGGCTCGCCCGACGGCAATGTCAATGCAACGGGATCGTCGTGCTCGGCCAGGTCGGTGGTCACGCCGATGGTGAACTCGGCGTCGGCCATCGCCAGGGCGGACAGCTCCGCCGTGACCTCGGTGGCCAACTTCTTGGCCGCTTTGCGCCGAATCTTGCTCAGATCGACTGCTGCTTGGGCTAATTCGCGCTCCAGTTGCTCGGCGCGGCGCTCCAGCGCCGCCAAGCCCTCTTCGGAGACGTCGAGTTGGCCCAGCCGGTCACGGGAGGCCCGGGCCCACCGCAGCACCCCGTCGATATCGGCGGCGTACTTGCGGGTCAGGGTGCGCAGTTGGGCTTGGCGGGCCAGTTTGGCGTCTAGAGCGCTGGCATCGGCCGGCAGCCCGTCGACATAATTGCCGAGCTCCCCGGCCGCATCGACAATCACCGTCAACGCCTCGCCGATTTGATCGGCCAGCGCCCGCAGCGCGGTATCGTCGGTCGATTCAAGAGCCGCCCGGGCGCGCCCGAGGCATTCGGTGGCGCCGACGCCGAACGTGTCATCGGGCGCGCCGGACAATGCCGCGCGCGCCACCGACGCGGCCTCGCGCAGGGTGTCCAGCTCGGAGAGCCGCACGATGTCAGCGACCAGCGCCTCGTCCTCGCCCGGCTGCGGGTCGACCGCGTCGATCTCGTTGAGGGCAAACTGCAACCGGTCCGCCTCCTGGGCCAGCTCGCGCGCCCGGTTACGCCGGTCAGACAGGTCTCGCCGCGCCGACAGCCACGTGTCGCGCAGCTTGCGATAGCGCTCGCACGCGGGTCCGCTGGCCGCGAAGCGGTCCACCGCGCCACGTTGTTCGTCCGGTCGCAGCAACCGCAACTGGTCGTTTTGCCCATGCAGGGCCAGTAGCTCGTTGGTGAAACCGCTGAGCGACTTGGCGGGCACGCTGCGACCGCCGAGGTATGCGCGCGACGGCCCGTTACCGCTGACCGAGCGCAATGCGATCACGCTGTCGTCCTCGTCGCGCTGCGCCCCCGAAGCGTCCAGGATCTCGTCGAGCCTGGCGACCGTGGCATCGTCGAGATCGGTTGTGGTGAACCGGCCTTCGACGACGGCACGATCGGCCCCGGATCGCACCCGGGTCGGGTCGGCGCGCGCACCGCCCAGCAGCTGCAACCCGGTGACCACCATGGTCTTGCCGGTACCGGTCTCGCCGGTGAGCACGGTCAGCCCGCGATCGAACTCGGCGGTCGCGGTGCTGATGGCGCCCAGCGACTCGATGCGGATCTCAGTGAGCACCGGTTACTTCCCGCGCCAACCGGTCACTGGCAACTGGAACTTGGTCACCAGACGGTCGGTGAACGGCGCGCTGTCCAACCGTGCCCATCTCACCGGTGTGTCACAGCGGGTCACCTCGAGCCGCCCGCCGGCGGGTATCAGCATTTCGCGGCGGCCGTCGCAGAACACCAGGGCGTCGTGACCGTCAGCCTCTATCTCGATCGCGATGCGGGCATCCGGACTGGTGACCATCGGCCGGCCGAACAACGCGTGAGCGTTGTTGGGCACCACCAAGATCGCCTCGAGATCCGGCCACAACACCGGGCCGCCCGCCGAGAACGCATAGGCGGTGGACCCGGTCGGCGTCGACACCAGCACCCCGTCGCAGCCGAAAGCCGACACCGGACGGCCGTCGATTTCGACGACCACCCCCAGCACGCCCAGCCGGGGGCCCTTTTCCAGGCTCGCTTCGTTGAGCGCCCAGCCCTGGTCGATGACGCGGCCACCGTGGCGCACCGCGACATCGAGGGTCAGCCGGTCTTCCACCCGGTAGTCCCGCGCCACCACGTGCTCGAGCACCAGGTCGATAGCCTCGGCCTCGGCTTCGGCCAGGAATCCGATCCGGCCCAGGTTGACACCCAACACCGGAATGCTGGCGTTGCGGGCCAGCTCGGCTGCCCGCAAGAAGGTGCCGTCACCGCCGAGCACCAGCACCAACTCGCAGCCATCGGCGGCGTGCGGGTCGGCATTCACCACCTCGATCTGGACGCCCCGGGCTCGCATGTCGTCGGGAGCCAGGCGTAACGATCCGCGGTTGACCGCCTCGGCGGACAGCACTCGAAGTCCAATCTTGTTGTCGCCCAGTACTTTCTCGACGCGCCGCGCGGTCTCGGTAGCTTCGTCGCGTCCGGTGTGGACCACCAGTAAGACGGTGCGCTCGGTGCTCTGCTGCGACGTCACTGCGGGCCCATGCTCGTCGCCCGCCGCACCGCGTCCACCAGTTCGTCGCCGGCCAACCACCGATCGGTCTGTGCGCGCAACCACAGGAAGTATTCGACGTTGCCCGACGGGCCCGGAAGCGGGCTGGCGGCGACACCGACGGTGTGCCAACCCAGCTCGTCCGCACGCCGCGAGACAGCCAGCACCGCATCCGCGCGCAACTGCGGGTCCGAAACCACCCCGCCGGGACCGACCTGCCCCTTGCCCACCTCGAACTGTGGCTTCACCATGGGAACGATATCTGCGCCCGGCGACGCACAGTCAATCAGCGCGGGCAACACCGTGCCCAGCGAGATGAACGAGAGGTCGGCCACGATGAGGTCGACGGAGCCGCCGATCGCCTCGGGCGACACGTCACGCACATTGGTCCGCTCGACGACCGCCACTCGCGGATCGTTACGCAGCGACCAGGCCAGCTGGCCGTAACCGACATCGACGGCAACCACTTCGGCGGCACCGCGGTCCAGCAGCACCTCGGTGAACCCGCCGGTCGACGCGCCCGCGTCCAGGCAGCGTCGGCCTTGAACGGGAACCGCGAAGGCGTCCAGCGCACCGATGAGTTTGTGGGCCCCCCGCGATACCCAGCCGCGGGCGCCATCCACCGCGACGGTCAACGCCGCGCTGGGGGCCACGGCGGTCGCCGGCTTGACCACCGGCAGGCCGTCGATGCGCACCTTGCCGGCTTCGATCAATTCCGCAGCCTGGTGACGGGATCGCGCGAGGCCGCGCCGCACCAGCTCGACGTCAACGCGGGCACGCCGTGCCACCGTTGCCCTCAGCCCTTCTCCGCCGACTCCAGGGCCCGCAACAACACGTCGTGGGCCTCCGACAGGCGGCGCGCGATGACCTCGAGCTCGGCAAGAGACGGCCCGTTCTCGGCGTCGGCGACATCGGGCAGCTGGGCCACCAGGGCTTCGATTTCCGAGCGAATCTGATCAGGGTCAATAGTCATTGCGCTCCCTACGCTAGTTGCCGCTAGTCGCCGTGCTCGAGGGACCAGCGGCGCAATGCGTCGCGGGCCGCCTCGTCGCCGGCCCCGATACTGACTGGCCGTCCGTCCGGATGCGCGTCCCAGACCGCGCTCGCGACGGCACGTACCACCGAGAGGTCGTCCCCGTCCTGGTCACCGGTGGCGCTGACCGTCACCGTCGTGTCGGCCACGTCGACCCGCCAGCCCGGCTGTGACCCTATCGCCAGCAGCTCGCCATCCTGGTGCAGGCAGCGCAGATCGTGGCCGAGATAGGTGGGACGCTGCCGAGGTGGCGCGAACACCGCATCTCGCGCGCTGTTGACCCCACTGAGCACCATCAGGCTCGGCAGCCCGGCGGCGTGGGCGCCTTCGATGTCGGTGTCGAGCCGATCGCCGATCACCAGCGGCGCGCGCCAATCGCCGCGGGCTATGGCGTCCGCCATCAATTGCGGACCCGGCTTACCGGCCACTTGCGGCTCGGCACCGGTGGCCGCTCGCAGCGCCGCGACCAGTGACCCGTTGCCCGGCAGCAGGCCGCGCTCGGTGGGCAAGGTGGGGTCGACGTTGGCCGCCACCCACAGGGCGCCGGCCCGGATGGCCAGCGCGGCCTCGGCAAGCTCCGGCCAGCCGGTGGTCATCGAGAGGCCTTGAACCACGGCAACCGGTCCGTCGTCCCAGCGACGCACCGGATGCAGCCCCACCGTGGCGACCTCGGCGGCCAGCGCGTCGGTACCCACAATCAGCACCGGTGAACCTGGAGGGAGCTGATCGGCCAGCACCCGGGCGGCGCTCTGCGCGCTGGTGACCACGTCGTTACCGTAGGCATCGAAGCCGAGTTCGCGCAGATGCGCCGCGACCTCGTCGGCGCTGCGCGACGCGTTGTTGGTGACGAAGAGTTTTCGACTGCTCACCCCCGCCAGCGATTGGACCGCGCCCTCGGTGGCCCGGCGGCCGCGAAATACCGTCCCATCCAGGTCGATCAGCAGGCAATCATACTGCTGCGCAAGACTTTTCACCTGATGCTCAACCCAGCTCGGCGACCCGGTCTTCGGCGTCGGTGACGCCTTCCAGATCGGCGTCGGCGGCGCGCAAGAACCATCGCAGCGCCTCGTCGCGACGCCCGAGCGCCAACAGTGTCTCGGCATAGGCGTAAAACAGTCGCGCCGCCGTCGAGCCGGTGCGGGCCGGGTCGAGCTGGGGCGTCGACAACACGGTCAGCGCCTGCTCCAGCTGCCCGAGATCGGCACGCGCGCCGGCGGCGACGATTCGTAACTCGTCGGCGTCGTCGCCGCTGAGTTGTGCCGCCTCGGGTCCGCGCGCAAGTTCGATGGCCCGTAGCGGGCGGCCGAGACCGCGTTCGCAGTCGGCGATCAGGGCCAGCAGCGGGGAACGGCTGCCCATCCGCCGCGCAGCGCGCAATTCGGCCAGTGCCTGAGCCCAGTCGCCGCAGCGGTAGGCGGCGATCCCGACGGCTTCGCGAACGACGGCGATCCTGCCGGAGCGGGCCCGGGCCGCACGCGCGTGGCTCAGGGCGGCTTCGGGATCCTCGTCGAGCAGTTCCCCGGCGGCCACCAGGTGCCGCGCCACCGCATCGGCGGTGGCCCGGTCCAGGGTGCTCAGCTCGCGCCGGATCTCCGGTGCCAGCTGCTTGGCATCCACTCCCGGCGGGATTGCCGGCCCGTCGCGGGACTCGCGGGGTACCTCGGGAGGTGCCGACCGCGGTTGAGCCGGGCGCGCCCGGCCCGGACCCGACCAGGGACCGTCACGCTTTTGCTGTGGACCACGCCGCGGTACGCCACCCGATGCCGGTCGCGGCCTGCGATCGCCGCTGCGGTCATGCCTGTCGTCGACCACTCGCTAGAGGTTACGGGCACATTCGATGAGCTCACAATCGGTCCCCACAATCGGTCCCCACAATCGGTCTAGGCCAGGTCTAGGCCTGTAGCCGATTGGGCAACAGCGGGTAGATCACCGCCGGGCAATACGTCGCGATCGCGACAATGGTGAACGCGGCTGCCGCATCGTGAGACATCCCGTTGTCTTCAGCCATTCTGGCGACGACGGATTCGAACGTCCCGTCCGGCTGGACTGCCATCGGACACACCGACCGGCCGATCGCCATCGCCGCCGCCGGCTGTCCATATGAGATGCCGGCGTTGTTCAAGGCCGTCAGGAAGGCATTACCCATCATGTCGGCGTGCGTGGGTGCCGCCATGGTCGCGGAGATGCCAAGCACCCCGGCAGCCAAGGCCAAGAGTCGAAGGGCCCTCACCGATGCCGTCATCTCCGCCTTCTCATCTGTCGGTTCTTGGACACGTGCCAGATAAATCGCTGAATACACTGCTGGCCGGCGGTCACATTCACAACACGGTGCGGTAAAAGTTTGCCCACTAACCCGTTTCGCAACCGATCTGCGTAGCCACGAACGTCTAGAGACGGCGATTTCATCCGCACGTGCGCGCCGAGCGCCCCTGTCCCCCAATCGGGGGACACGCGGACCCTGCCACTGGGGGACCCGAATTTTCCCCCGGCTATTAGCCAGTTGTGGGATAGCAGCTGGGTGCAAAGCCTCGGAAGATTGGTCTCGAAGCGGAAACCGAAACATCACGAACCCGCTCCGGAAGCCAAGGAAGTGAGGAGTTCTCCCAGATGTCCCACGAACTCCTGTACTGCCAGACCGAGGCCCACTAGAACTTCGGCGGGGGTCCCATCGCCTCCCACCCCCCAAGTCTGGGACCCCCGCCGAATCACCCGCCCAGCGGGGTCTCATCGCCGCCCCCCTCCCCCTCCGCGATGAGATCCCGCTGGGATTTTCTTCTGCACCCGGCGCAATGTCCCGCCGGAAACCCGGCAACTAAGTAGCGTGAAAAGCCATGTCGGAACTGTCCGGGCGCGGCACCCAGCAATTGATGAAAGCCGGACCCGACTGGTCACATTGGCCGCCGCGCGTGCTGGGTCACGCGGACCCCACCACAATCGGATATCGGGCCGGCACTCACCGGATCATCTCGCCCGATCAAACCTGGCAGGCCGTTCAGCCTGCGCTGGAACGGGCCGGGATCACCCGGGTCGCGGACCTGACCTGGCTGGACGATCTCGGAATTCCTACCGTCCAGGCCGTGCGGCCCGCCTCGCTGACCTTGTCGGTCAGTCAGGGCAAGGCCACCACCTACCGCGCAGCCCAGGTCTCGGCCGTGATGGAATCGCTGGAGAACTGGCACGTGGAGAGCATCACTCCCGACCTTTTATCCAGGAGCACAACCGATCTCGCCCGCGAACTGACCTATGACCCGGCTGAGCTCAACCGGCCCGCCGGAAGCTTCTACCATCCTGGTGCCAAGCTCGACTGGATGATCGCGACGACATTGCTGACCGGCCGCCGAACCTTCGTGCCGTGGCTGGCCACCGTCGTCAACGTGGCGGTCAGCGACTCCTGGGGACCGCCGATGTTCGGGATGGACACCACGGGATTGGCATCCGGCAACAGCTACCACGAAGCCACCCTGCACGGGCTCTACGAGATCATGGAGCGTCATGGCATGGCCACGGCCGCGCCGGGATCGACCTTGTTCGAGGTACCTCTGGACGACGCCGCGCGCTCGGAGTGTGCCGAACTGGTCGAGATGATTCACCGGGCCGGAAGCGAACTGAGCGTTGCCCGGATCGACAGCTGGGACGGGTTCTACTGCTTCGCCGCCGAGATCACCTCGCCCATGGCCGAGATTCCGTTCAGCGGCAGCGGACTTCACCACGACCCCAACGTGGCGCTGTCCCGGGCGATCACCGAGGCCGCGCAGTCGCGCCTGACGGCCATCAGCGGAGCTCGCGAAGATCTCCCTTCGGCGATTTACCACAGGTTCGCCCGGGTGCACACGTATGCACCGGCTCGTCGATCGATGCAGCCGATGCCCGCCGCGCCCGCGACGCCGTGGCACATCGACTACAGCAACTCGCTGACCGAGCTGCTCGCCTTGGCGGCGACCGCCGTGACCGTCCGGTCGGGCGTCGAGCCACTCGCGGTCGTCTGCGACTTCGACGACGCCTGCGTCCCCGTGGTCAAGGTCATCGCCCCCGGACTGTCGGCTTCCATACATTCGCCGATGCGTACCCCGTTACAGGAGCACGGATGACAACTAACGGCCGGGTCGTCGTCACCGCGGGACCAACGATCGGCGCCGACGATATCCATGCGGTGGTGCCCAATGCCGAAGTGGTGACGCCGATCGCGTTCGGTCAGGCGCTCGGATACGGGTTGCGGCCGGGCGACACCCTGCTCATCGTCGACGGACTCTTCTTCCAGCAGGCGTCGGTGCGGCACAAGGAACTGCTGACGCTCATCGACGACGGGGTGCGGGTGGTCGGTTCATCGAGCATGGGAGCGTTGCGCGCCGCAGAGCTGCACCCGTTCGGCATGGAAGGCTACGGCTGGGTCTTCGAGGGCTACCGCGACGGGCTGCTCGAGGCCGACGACGAAGTGGGGATGGTCCACGGCGACCCAGAAGACGGTTATCCGGTCTTTGTCGATGCCCTGGTCAACATTCGCCATACCGTCGCGCGGGCTGTCGAATCCGGTTTGATATCAGCAACTTTGGCTGAGAAGTTGATCGAAACCGCACGCAGCACCCCGTTTACCCAGCGTACCTGGAATCGATTGCTCGAGAGTGTCGGCGCTCCCGAAAGCCGCAGCCTGGCAACACAATTGAGGTCGCTGCGGGTCGACATCAAACACGCCGACGCGGTCCTCGCGTTGCGCGAGGTGGTCCGCGGCAAAGGCGGCCGTGCCGTGCGGCCCGGCCCACCTCCGACGGTATGGTCGGAGCGCTGGCGGCAGCGGTGGGCGCCTGCGACACCCGTTCCCGTCACCACCGGCAGTGGATCCCGGTCGGCCGTCGACGTCGGTGACCTTGACGTCCTTTCGTTGCTGAGCGTCTGCGCGAGCGATCGATGGGCATACGTCCCGGCGCTGGAGCAGGTCGCCGCCTGGTACTGGAGCATGACTCACCCCGAGGAGGGCGGCACGGTGTGCGAGCGCGCCGCTCGGGCCGCCGCGGAGGTAGCTGCCGACAGCTATGAACGCTCGCTCGAGACCGTCGCTCACCGCTATGCGCAGGCCACCGGCATCATCGACGAGTCCGGGTTTCCCGAGCACGTCAGGGCACACTGGCTCACCGCCGAGGAGAACGAGAGCCTGCGCGACGATCCGATTGCGGTCTCGGCCCGACTGACCACCCGCACCCTCTTTTTCGCCCGGTCGCTCCCGGCGATCCAGCACTTCCTCGAACTGCTGCGGGCAGATCCTCGGCTGCCCGAATGGCGTGCCATGGCCGCCCGCGCCCTCGCGCAGCGGGACGAATTAGCCCGTCAGAAGCCACATTTGAACGTGCACCGGCCGGATCGAGGACAACTCAAGCGGCTATTCGCCAACAGCTGGGGCACTCAGGTGAACCGCATCGAGCTGGCGCAGCGAGGATTGATGACCGAGGACGCGTTCTATACCGCCGCCACGCCCTTCGCGGTGGCGGCGGCCGACGACCAGTTGCCGTCTATCCAGGTCGGCAGGCTGGGTTCTGGCCCCAATATGGGAACCGCGTAACGTCTTGCCGTCGAAGGCGGTCGAACATCTTGGTATGCAGCCGATCCATGCCCCGGGTGAGCCTATCCGGTTCGTCGGGTGTCAGCGGTTGCAAGCAATCTCTCGCGCAGCGGCAGGCACTGGCAGCAGACGGTGGCGTCACACCGAGCAACTGATGGAAAGCTTTTCTGCCATAACAGAAAATGTGGTTTCCGCACCGCAATTTCGCCCCACGGCCAAAGCCGCTGCCTGGACGGGCTAAGACCCGACCCGTTCGACACCCGCGACATTGCGCTTGCCACGGCGCAGCACCAGCCACCGGCCGTGCAGGAAATCCATGCCCTGCGGCGTCCATTCGTCGGTTTCGACGCGAATGTTGTTGACCGACACCCCGCCCTCATTGATGGTGCGCCGCGCCGCCTTCCTGCTGTCGGCAAGGCCGGTGGCCACCAACAGGTCCACGATCCCGTCGGGACTTCCCGGTTTGAGTTCGGCGACGGTGGTTTCGCGCAGCGCGGCGGCCAGCGTCGGCTCGTCGAGCCGGCTCAGCTCGGCGTGGCCGAAGAGCGCGCGGCTGGCGTGCTCGACGGCTGCGGTGGCCGCTTCGCCGTGTACCAGCGAGGTGAGTTCGGCGGCCAGCCGTCGTTGAGCCGCACGTTGTTGCGGGCGCTCAGCGGTCGCCTGCTCCAGTTCGGCCAACTCCTCGGCCGACAGGAACGTGAACCAGCGCAGATAGCGGATCACATCCGCGTCGGAGGTGTTCACGAAGTACTGGTACCAGGCGTACGGGCTGGTCAGCTGCGGGTCCAGCCACAAGCTGCCGCCGCCAGTGGACTTGCCGAACTTGGTGCCGTCGGCGGCGGTCACCAGCGGGACGGTGAGCGCATGCACTGTGGCACCGAGCTTTTGGCGCACCAGCCGAACTCCGGCGATGATGTTGCCCCACTGATCGGAACCGCCGATCTGCAAAGCACAGCCGTGGCGCCGGTGTAATTCGACGTAGTCGTTGGCCTGCAACAACATGTAGCTGAATTCGGTGTAGGAGATGCCCTCCCCCTCGAGACGGCGCCGGACGGTATCGCGATCCAGCATCACGTTGACCGAGAAATGCTTGCCGACGTCGCGCAGGAATTCGATGGCCGACATCGCCGACGTCCACTCGATGTTGTTCTCGACGATGGCCCCGGTCGGCGAGTCCCCAGAATCCGAGAAGTCGACGAAGCGTTCCAGCTGCCCACGAATCCGCTCGGTCCATTCGGCGACGGTGTCGACGTCGTTGAGCGTGCGCTCGCCGACGTCGCGCGGGTCGCCGATCATGCCGGTGGCCCCGCCGGCCAGCACGATGGGCCGATGGCCCGCCCGCTGGAAGCGGCGCAACGTCAGCAGCGGCACCAGATGTCCGGCGTGCAGGCTCGCCGCGGTGGGGTCGAAGCCGGCGTACAACGTCATCGGGCCGCGCCGCAATTCGGCGGCCAGCGCGTCGAGGTCGGTGGACTGCGCGATCAGCCCACGCCAAGCCAACTCGTCAAGGATCATGGTCGAAGAGTCTTCCAAACTAGTCGCTGGCGCCCGGGACCGGCGCTCGGGGGCTGCGCCGATAGGCCGACACCTCCGGTCGCCCCGCAAGCCACAATCGCCACGGCCGGTCGGCGGCCTGGCTGACGCCGACCCGGGGACCAGACAGCGCATGGGGCGTTTCGTTGAGCCTCAGCGTCACCGGACTGTCCGGGTCGAACAGGTCAATCCCATTGTCCTCCATGGCGATTCCCAATGCCGAGCAGAGATTTCCCGGACCACGCGCCAGTGCGGCGGTACGGACCAGTTCGCCACGACGGGACCGGGCAACATCGATGCCGTCCTCGACGACGCAAGCCCGTAGCAACACGGCAGCAGCCGTGCCGTCGGGGCCGCACGAGACATTGGCGCAGACATGGATTCCGTGACTGCGGTAGGTGTAGAGCCGGCCAGGCGGCCCGAACATCACCGCGTTCCGGCCGCTGAGCCCGCGGTAGGAATGCGCCGCGGCGTCCGGCCAGGGGCCGTGAGGCACCCCCCCATAGGCCTCGACCTCGACGACGATGCCGCGCACCCCTCGTCCGGCGAGTGTGGCACCCAGTAAGCGGCGCGCGGCAGCGACCGGATCCACCAGTAGTTGCTCAGCGCTCACCGGAGAGATTGTGCCGCGCCTCTTGACAACCGCCGGCAGCAGGTCGATATTCATCACATGATGAGTTCATCGAGTGATGAATTACTTCGGGGCGGCGCCGAACCGGCGGTCCTCATCGAAAGCCTGACCGTCATCCGTGGCAAACACCCAGCGGTTCAAGATATTTCACTGAGAGTCGGGTGCGGAACCATCACCGGGCTGCTGGGCCCGTCCGGCTCGGGCAAGACCACGCTGATGCGCTGCATCGTCGGCTCCCAGATCATCACGTCCGGTTCGGTGCGCGTTCTGGGGCTGCCGGCCGGATCGTCCCAATTGCGCCACCGCGTCGGATACATGCCTCAGGACCCAACCGTCTACAACGACCTGCGGGTGATCGACAACATCCGCTACTTCGCCGAACTCTGCGGAGTCGACGGTCAAGCCGCCGACGAGGTGATCGATGCGGTGGATCTGAGCAGCCACCGCACCGCGCGCTGTGCCAACCTCTCCGGCGGCCAGCGGGCCCGCGTTTCGCTGGCCTGTGCCCTGGTCGGCCGGCCGGATCTGCTGGTGCTCGACGAGCCGACGATCGGCCTGGACCCGGTGCTGCGGGTCGAATTGTGGGATCAGTTCACCACCCTGGCGCGGCGCGGCACCACGCTGGTGGTGTCCAGCCACGTGATGGACGAGGCCGACCGCTGCGGCGATCTGCTGCTGATGCGCGAAGGACGGCTGCTGGCCCACACCACACCGGACAGGCTACGGAAGGAAACGGGATGCACATCACTGGAGGACGCGTTTCTGTCCATCATCCGACGCACCACCACCGCGCCCGCAGCCGGCTGAGCCTGCAGAACTATGCGGCCACTACCGCACGGATTCTGCGCCAGCTGACTGCCGATCACCGCAGCATCGCGATGATCCTGCTGGTGCCGGTTCTGGTCATCACGCTGATGTATTTCATGTTCGACAAGGTTCCGCCCCGCCCCGGTGCTCCCTCCGGATTCGACACGGCGTGCATGGTCCTGCTGGGCCTTTTCCCGCTTTTCGTGATGTTCGTCATCACTGCGATCACCATGCAACGCGAACGGGCTTCGGGAACGCTGGAGCGCATCTTGACCACGCCGCTGCGCAGAATCGATCTGCTCGCCGGCTACGGGACCGCGTTTTCGATCGCCGCGGCCGCCCAGGCCACGCTGGCGTGCATGGTGGCGTTCTGGTTCCTCGGCTTCGACACCGCGGGGAGTCCCGCGTGGGTATTCGTGATCGCGATCGTCAACGCGACCTTGGGTGTCGGGCTGGGGCTGCTCTGTAGCGCCTTCGCCCGCACCGAATTCCAGGCCGTGCAGTTCATCCCGCTGGTGATGGTGCCGCAACTGCTGCTGGCGGGCATCATCGTCCCGCGGGCGCTGATGCCGGCCTGGCTACAGTGGCTCAGCAATGCGATGCCCGCAAGCTACGCCCTGGAGGCCCTGCAACAGGTGAGCGCGCATTCCGAGCTGACCTACACCACGGTGCGCGACATCGTGGTCGTGCTGGGTTTCGCGATCACCTCGCTGGGTCTGGCGGCGGTGACGCTGCGACGGCGGACGCCGTAGTGGCGGCGCGGCGACGCCCCGGCCGGCCGGCCGGAAACTCCGACACCCGCGAGCGCATCCTGGCCTGTGCTCGAGAACTGTTCGCGCACAACGGTATTGACCGAACCTCGATCCGGGCCGTGGCCACGGCCGCCGGAGTGGACGCCGCCCTGGTGCATCACTACTTCGGCACCAAACAACAACTGTTCGCTGCCGCCATTCATGTGGCGGTGGATCCGATGGACATCATCGCGCCGATGCGGGAAGCCCCGGTCGAGGAGCTCGGCGTGCAGCTACCGACCGCGCTGCTTGCGCTGTGGGATTCCGAACTGGGCCCGCGGTTGATCGCGACGGTGCGGTCGCTGTTGTCGGGCGACGGCGTCACCTTTGTGCGCTCTTTCTTCGAGGACATGGTGACCGCGGAGCTGGGTTCACGCGTCGACAGTCCCCCCGGGACGGGCAGGATCCGCGCTCAATTCGTCGCCTCACAGTTGATAGGTGTGGCCATGGCGCGCTACATCGTCAAGATGGAGCCTTTTGCGTCGCTGCCGGCCGAGCAGATCGTGCAGACGATCGCACCGAATCTGCAGCGCTACCTCACCGGGGAGCTGCCGAAGGGCCTGGCGCCGTGAAGCGGGCGTGTTCGTCGTCGCCGACGTCGCGGGCTTGGTCGACCAGTAGCACCGGGATGCCGTCCTCGATGCGGTAGGCGCGCCGCAGCCGCGGGTTGTAGAGCGCCTGTCCGTCGTCCACGAGCAGCAGCGGGCCCTGGTCAGCCGGGCACACCAGGATGTCCAGCAGCTTTTCGTCAATCATCGGCGGATTTCTCGCCGCACAACTCGGTGCGCGCCGCCGGGGTCAGCCGGCGGAACTCGCTGGAGGCAGGGTCGAAATACCATGCCTGGCGGCCCGGCTTGGGAATTCCGGCGGCCCGCAGCGCGCTGACGGTGGGCCGGTAGGTCGCGCTGAGCGACAGCTTCGGCACCACGTGGACGATATCGGGTCCCAGTCCGACCGGCGTGCCTGCGACCGCTTCCGTGAGATCGGCCGCGGTGATCGTCGCCCCCGGCCGCAAGGTCACCGCCGAGACGGCGAACTGCTGGCCGTTGACCGCAACGTCATAGGTGACCGCGAGGTCGACGCCGTTGACGCAGCCCAGCGCATCGGTGACCGGCTCGGCATAGACCATTCCCCGCGCGGTGCGTACGACCGAGCCGCGCCGGCCCGCCAGCCAGTAGTCCCCGTCTGCATCGCGGTAGAACAGGTATTCGGTGGAGATCCAGGTGTCGGCGGGTGCGAAGACGCCCCGCTTGATCGAGGCGGTCGGATCGATGGGTCCGCTGGCGTGTGCTAGCAGCACTCCGACTTGGTTGGTTTCGGCGACCTGGACGAACCCGTGTTCGTTTTCCAGGATCAGGTCGTGTTCGGCGTCGTAGGCACCGAGTTCGACCCGTCCGGCGCCGGGCAACGGGCGGCCCTTGCTGCCGATCTTGGCGCCGGACACGTTGGCCAGCACCGCCTGCCCGTCGGTGGTGGCGAAGAACTCGACGACATGTGCCGGAGCGAAGGTGTCGACGACGCGCCCCCACAATCCGGTCGGCATACCCGAGCCGATAAACAGCCGCACGGGGTGGTTGCCGTTGAGAGCAAACGCCGGATCGTCGACCACGTCGCGCAGCATGGCCCAGGTGTAGGACACGACGGTGACGCCGTAACGGCGTACCTCGGCGACGAACCGGTCGGCACACAGTCCGCGTGACAGTGCGATGCGCGTGCCGCCCACGACCGCGCCGCCCAGGCTGACCAGCAGCGCCGATTCATGGTGCAGCGGTGTCAGGCAGTACACGGTGTCTCGACGGTCCAGGGCGGCCGTCGATGCCGTGCCGAAGGCCGAGACCGCCCACCGGTAGTTGGTGATCTGCTTGGCGACCAGCTCACCCCCGACCGCGCTGAACGCAATGAACGCCAAATCCCTTGCCAGGCCTGGATTTTGCCGGTACCAGGCGGGCAGTTGGACGGCATCGGGGTCGATCTTCTCCATGTCGATGACGTCGGCGTCTTCGGGCAGATGCAGATCTCGTGACTCGCCGCCACCGAGCACCAGCACCTGTCCGGGCAATTGGCGGGCCGCGGCGAGGTTGGTGGGATCGGTGATGATCTCGGTCGCTCCGCCGAGCCGGACCTGTGCGGCCAGGTCGACGTCTTGGCGCATCAGCACCACGATCGCCCCCAACCGGGACAACGCCGCGATGGCGACCAGGGCGCTGGGCCGGGTCTCCATCAACACACCCACCCGGTCCCCCTGGCGCACCCCCACGTCGATCAGGCCGCGAACGACGTTGTTGATACGCCGATTCACGGCCTCGTAGGTGTGCACGCGATCGTCGAACAGCAGGAATTCGCCCTGCGGAGCGTCGTGGGCCTGTTCGTCGATGATCCGGCCCAGCGATATCCGGGTGTGGTCGTTGAGTTGCCCCAGCCGGGCCAGGCGCGGCAACGTGCGGACGGTTTCGACGGCCAGGGTGCGCATCGATTTGTTGGCGGCGACTACCGCCTCGGCCGCACCGCGGGCCATGGCCAGGGCCGCCTCGGAGACCTCTCCGATACCGTGCGCGACCCGGGAGCTGAACGCGACTCCGCTGTCGGTGTGTTCGGCCGACTGCTCGACCATCAAGCTGATGTTGGCCGGCTTGTCACCGTCGCTGGAGATCCAGCGCACCCAGTCGGCGACCGTGGGCCAGCTCTGGTGCGCCGCCCTGGATCCGACGACGAGACCGAAATGGCCGGTGCGGATGAGACATTCGTAGACCTCGGTGTTGGGCGCGGCGCGGCGGATGCCGCGCACCGAGGCCGGCTGGCCGATGTCGTCGACTTCTCCGACGAAAGCCAGTATCGGGCAGGTGATGTCGGTGAGCGTCACCATTTGACCGCTGATGGCGAAACCGCCGGTCATCATCCGGTTGTGGGCGATGAACTGCTTGAGCAGCTCTGAGATCGCCGGACCGGACCAGGCGATCCAGCCTTCGGATTCGAGGAATCGGCGCTGTTGTTCCCGCGGCAGCAGGGCCTCGCGGTCGTGAAGCTGCCGCAGGAAGTCGAGGCGGGCCTTGGCCGTCTTGAGCGGATCCATCATCTGGAAACCGGTGCGCGCCATCCAGCTGGGAATGGCCAGTCGATTGAAGACGTGATCTGCCATGAAACTGGCGGCGGCCGCACCGAAGTTGGCCGGAATACCCATCGGCAACGCGGCCAGGGTGTCCACCGGCGAGCCGAACGCCACGATGCTGGCGAGGTTCTTGGAGCGCCGATAGGCGGCGACCTGGTAGCACCACATCCCGCCCTGCGAGTAGCCGACGAGATGCACGTCCTGTCCGGTGGTGTCCTTGACCGTGTCGATGGCCTGACTGAGTGCGACGATGTGGTCGGCCAGGTTGCGGCGCATGCCGCCCTCGACCTTGTCGGGCGAGCCGAAGTCGATTACCCACGGATCCAGACCGCGGGCGTGCAGGATGCCCACCGCGCCGTCCTCGCGGGTGACGTCCCACATGTCGGCCGACATCATCATCGGGTGCACCATCAGCACCGGCGGACCCACGGGCGCGTGCCCGGGCCGGGTGTCCGGCGGGAAGTACCGCCGCAGCTTGTACATCGGCACGCTCTCGACGATCTGCGAAGGCGACGGTGCGCTGCCGGTTTCCAGGCCACCCAGCCGCAGGACTTCCAGACCATTCTGGGCTGTGGCCACCAGACGCTCGACCGGGCGTGTGACCATCGACAAATTGAGATCCACCACTGCTCCTGAGTGCTCCTGAGTGCTCCTGAACGCTCCCCGAGTGCTGCCTGGGTGCTGCCTGGGTTGGCCTTGACCAGCGTGGACATCATTCCACATCGGAGCGGGGCGCAGGTCACGCCGTCGTAGACGGCTCCGCCGGCGCCGCCGGCGGTGGCCGGGGTGCTGCAGCTCCGACTGACGGTGCCCATGCTGCAGACGGCCCCTATCCCGGGCGGCGATCAGCGAAAGAATTTGCTGAGCACGCCGGCCGCCCCTTCGTCGGTGTCGAGATAAGCACCGGCGGCCTTACGAAGACTTTCTGCCAGCTGTCCGTCGACCTGTTGAACGCACGCGCCGGTGGCACCGCGAACGGTCTCGAACCCTGCCAGAGTCTGATTGAACAGCGAGCAGAACGTGCCGTGAGTGGTCGAGACCGACTGACTGATTGCGAATCCGCTCCAGCACGCCCAGGAACTCCGGCACGACGTACAGAAAACGTCCCATGATTACTCCCCTCTGGTAGACAACTTTGCTGTCAGGTTTGGCTCGCTACGCTTTTGGCACCCCGACATTGACGAATATCGGCACCCTCGCGGTCTTCTCAGCACTCGTTGGCGGCCCTTCGACGGGCGCCCGCGCGGCATCCGCTCCGCCCGAAGCCCTGCCACCTCCGCCGTCGCCCTGCGGTCGGCGCGACGGGGCATGCGGCGCAGATCCTGGCAACCCCGGGGTGCCCGACGCGGATTGCGCGGCGGTCGTCAGCGCGGGGCTGCCGGCCTGACCAATGCTGCCGACAGGCCCCACTTCCATTGGGAGCGAATGCATCTGAGCCGTCGCGCCACCGAGTTGGCCCATCGCCGGCAAGCCGGCACCGCCGAGAAGTCGCGCCGGGTCCGACATCTGAACCAGATCCGACAAGTGGGTGAGGTCGGGCATGATCGCCGAGCCGGGTGCGGCGTGCGCATACGGTCCGCGCTGAACTGAATCCCTCGTGGTGCTCGGGCCTTTAGCCCGCCGTGGGAATTAGATGGCTCGCAGTTCCGAGAACGCGCCCCCCATCGACTGAAGCATGTTGGTTTCGGCACATCGGGCCGACTCCAGGATCGCGGGGATGTCCTCGAGTTTGGCGTGTATGCGCGCCAGCTGCTCGAGCACACCGAGCCTTCGTTGATTGACGTCGTCCAACATACGTCGCGCCTCGGCCATGCGCTGCTCGACCTGCTCGTCGGCAAGGCGGACGCGCCGTTCGGCCTCGGTCTTGGCGTCATTGAGCCGCTTGTCGCACTCCTGCTGCGTGGTTCGCAGCTGATCATCGATCTGGAATTGGGCGTCGGACCGGAGCCTGATCAGTTCGGCATCGAGTTGCTGTTCCGCCTTCTCGCGGCGCCTGGCATCGGCGATGCGCATCTGGTCGATCTCTCGGACAGCTTGTGCCCTAAGCTCTTCTGCTTCTTCTCGCGCACGTCGGACCGCCTCGGCATGCTCGAGATCGAGGGCTCGTTGCCGCGCCTCTATCTGGGCCAGCATGTCTCTTTTGCTCACGCGAGCCGCTTCGGCTTCATTCTTGGCCGCGGCGATCAACGCCGACGCCTCGGCACGCGCCTCGGACTGCATCTGAAATACCTCGTCGACAGCGAACCGGAGCATTTTCGCCAACCGGTCGGTGACCGCCGGCGGCGACGGCGAGGTATCGCGCAGCACCGCGTTTTCGTCCCGCAGGGCGGCAATCTCCACCCGGAGTCTTTCGGTCTCGTAGTGTTGCGCCTGCCGCTGAACCATCAGTTCCGCGATGTACTGGTTGACGGCAGCCGGATCGTATCCATTGCGCGTGCGTTCGAATTTCGGAGCGGGATCGTTAACGAAGGTTGTCACCTGGTACCCCTCAGACACGCCTCGCGATGGGCTGACGGTGGTTGGCCACGGCCCGCTTTCCGGTCGCTGACTGACTTGCGGATCGCCCCCGGGGATGGCCGGTAAGCGATGCCAACACAGCCGCCGGTGCAAGGACGGACGGGACTGCGTGACTCACCGAAACTCCTTTACATCAGCGTGCGACTCGCCAGTTTGGTAAGCGAGGCAGACTATAGTGCACATTGGCAATAATTGTTATCGGCGGCATTTCTTGCGGCTGGAAGATGATTGTCTCCGACCCCCGCCCCACGCTGCGGAGCCACCGAGCCATCGCGATGGCTGTCACCCAGCCCGCTGCTCAAGAGGTAGCTGGCGTGGCAGCAGCAGCCAGACGGCCGCAGCGGCGGTTAGCGGCATCAGTGCCATCAGCAGGCTGGTGGTACGCAACGCGGAAACGACGATTTCCTGGGTGGTCGCCATGAGGCTGCGGGCTGACTCCGGATCAAGCACGGCGACGCCGCCGAGGTTGCCCCCGCCGTACGAACGGGTAGCTTCCAATGCTCTGGCGGCCTGGGTGGGAGAGACGCCCGTCCCGGCGAACCGGTCCTGCGCTCGTGCCGTGTAGAAAGTCGTGGCCAACAGGGTGACCATGGTGGGGCCAAGCGAGTAAGCGGACTGGCCGACGCCGGGTTTGACCGCGGCGACCGAGCCCTCCAAACCTGGTGGGGCAAAACTCATCATGACACTGGCCTGCGGGGGCTCAATGAAGCCCAGGCCTGCAGTCAGGACCACTATTCCCACTCCGATCACGACGATAGAAGTGCCCATACCGAAGGTGGCGAACACGCCGGTGGCCCCGGCGAGCAGCCCCAGACCTAACAAGATCGTGGCCCGCGCCGAGGTCCGGGTCATCATGCGGCCAGCCGCAACGGCCGCGGGCGCCTGCACGGCGGCGCCCAGCAGCAACAACACGCCCAGCACGGTGAGCGAATATCCGCGGACCACGGTGGCGTAGTAGCTCAGGATGAGGATGAGCCCGGCGGACAGGAAGTTGAACGCCAGCCCGGCGATGACGGCGGCATTGAACGGGCCGGCCCGGAAGATCCGCAGATCCAGGGCCGGATGGTCGGTCCGCAACTCCCACCACACGAAAAAGACTCCGGCAGCCAGCCCGACCACCAACAGCGGTGCGGCAGCGGCCGGGCCGTGCGCCAGCCGGGACAGGCCGTAGACAAAACTGACCAGCATGAAGCCGGCGGCGGCAATACCGGGATAGTCGATTCGGCGGTCGTTGATCCGGAACGTCTCGGGGACGAACCGAATGGTGATGGGGATGGTGAGCAACGCTACGGCGGGGGCCACGACCAACGCCCAGCGCCACCCAAGTGACTCGACCAGGACGTTGCCGATCAGCGGTAGTGGTGCGCCGACCAAGAATGCGGCCCCAAGGAAGAGGCTGATGGCCTTGGGCCGCTGCTCGGGCAGGAACACGGCGTTGATGATCGCCAGCGAAAGACCCAGCAGGAAGGCGAAGAAGACACCGGTCAGAGCGCGGGCGACCATCAGCATCACCGCGTTGGGCGAGGCTGCGGCCAGCAAGCCGAAAACGATCGCACCAGCCAGGCCCAGCAGATACATCCGGCGTTTGCCGTAGACGTCGCCGAGGGTGCCTGCGCCGAGGATGGCCGCGGCCAGGGTGAGAGTAGCCAGACTGGCAGCGAACCCAGCGGCGGCGGTGGACATATGTAGTCCCTCCCGCACCGGCACGAGGTTGCTGGAGAAGATGGTTGGGTCGGCACCGGTGACGGCGAATCCCAGTGCCATGGCGAGCACGGTCATCCATTGGGCGAGCGTCAGCTTGTCCTCGCCGGGTTGCGTTTCGATGCGTGGCACATCCATGCCGGTTTGCCTCTCGTCGTGATGTGCGGTCGAGTCTAGGGATCACGCTGGCCGATGTTTTCCTGTAATGCCCTGAACGACCGGAAGTTTGCGCAATCGATGGGCGACTGGCGGCCGATTAGGTCCGGCCGCCGCTCGAACCTCACCTTTGCCGCGGACCAACGACGAACTAGCCGCGGCCATTGCCTGATGGACTGGACAAACAGCAATTCCATTGGGCTACACGGTTTCCCAGGTTTTCGACAGCGTCCCACCGCGTGGGGTAACACCGGCCCTCGAGAACCGCGCCCCGAGCGGCACAGCCGGTACCGTTGACGCCGAAGACCACGGATTACGACACGGAATCTGTCCGCCAGCCGAGTCAACGATGTGTGCAGGTAGCGTCGGCCCGATGGCACACCTGCTCGGAGCCGAGGCCGTACACCTGGCGTACCCGACCCAGGTGATATTCGAGTCGGTCACGCTCGGCGTCAACGACGGCGCACGCATCGGCATCGTCGGGCGAAATGGGGACGGCAAATCCAGCCTGCTGGGCCTGCTCACCGGCCAGATGGAGCCGGACGCCGGACGGGTCACCCAGCGCAGCGGCTTGCGCGTCGGCGCGCTGAGCCAGGCCGACACCCTGGACCCCGCTCACACCGTCGGCTGGACGCTGGTCGGCGACCAACCCGAACACCACTGGGCCGGCGACCCGCGCGTCCGTGACGTGGTCGCCGGACTGGTGTCCGACATCGCCTGGCGTGCAAAGGTTTCCACCCTCAGCGGCGGCCAGCGGCGCCGCGTCCAGCTGGCCCGGCTGCTGGTCGGCGACTGGGACGTGATCGCTCTCGACGAGCCGACCAACCACCTCGACATCGAAGGCATCACCTGGCTGGCCGGCCACCTCCAACAACGCTGGGCCCGCAACAGCGGCGGGCTGCTGCTGGTCACCCACGACCGGTGGTTTCTCGACGAGGTCGCCACCACCACCTGGGAAGTCCACGACGGCGTCGTCGAGCCCTTCGAGGGCGGATACGCGGCCTACGTGCTGCAACGCGTCGAACGTGACCGGCTCGCCGCCGCGGCCGAGGCCAAACGGCAGAACCTGATGCGCAAGGAGCTGGCCTGGCTGCGGCGCGGTCCTCCGGCGCGAACCGCCAAACCCAAGTTCCGCATCGAGGCCGCCAACCAGCTGATCGCCGACGTGCCGCCGCTGCGCAACGCCGTCGAGCTGGCCAAGCTGGCCACCGCCCGGCTGGGCAAGGACGTCATCGACCTACTCGACGTGTCGGTCTGCTTTGACGGCCGCCCGGTGCTGCGGGACATCGAATGGCGGATCGGCCCGGGCGAACGCACCGGAATCGTCGGAGCCAATGGCGCCGGGAAATCCACCCTGCTGGGACTGATAGCGGGCACCCTCGAGCCCGATTCCGGCCGGGTCAAGCGCGGCAAGACCGTTCGGCTGGCGGTACTCGACCAGCAAGGTGATGCGCTGACCCCGTTCGCACAGGACCGGATTGCCGATGTGCTGACCGGGCTTCGCGGCGGCTATGAGGTCGACGGGCGCGAGGTGACCCCGGCCCAGCTGCTGGAACGTCTGGGCTTCGGCCGGGGTCAGCTGTCGGCGCGGGTTGGCGAGCTTTCCGGCGGTCAGCGGCGCCGGCTGCAGCTCATGCTGACGCTGTTATCCGAACCCAACGTGCTGCTGCTCGACGAGCCCACCAACGACGTGGATACCGACATGCTGACGGCGACCGAAGATCTGCTGGACTCGTGGGCGGGCACCTTGATCGTCGTTTCCCACGATCGTTATCTGCTGGAACGGGTCACCGATCAGCAGTACGCGATTCTGGACGGCCGGCTGCGGCATCTGCCCGGCGGCATCGACGAATACCTGCGGCTGGCTACCAAACCGTCACCTACACCAGTCGCCAAACCAGCTGAGCCACAGGAGATCTCGGGCGCACAGCGCCGGGCTGCGGAGAAGGAATTGGCCGCCGCCGAGCGTCAGCTTGCCCGCCTGGCCGACCGGATTGCCGCCAAGCACACCGAACTCGCCGAGCATGACCAGGCCGACCACGTCGGCCTGGCCCGATTGACCCGGGAATTGCGCGATCTCGAAGACGAGGTTGGCGCGACGGAGGAACGCTGGCTGCAGATTTCAGAGGTGCTGGAATGAACGGGTACCGGACGGTGCCGTACCTGCCCGGGGAAGCGCTGCTGGCGCTCTATCGGCACCGCGGTGCGGTGATCGACGCCGGCGTCGGGCGGCATGGCTTCGTGTATCTGTTGGGCGCCGAGGCCAATAAGTTCGTGTTCGCCAACGCCGACGCGTTCAGCTGGCGTGAGACGTTCGAGAGCCTGGTTCCCGTCGACGGGCCTACCGCGCTGATCGTCAGCGACGGCGAAGACCACCGGCGCCGCCGCAGCGTGGTGGCACCCGGGCTGCACCACCGGCGAGTTCAGGACTATGTGCAGACCATGGTGTCCACCATCGACGCCGTCATCGACGCCTGGCGCCCAGGACAGCGGCTCGACCTCTACCAAGAGTTCCGTTCGGCAGTGCGGCGCAGCACCGCCGAGAGTCTGTTCGGCCCGCGACTGGCCGCCCATTCCGACTTCCTCGGTGAGCAATTGCAGCCGCTGCTCGACCTGACCCACCGGCCGCCGCAGCTGATGCGGCTGCAACGACGGTTGAACTCACCGGGCTGGCGAAGCGCGATGGCGGCTCGGCACCGTATCGACGACCTCGTCAACACGGTGATCTCCGACGCGCGCGCCCGGCCCATGCCCGACGACCACATGTTGACCGCACTGATCGACACGTTGAGCGACAACGAGGTTCGCGATGCGATCGTCTCGCTCATCACTGCCGGCTACGAAACCACCAGCGGGGCGCTGGCCTGGGCGGCCCATGCGTTGCTCACGTTGCCGGGCGCCTGGGAGACCGTCGCCCGAGAAGTTGATCGCGTGCTCGGCGGCAACGCTCCCGCCGCCGACAACATCGACTCACTGACTTTCCTCAACGGCCTTGTGCAGGAAACACTTCGGCTGTACTCCCCCGGGGTGATCTCGGCTCGCAGGGTGATGCGCGACCTGGTGTTCGACGGCCACCGGATCAGGTCGGGACGGCTGTTGATCTTCAGTGCGTACGTCACCCATCGGTTGCCCGAAATATGGCCCGCGCCAAGGGAGTTCCGTCCGCAGCGGTGGGACCCCGACTCACCGGACTACCGCAGGCCCGCGCCACACGAGTTCATCCCGTTCAGCGGCGGGCTGCACCGATGCATCGGGGCGGTCATGGCTACCACCGAGATGATGGTGATGCTGGCTCGACTGGTCGCCCGAACGACGCTGCGCCTGCCTGCCCAGCGGATCCGCGCGGCCAACTTCGCCGCGCTGTCCCCAAAACCCGGACTGATCGTCGAGTTCGCCGGCTCAGTGCCAGCGCAGTAGTACCAACTCGGCACAGAACCCCGGCCCCATGGCCAGCATCAGTCCGGGACTGCCGCTCGGCGGCCGTTTGGCGATGGTATCGCGCAGGATGTGCAGCACCGACGCCGACGAGAGGTTGCCGATTTCGCCGAGCGAACGCCAGGTCAGCTCGAGCGCGTCGGGGGCCAGTTCGAGGCTGTTGGTGATTGCGTCGATCACCTTGGGACCGCCCGGATGACACACCCACGCGCCGACGTCGTCCTTGGACAGTCCATGCGTGGCGAGGAATCCGGTTACGTCACCGGGCAAATAATGCTCGATCAGGTTCGGGAGTTCGGGAGAAAGCCGCAGCTGCAGGCCGTGAGAACCGACGTCCCAGCCCATGATGTGCAGCGATTCGGGGTACAGCCGGCTGCGGGAGTCGACGATGGTGGGCCCGGTGGTGCGCAGCTGCTCGGCGCGGCGATCGCCGACGGCGACAACGGCGGCGGCGCCGTCCCCGAACAGCGCGGTCCCGATAAGTCCCGACACCGTCGGCTTGACCGCGGGGTAGGTAAGCGAACAGAGCTCGACCGCTATCAGCACGGCGACGTCATCGGGTGCACCGCGCAGGTAGTCGTGTAGCCGGGCCACTCCGGCCGCGCCGGCCACACACCCCAGGCCGAACAGCGGCACCCTGCGTACGTCGGGGCGCAGGCCCAGGCGGCCGGCGACCCGGGCGTCCAGGGCCGGCACCGCGACACCGGTCACCGTCGTGGTGACGATCATGTCGATGTCCTGCGGTTCCAGCCCGGCCTCGTGGAGCGCACCCATGAGCGCTTCGACGGCCAGATCGACGGCTTTGTCGATAAAGATCTCGTTCGCATCGCCGAAGTCGGTCAGCCCCGGGTACTGCTCCAGCGGAAGGACGAATTGGCGGCTGTTCACCCGGGCGGCGGCGTGCAAGCGCCGGACGATATCCTCGTGCTCCTTCAGACCGGGAAATCCGACGAACGAATCGGTGATCTGATTCTGGCTATAGCGGTGCGGAGGCAATGCACCGCACACGGCTGCAACAACGCTCATGGCCCCCTGCCCTCGCTTGCTCACCCGCCGGCCAGCCCACCTGAAGGGAATTCAAATTTTAGGCGGCTTCGGGCGGTCTGGCAAAGGCACGCGTATTCAACACATGTCGTATGCGGGCATGGCCGGTGATGCCGTAATTTGGCGTGCCCGCCGGATTTCGTCATTGGAGGCTGTTGTCGTCGGATGGCTCGAGCGCCATCGCGACCAGGGCATCGGGGCTCAGCGCGTCGATGACGTCCTCGGTGACGGTCGATTCACGCACCGTGTTCTCGGCCTGGCCGGCCAACACCAAGAGCTTGCCCAGTAATCCGGTTCGCCGAAGCTCGCGCAGCGGAATACTTCTCAACAACGGCCAGACCTGCTCGTCGCCGGGTTCGTCCAGACCGCTCGACGACAGCCGCTCACCCAGGTGGCGGGCGACCGCTGTGGGAGTGGGATAGTCGAATATCAGCGTGCGCGACAACGTCAAACCAGTGGCTGCGGCCAGGCGGTTACGCAGCTCGATCCCCGTCATCGACTCGAAGCCGACGTCTTCAAAAGCGCGGCCCGTGTCGATGCGGCGGCTGCTCGAGTCACCCAACACCGCCGCCGCGTTTCGGCACACCAAATCGAGTAGCAGACGGTGCCGTTCCGCCGGATCGAGTTCGTTCCAGTGGTGCCACAGCGTGGACCTACCGGCGTGTTCGATGTCGTGACGTGTGCCCTCACCAAGCCAAAAACGCTGCCGCGCAAAGCCGTAGGTGGGAAGTTCGACCGGCCGGGCGCCCAGGCCGGCAAATGCCTTGGGCCAGTCCATGCTCACGCCTTCGGTGAACAGCTGACCCATTGCGGTGAGCAGGGATTCGGCTTCGGGATGATCCTTGGCCAACAACGCCGGAGAGGTTGTCAAGCCAGCGCAGGGGCCGACCTCGAGAAACGTTGTTGCGCCTGAAGACTCGGCCAACAAGATACCTTCGGCCAACCGCACCGGTTTACGCACATGCTCAACCCAATAAGCTGCCGATCCATAGTCGGCACCAACCACTCGGCCGGTGACATTGGACACCAATGTGATCCGCGGCCGACTCACCGGCAGCCCCGCCAAGGCCGCACCAAACCCCGCAAGCATCGGCTCCATCGATGCCGAATGAAACGCATGCGACACCGCCAACCGGCGCACCCGCCGTCCCGTGCCCGCCAGCCGGTCCGCCACCGCATTCACCGCAAGCTCGGGGCCGGAAATCACCACCGAATCAGGCGCATTGACCGCCGCGATCTCAACTCCCGGCGCCAGCACTGACGCCACCTCGTCTTCGGAAGCGGCCACCGCCACCATCGCGCCGCCGGCCGGCAATCCCGCCATCAGCCGAGCGCGGACCGCAACCACCCGCGCGGCGTCGGGTAGTGACAACACCCCGGCCACCTGGGCCGCCGCGATCTCGCCCACCGAATGACCCAGCACGATGTCGGGCACGACACCCATCTCCGCCAGCAGCGCCGCCAACGCCACCTCCACGGCGAACAACGCCGGTTGCGCAAACTCGGTATTCTGCAACACCGCCGCATCCGTACCCCACAGCACCCGCCGCAGCGGCAGCCTCAGGTGTTCATCCAACGCCTCGGCTGCCGCATCGAAAGCCTTGCCGAACACCGGGAACCGCTCGCACAGCCCGCGTCCCATGCCCAGGTATTGCACCCCTTGGCCGGGGAACACGAATGCGGTCTTGCCGACCCGCTGTGCCCGGCCGACCGCCACACCGGCGCCCGGTTCGCCGGCGGCAAGGCCGGCAAGCCCGCTCAGCAGCTGCGCCCGGCCGCTGCCCACCACCACCGCGCGGTGCTCGAACACCGACCGCGTGGACACTAGCGACCAGCCCACATCCACCGCATCCAGATCGGGGCGCTCGTCCATCCGGGCCAGCAATCGCTGCACCTGGTTGGCCAACGCTGGCGCCGACCGGGCCGACAGCACCCACGGTAGGCCGGTTGACTTGTTAACGCGTGGCATTGCAGCGCTTTCGGTGGCCGGCGCCTGTTGGAGCAACAGGTGAGCGTTGGTGCCGCCCATTCCGAACGACGACACCCCGGCCCGCCGCGGCCGACCCCAGTCGGGCCACCCCGCCGGCACGGTGTTGACTTGCAGCCCAAGGCTTTCCACATTGATAGCGGAGCTTGCGCTGACATAGTTGAGGCTCGCCGGAATCGACTCGTTCTCGATGGCCAACACCGTCTTGATCAGGCCCGCGATTCCCGCGGCCGCGCCGGCGTGGCCGATGTTCGTCTTCACCGAGCCAACCCTGACCGGATCATGCCGGCGCTGAGCGAATATCTGACCCAGCGCCGCAGCCTCGGCCGGGTCGCCGATTCTGGTGCCGGTACCGTGCGCCTCGACATAGTCGACCCCGGTGCAGTCCACGCCGGCCTGGGCCAGCGCACGCCGGATCACGTCGGCTTCCGCCGAAGTCGACGGCGCGGTCAGGCCGGCGGAGCTGTGCCCGGCGTTGCCCACGGCGCTACCCACAATGACTGCGCGGATTCGGTTTCCGTCAGCCAGGGCCGCGTGCAGTGGCTTCAGCAGAACCAGGCCACCGCCTTCGCCGCGAACGTAGCCGTCGGCGCGGCCGTCGAACGCGTAGGTGTGCCCCGAGGTCGACACGGCACCGAACTCGCGCTCCAACAGGGCCGTTTCACTCGCGACATTGAGATGTACGCCGCCGGCAATCGCCTGCTCGGAGGTTCCGGCACGCAGGCTCTCACAGGCGAGGTGAACCGCCACCAGCGAAGACGACTGACCCGAATCGACAGTCATGCTGGGACCGTGTAGGGCGAAGGCATACGAGACCCGGTTGGCGATCATCGCTCTACTGACGCCGGCAAACGAGTAGTGATCCACGTTTTCGGTGGCATTGCGTAGCGTCAAGGACGAATAGTCGTCGTTCATGGCTCCGAGGTAAACCGACACCTGCCGTGCCCGAACCGTTTCCGGCACGATGAAGGCATCTTCGAGCAGCTCCCAGGCCAGTTCCAGCGCCAGTCGTTGCCGCGGATCCATCGCGGCCGCCTCGCGGGGCGAGATGTCGAAGAACTCCGCGTCGAAATCGGCGCTACCGGCCATGGGTCCGGCGGTTTCGCGGCCGTCGCGCAGCACTTGCCAGAATTCGCCGGGGCCGGGAGCGGCTGGAAACCGGCAGGCCAGTCCGATAATTGCGATGTCGCCCGGGTTCACGGGCCGAGTTCCTCGTCGAGAATGGCGAATAGTTCGCTTTCGCTGGCGGTGGTGATGTCGGCGTCCTGGCTGACGATCGCGGCGCTGGGCGTGGCGAGCCCGGCCAGCATGGCGCGCAGCCGCTCGGACACCTGGTCCTTCTCTTCGGAGGTCCAGTCGGTCCGGTTGACCAGGGTATCGAGTTCGCGCGCAACGTCGTCGAAGCGGGCCAGCCGGTCAGGTTGCTCGTCGGCGAGCACGGGGACAGTGGAATCGAGTTGCTGGGCAAGGTGTTCGGCCAGGGCGGCCGGGGTCGGATAATCGAAGATCAGCGTGGGCGACAGCGTCATCCCGGTTGCGGCCTTGATGCGGTTGCGCAGTTCCACGGCGGTCAGCGAGTCGAACCCGAGATCCTGGAAGGGCTTATGGGCATCGATGTCGACGGCGCTGGAATGCCCGAGAACGGTCGCGGCGTTGGTGATGATCACGTCGACGAGTTCGCGGTGGCGTTGCTCGGGGCTCAGCGATTGCAGACGCGAAATCAGGTCCGGCATCGACGCGGCGGTGCCGGTGCTGTCGATGACGCGCCGCGACGGGCGGGTGACCAATTCCCGCCATAGCGGCAGCACCTCGGCATTAGCTGTCATCACCGCGGTATTGAGCTGGGCGGCGACGACGACCGGGCGGTCGCTGATCAGCGCGGTGTCCAGCAGTTGCAGCGCGTGCTCGGTGGTCAGCCGATCCAGCCCGGCCTGCTTCATCCGGGCGAAATCTCGTTCCCCCAGGTGCCGCGTCATGGTGCTGGGCTGTTCCCACAATCCCCAGGCAACCGATAGTCCGGGCAACCCGCGCTCGCGTCGATAGGCGGCCAACCCGTCCAGGAACGCGTTGGCTGCCGCGTAACTGCCCTGCCCCGGGTCGCCCGCGATCCCGGCCATCGACGAAAACATCACAAACGCAGTCAGATCCACATCCTGTGTCAGCTGGTGCAGGTTCCAGGCCCCGTCGACCTTGGCCTTCAGCACCGCCTCGACCCGGCTCGGCGTCAGCGACGCGATCACCGCGTCGTCGAGCACCCCGGCGGCATGGAACACTCCCTTGAGCGGGAACCTGTCCGGTAACTCGGTCAGCACTGCTTCGAGCGCATCTCGATCGGCCACATCGCAGGCGGCCACCGAAACCTGAGCTCCACCCTGCTGCAATTGGGCCACCAAGTCCGCAACGCCCGGGGCCTGCTCGCCGGTGCGGCTGACCAACACCACATGCCCGACCCCGTAGCGGTCCACCAGATGCCGCGCCACCGCCGCCCCGGCCATTCCGGTGCCGCCGGTGATCACCACGCTGCCCCCATGGAGAACCGACCGCGCCGCGGGCCCTTGGGGGATGGTCAGCACCACCTTGCCGACGTGACGGGCCTGGCTGACATACCGGTATGCCTGCTGAGCGCAGCGCACGTCAAAGGCCCTGACCGGCAATGGTTTCAAGGTACGGTTGGACAGTAACTCGAGCAGCTCGGAAAGCATCTGCGCGATGAGATCCGGGCCGGCCTCCATCAAGTCGAATGCCCGATAGCCCACTCCCCGATACTGTTCGGTCACGGCCCGGGGGTCACGCAGGTCGGTCTTGCCCATCTCGATGAAATACCCGCCTGGCACCAACAGCCGCAACGACGCATCGACGGACTCCCCCGCCAACGAGTTGAGCACCACGTCGACCCCGCCGTCGCCGGTGGCTTTGCGGAACTTCTCCTCGAAGTCGAGCGTCCGGGAATCGGCGATGTGGTCGTCGTCAAAACCCATGGCCCGCAAGGTATCCCATTTGCCGACACTCGCGGTGGCGAAGACTTCCGCACCCCAATACCGCGCCAATGCGACGGCCGCCATGCCCACACCGCCGGTCGCGGCATGCACCAGGACCTTCTGGCCGGCTCGCACGCCAGCCAGCACCGACAACCCGTACCACGCGGTCAGGAACACCACCGGCACGCCCGCGGCCGCTACCAGCGACCAGCCCGCCGGAACCGCAGTGACCAACCGCTCGTCCACCACCGCTTCGGAGCTCACCACTCCCAGCAAACCCATCACCGGGTCACCGACGGAGCGCCCCGTGACCCCCGGGCCGACCTCGACCACCACCCCGGCGCCCTCGGCGCCCAGCTCGCCACCGCCCGGGTACATCCCCAAGGCCACCAACACATCCCGGAAGTTCACCCCTACCGCGCCCACGGCAACCCGCACCTGGCGGGTCTCCAGGTCTACCCGCGGACACGGCCGCACCGCCACCTCCTCGAATGTTCCGCCGCCGCCAACACCCAACCGCCACAACCGATCCGGCAATGCCAATCCCGAATTCACAACCTCCAGCCGGGCGCCGTACACCACGCCGGAGCGCACCACCAACTGCGGCTCGCCGGCACCGACGACAGCGTCGGCGGCCACGGATCCGTCCGAATCCACCAGAACCACCCGGCCCGGGTACTCCGCCTGAGCCGACCGCACCAGCCCCCACACCGCCGCACCCGCCAAGTCGCGGACGCCCTCACCGTCCAACCCCACCGCGCCGCACGTCAACACCACCAGGACTTCGCGACGATCGTCGGCCAGCCAGCGCTGCAGCGTCTCCAGCGCCGCAACCACGCGTTCGGCGACACCACCGGCACTCGCCTCGGACGCCCACACGACCACGTCGGAGTCGGCGCCGCCGGGCGCCAACGTAATCGGCGACCATGCCAGTCCGAGTAACCGGTCACCGGCCACACCACCGGCAGCCAATGCCGCCGCCGACAACGCGTCACCTGACACCGGACGAATCGCCAACTCGCGCACCGACAACACCGGCAGGCCCGCCCAATCGGCCAGGGCCACCGACACCGAACCGGCGTCTGCCGGGGTGATGCGGACCCGGACCCTTGACGCACCGGCCGCGTGCAGTGACACCCCCTGCCAGGAGAACGGCAGCGCCAACTGGTCGGCAGCCGCGGCGAATCCCCACGCATGCAGTGCGGCATCCAGCACCGCCGGGTGGATACCAAACCCCGCCACCTTGACATCCTCGGAAGCCGCCACCTCCGCATAAATTTCGCGCCCCCGCCGCCACGCTGCCCGCAGGCCGCGAAACGCCGGCCCGTAACCGTAGCCACGTTGCGCCAACAGCTCGTAGACATCGGTCACATCCACGGCGGACGCACCCACCGGCGGCCACACCGACAAGTCCACTCCGTGACCGGGACCGCCGGCCCGTAGTACACCTTCGGCATGTAGCACCCACGAATCGCCGGCTGCCCGCGTCGAATACACCGACACCGTCCGGCTCCCCGCCCCGTCCGCGTCGCCGACCATGACCTGTATCCGCGTCGCTTCGCCCGCCGGCAATGCCAGCGGCGACAGTAAGGTCAGCTCCTGCACCACCGGACAGCCGACCTCGTCACCGGCGCGCAGCGCCAACTCCACGAATCCGGCCCCGGGGAACAGGGTTACGCCGCCCACCACGTGATCGCCCAACCACCCCTGCACTTCGGGCCACAGCATTCCGGTCAACACCACGCCACCGACGTCGGGGCGTTCCACCACCGCCCCCAGCAGCGGATGGCCAAGCCCCCGCAGTCCGACACCGCTCAGCGTGGTCTGGTCGACTCCCAGGTCCTGCAACCAAAACCGGCGCCGCATGAAGGCATAGGTGGGTAGCTCGACCCGCTCGGCGCCCAGGCCGGTGAACACCGTGCGCCAATCCATGGACATGCCTTGAGTGAAGAATTCGCCCAGCCCGGTGAGCAGGGATTGGGCTTCGGGCCGGTCCTTGACCAACAGCGGCGGCGACGCCGTCAGCCCGGCCCGGGGGCCCACCTCCACGAATGTCACCGCGCCCAAGGACTCGATCAGCGCCACACTGTCGGCGAACCGCACCGGCTTGCGCACCTGCTCAACCCAATACGACGCCGATCCGTACCCCGAGCCGGCCAATTGCCCGGTGACGTTGGACACCAACCCGATCTGCGGCGGATCTGCTTTCAGATCGGCCAGAACCGTGCCGAACTCCCGCAGCATCGGCTCCATCAATGCCGAATGAAACGCGTGCGACACCGCCAACCGATGAATTCGGCGCCCCAGCGCCACCAACCCATCGACGACGACGTCCACAGCGGCCGCGGGACCCGAAACCACCACCGAATCAGCGGCGTTCACCGCCGCGATCTCGACGCCGGGTACCAGCAGCGGCGCCACCTCGTCTTCGGAAGCTGCCACCGCCACCATCGCCCCACCGGCGGGCAACCGGGCCATCAGCCGACCGCGGCCCACCACTACGCGCGCGGCATCGGTCAGCGACAACACCCCGGCCACATGGGCCGCCGCGATCTCGCCCACCGAATGACCCAGCACCACGTCCGGCACCACACCCACGTCCGCCAACAGCGCCGCCAACGCCACCTCGACGGCGAACAACGCCGGTTGGGCGAACTCGGTACTTTCCAGCAGCGCCTCATCGAGGCCCCACAGCACCTGCCGCAACGGCAATCTCAGGTGCCGATCCAGCGCGTCGGCGACGGCGTCAAATGCTTTGGCGTATGACGGGAACCGCTCATACAGCCCGCGGCCCATGCCCAGGTATTGCGCCCCTTGTCCGGGAAAGACAAACACGGTCTTGCCGGTCGGCCGGGCGCGACCTGCCACCACCGCCGCATCCGGCTCAGCGGCGGCAAGACCGGCCAAACCCTGCAACAACTGCGCCCGGTCGGCGCCCACCACTACCGCCCGATGCTCGAACACCGACCGGGTGGACACCAACGACCACCCCACATCCGCCGTTGCCAAAGCCGGACGCTGATCCACCCACGCCAACAACCGCCGCGCCTGGTTGGCCAACGCCGACGCCGAGCGCGCCGACACCACCCACGGCACCACCCCGTTAACCGGCTCGGCCGCAACACCGTCCACCGCCGGCGCCTGCTCGAGAATCACATGCGCATTCGTCCCGCTGATCCCAAACGACGACACCGCCGCCCTTCTAACCCGGCCCTGCGGCCGACCCAGCACCGGCTCAGCCGGCCAGGGCCGCGGCTCGGTCAACAACGACACCGCCCCCGCCGACCAATCCACATGCGGCGTCGGCACATCCACATGCAACGTCTTGGGCAACACCCCGTGCCGCATCGCCAACACCATCTTCATCACCCCGGCCACCCCCGCCGCCGCCGACGTGTGGCCGATGTTGGACTTGATCGACCCCAACCACAACGGCTCCGCGCCCGGCTCGCCACCGCGCTGCCCGTAGGTGGCCACGATCGCCTGCGCCTCAATCGGATCCCCCAGCATGGTCCCGGTTCCATGCCCCTCCACCACATCCACATCGGCCACCCCCAGCCGCGCGCTGGCCAGCGCCGCCCGAATCACCCGCTGCTGCGCCGGCCCATTCGGCGCTGTCAGCCCGTTGGAGGCACCATCCTGATTGACCGCCGAACCCCGCACCAACGCCAACACCGGATGCCCCAACCGCTGCGCATCAGCGAGCCGCTCCACCACCAGCACGCCCGCGCCCTCCGACCATGCGGTGCCGTCGGCAGCCCCCGCATACGCCTTGCACCGCCCGTCGGGGGCCAGCGCGCGTTGCCGACTGAACTCCACGAACGCCGCCGGGGTGGCCATCACCGTCACCCCACCCACCAGCACCAGATCGCACTCGCGCGACCGCAACGACTGCACCGCCAGATGCAACGCCACCAACGACGACGAACACGCCGTATCCACCGACACCGCCGGGCCCTCCAACCCCAGCACATACGACACCCGACCCGAGGCCACACTCAACGTCGAACCCGTCAGGCCGTACCCTTCCAGCTCACCCTTGACCTCGCCCCCGTAGCCGGCATGGATGACGCCGACGAACACGCCGGTGGGCGAGCCGCGCAGGGTAGTCGGGTCAATCCCGGTGCGCTCCAAGGCTTCCCAGGACACCTCCAGCATCAGCCGCTGCTGCGGATCCATCGCCAGCGCCTCGCTGGGGCCGATACCGAAGAACCCGGCGTCGAAGTCACCCGCGTCGGTGAGGAATCCGCCCCGTCGCGAGTAGGTTTTCCCGGACGCGTCCGGATCCGGATCGAACGTCCCCTCGATATCCCAGCCGCGATCGGCAGGGAATTCGGTGATGGCATCGCGGCCGTCGATCAGCATCTGCCACAACGACTCCGGCGAGTCGACACCGCCGGGATACCGGCAACCCATCCCCACGATCGCCACCGGCTCCGACAGCCTGTCCTCCAGTTCTGCAAGCCGGCGCCGGGTGCGTCGCAGATCGGCGGTCAGCCGTCTGAGGTAATCAACGTGTTTGGCGGTGCCCGTCAAAGCTGCTCCTTGGTGGCTGGCTCAGGAGCCGAGTTCTTCGTCGAGGATGGCGAAGAGTTGGCTTTCGCTGGCGGTGGTGATGTCGTCGTCGGCGGACAGCTGGGCCAGGATGGCATGCAGCCGGTCCGCCAGCCGCGCCTTGTCCTCTGGTGCCCAGTCGCCTTGGTTGATCAGCCTGTCGAGTTCGCCGGCCACGTCGTTGCAACGAGTTATCAGATCGGCTTCGTCTGAGGTGCCGGCGGCCAGCCGACTGTCGAGGTGTTCGGCCAGGGCGGCGGGCGTGGGGTAATCGAAGATCAGGGTGGGCGAAAGAGTCAGGCCAGTAGCGGTTTTCAGCCTGTTGCGCAGTTCGACTGCGGTCAGCGAGTCGAACCCCAGGTCCTGGAACGAGCGGTCGGCGTCGACGTCAGCGGTGCTGGAGCGTCCCAGCACGGTGGCGGCGTTGCTGCAGACCACACCGGCCAGTTCGCGGTGTCGCCGCTCCGGACGGAGCGAACGCAGTCGGGCGGCCAACCCCGTTGTCGAGCCGGCGGTGTCGGCGTCATCGACGACGCGTCGAGCCGGACGAGCGGCCAACTCGCCGAACAACGGTAATGGAGCGGTGCTGTCGGTGCCGAGCGCGCGGGAGTCGAGCCGGGTGGCCACCACGACGGCGCGGTCCGCGACCATTGCGGTATCGAGCAACTCCAGTGCCTGCGCGGTTGACAGGGTTGCCAGACCCGCTCGACTCATCCGGGCCTTGTCACGGTCCCCCAGGTGCCGGGTCATCGCACTGGCCTGTTCCCACAACCCCCACGCCACCGACAATCCCGGCAACCCATGCGCGTGCCGATACGCCGCCAGGCCGTCGAGGAAGCTGTTGGCCGCCGCGTAATTGCCTTGGCCCGGGGTGCCCATGATGCCGGCCATCGACGAAAAGAGGACGAACGCCGAGACATCCTGATATCGGGTCAACACGTGCAAATTCCACGCCCCGTCAACCTTGGCGCGCAGCACGGCATCCATCCGGTCGGGCGTCAGCGAGGCGATCAGCCCGTCATCGAGAACCCCGGCGGCATGAAACACCCCCCGAAGCGGATACTGCGGCGGCACCTGCGCCAGGAGCGCCGCTACCGCGTCGCGGTCAGCCACGTCACACGCCACGACCGACACCCCGGCCCCGGCATCCCGCAGCTGGTCTGCCAACTCCGAAATCCCGTGTGCCCGGCCGCCGGATCGGCTGACAAGCATCACGTGGGCCGCCCGATGGCGGGACACGACGTGGCGGGCCGTTACCGCACCGGCCATCCCGGTCCCGCCCGTGATCACGACGGTGCCCCCGGCGAGCCCGTCGGATTCGGAAAGCGTCAACACCACCTTGCCGATATGGCGGGCCTGGCTGACGAAGCGATACGCCTGCCGAGCCCGCCGCACATCGAAAGTCTTGGCCGGCAACGGCTGCAACGCTCCGGCGGCGAACATCGTCATCAACTCGGTCAGCATCTGCGCGATCCGGTCCGGCCCGGCTTCGATCAGATCGAACGCACGGTAACCGGTGCCCCGGTACTGCTCGGCGATCGTCTGGGGGTCCCGAATATCGGTCTTGCCCATTTCGATGAAGCGCCCGCCCGGGCTCAGCAGCCGCAGCGACGCGTCGGCAAACTCACCGGCCAGCGAGTTGAGCACCACGTCGACTCCGGCACCGCCGGTGGTCTGGCGGAACTTCTCCTCGAATTCCAGGGTGCGGGAGTCGCCGATATGGTCATCGTCAAAACCCATCGCCCGCAAGGTATCCCACTTGCCGCGACTGGCCGTGGCAAACACCTCCAAGCCCCAGCGCCGAGCCAGCTGCACCGCAGCCATACCGACCCCGCCGGCCGCGGCATGCACCAACACCTTCTGCCCGGCCCGCACCCCCGCCAAGTCCGACAGACCGTAGAACGCCGTCAGGAACACCAGCGGGACACCGGCAGCCGTATCCAGCGCCCAGCCCGCCGGAACCGCGGTCACCAGCCGTTGATCCACCACCGCCTGGGGCCCCGCCACGCCCAGCAGCCCCATCACCACGTCGCCGACGGCCACACCGGACACACCCGGCCCTACTTCGACAACGACCCCGGCGCCGTCGACACCGAGTTCACCGCCACCCGGGTACATGCCCAACGCCACCAGCACGTCACGGAAGTTCACCCCGACCGCGGCCACCGCTACTCGTACCTGCCCGGCGGTGAGGTCGCTTCGTTCACACGGGCCCACCTGTACGTCGTCGAGTGTTCCCGCGCCGCCTGGGATCAACCGCCAGCCCGACGGGCCCTCGGGCAGCCGAAGTATCGGGTCGGCCGGCTGCAACCGGGCCTTGTAGACCGTGCCGGCGCGAACCACCAGTTGCGGCTCGCCGGAACCGATTGCCGCGCTGACGGCCACCGACCCGTCCGAATCGAGCAGCACCACCCGACCCGGGTGTTCGGCCTGGGCCGAACGCACCAGGCCCCAGACCGCCGCACCGGCCAGGTCCGAGACGTCCTCGGTCGACAGGCCCGCCGCCCCGTGCGTCTGCACCACCAAGACGCCGCGCTGGTCGCCGGCCAACCACGACTGCAACACCGCTAGTGCCGCATGGGTGGCCGCCCGCACCGATTTCGCCATGTCCGCCTGCGGCGGCACCTGGGAAGCCAACTCCCACACCGTCGCGGGTGTGTCGCCAATACCGTTGTCCACCAGTGTTGTTGGAGGCCACACGACCTCGAACAAGCCACCCTCGCCAGGAGCGACCGAGGACAGCCCGTTGCCGGGCAACGGACGAAACGCCACGCTTCGCACGGTCAATACGGGCAAGCCCGCCGTATCAGCCAACTCCAGCGACACCGCGTCCGGGCCGGCCGGCGCCAGACGAACCCGTACTCGCGACGCGCCGGCGGCATGCAGCGACAGCCCCTGCCACGCGAACGGCAACACCGTATCCTTCTGCCCGCCGGCCACTCCCAGCGCATGCAGTGCCGTGTCGAGCAGCACCGGATGGATGCCGAAGGTGCCGACCTGCAGGCCGGCGTGCTCGGGCAGGGACACCTCGGCGAAGATCTCCTCGCCCCGCTGCCACATCGCCTGCAGACCACGAAACGCCGGACCATACGTGTAGCCCCGCGCCGCCAGCCCCTCGTAGGCTCCGGTCACGTCCAACGGTGTTGCGCCCGCGGGCGGCCATACCGACCAGTCTGTTTCCGCGGCGAGCACCCCCGGCCGCAACGCCGCCTCAGCGTGTAAGGTCCATGACGAATCCGGTTGGGCAGCACGAGAATACACTGATGCCGTCCGCTGCCCCGAGGTGTCGGCGGCACCCACCACGACCTGCACCTGAAGCGCGCCGGCCGTCGGCAGCAGCAACGGCGCCGACACCGTCAGCTCCGCCACCGTGGCGCAGCCGACCTCGTCGCCGGCTCGGACGGCGAGCTCCGCGAATCCCGCACCCGGGAACAGCGCCACCCCGGCCACCGCGTGGTCGGCCAGCCATGGCTGTGCCGTCACCGAAAGTTGGCCCGCGAGCACGACTCCGCCGGAGTCGGGCCGCTCCACCACCGCGCTCAGCAAGCCATGCGCCGCGCCGGTCAACCCGAGACGTCCGGCAGCTGTTCGGCTGTCATCGGGTTGGTCGAGCCAGAACCGGCGATGGACGAATCCGTAGGTGGGCAATTCCACGCGTTGAGCTTCCAGACCGCCGAACGCCGCGGCCCAGTCCACCCGGACACCCGCCACGTGAGCCTGGGCGGCCGACAGCCAAAACCTGTCCAGTCCGCCGTCGTCGCGGCCGAGTGACGGGATGACGATCGGCTCGTCGGGCCGATTGACTTCGGCCAGCGTCTCTTCAATGGCGGCGGTCAGGACGGGGTGCGGGCTCGACTCGATGAACACGTGGCATCCCGCGTCGCTAGCAGCGCGGACAGCCTCGTCGAATCGCACCGTCTGGCGGATGTTTTGGTACCAATACTCTGCGGTGAGGGCCGCGGTATCGAAGCGCTGGCCCGTCACGGTGGAGAAGAAGGCGATGGGCGCCTGTCGGGTCTGGATGCCGGCGAGGGCGTCGGTGAGTTCGGTGCGGATGGCATCGACCTGGGCCGAGTGCGACGCGTAGTCGACGTCGATTCTGCGGGTGCGAATGCCTTCCGACTCACATCGGCGAATGAGTTCCTCGAGCGCATCCACGGCACCGGAGACGACGACCGCCGAAACACCGTTGACCGCAGCGATGTTCAACCGGCCGGCCCAGGCGGATACCAGTTCCCCGGCGCGCGATACGCGGCACGAGACGGACACCATGCCGCCCGACCCGGCCAACTTCACCAACAGCCGGCTGCGCAGCGCCACCACCCGTGCCGCATCGTCCAGCGACAGCGCTCCCGCCACACAGGCCGCGGCGATCTCACCCTGCGAATGCCCGATCACCGCGTCGGGCACCACCCCGACCGATCGCCACAACTCGGCCAGCGACACCATGATCGCCCACAGCGCCGGCTGCACGACGTCCACCCGATCCAGACCAGGGGCGCCCGGCGCGCCCCGTACGACGTCGAGCAGTGACCAAGGCACGTACTCGCCCAGCGCCTTGTCGCAGCGGCGCATCTGCTCGGTGAAAACCGTTGACGCATCAAGTAATTGGGCTCCCATGCCGGCCCACTGCGACCCCTGGCCCGGGAAGATGAACACGGTCTTGCCCGTTGATTGGGTGCGGCCGGCCACCACCCCCGCGCCGGGCGCAGCAGCGGCCAGACCGGCCAGTCCCTGCAGCAACTGCGCCCGGTCGCCGCCCACCACCACCGCCCGATGCTCGAACACCGACCGGGTCGAAACCAACGACCAACCCACATTCACCACATCAAGGTCAGGCCGCTGCTCCAGCCACGCACCCAACCGCCGCGCCTGACCGGCCAACGCCGACGCCGAGCGCGCCGACAGCACCCACGGCACCACCGCCCTCGCCGGCTCGGCCGCAACACCGTCCACCGCCGGCGCCTGCTCGAGAATCACATGCGCATTCGTCCCGCTGATCCCAAACGACGACACCGCCGCCCTTCTAACCCGGCCCTGCGGCCGACCCAGCACCGGCTCAGCCGGCCAGGGCCGCGACTCGGTCAACAACGACACCGCCCCCGCCGACCAATCCACATGCGGCGTCGGCACATCCACATGCAACGTCTTGGGCAACACCCCGTGCTGCATCGCCAACACCATCTTCATCACCCCGGCCACCCCCGCCGCCGCCGAGGTATGACCCATGTTGGACTTGATCGACCCCAACCACAACGGCTCGGCGCCCGGCTCGCCACCGCGCTGCCCGTAGGTGGCCACGATCGCCTGCGCCTCAATCGGATCCCCCAGCATGGTGCCCGTCCCATGCCCCTCCACCACATCCACATCGGCCACCCCCAGCCGCGCGCTGGCCAGCGCCGCCCGAATCACCCGCTGCTGCGCCGGCCCATTCGGTGTCGCCAGCCCGTTGGAGGCACCATCCTGATTGACCGCCGAACCCCGCACCAACGCCAACACCGGATGCCCCAACCGCTGCGCATCGGCGAGCCGCTCCACCACCAACACTCCGGCACCTTCGGAAAAGCCGGTGCCGTCGGCAGCCCCCGCATACGCCTTGCACCGCCCGTCGGGGGCCAGCGCGCGTTGCCGACTGAACTCCACGAACATCGCCGGGGTGGCCATCACCGTCACCCCACCCACCAGCACCAGATCGCACTCGCGCGACCGCAACGACTGCACCGCCAGATGCAACGCCACCAACGACGACGAACACGCCGTATCCACCGACACCGCCGGGCCCTCCAACCCCAGCACATACGACACCCGACCCGACGCCACACTCAACGTCGAACCCCGCATCCCGTACCTCTCGAGGTCACCGGGCACCCGGTCCTGGCCACCGTAGGAGCCGTGGAACACGCCGACGAACACGCCGGTCGCCGAGCCACGCAGCGTGGTCGGGTCAATCCCGGTGCGCTCCAAGGCTTCCCAGGACACCTCCAGCATCAGCCGCTGCTGCGGATCCATCGCCAGCGCCTCGCTGGGCGCTATCCCGAAGAACTCGGCGTCGAAACCGGCGACGTCCGTGAGGAATCCGCCGCTGCGGGTGTACGAGGTGCCCACCGCGTCGGGGTCCGGGTCAAACAGATTCGCCAGATCCCAGCCGCGATCACCCGGAAAGTCCGACACCACGTCCCGGCCGGCGGCCACCATCTCCCAGAGGCCTTCGGGGCTGTCGATACCGCCGGGATAGCGGCAGCCCATTCCCACCACGGCCACCGGCTCCGTCGTCTGGGCCAGATAGTCACGGTTTTCACGCTTCAGCCGCTCGTTTTCCTTGAGCGTCTTGCGCAGGGCCGTGATGAGCTGTTCTCGGGTGCTGTCCATACCTCGCGGTCTTTCGTACTACTCCGGGAATCGGCGCGAGCGGCACGCCGCCTCCGTAACCCCCCGACCGAGCAGACAGTCCACGTCGACTAGTGCCAGCGCAGCAGTACTAGTTCGGAGCAGAATCCGGGGCCCATCGCCATCATCAGACCCGGACTTCCACTGGGCGGTGGTTTGGCGATGGTGTCGCGCAGCACGTGCAGCACCGACGCCGAGGAGAGGTTGCCGATCTCTCCCAACGAGCGCCAGGTCAGCTCCAAGGCCTCCGGGGGCAAGTTGAGACTCTCGGTGATCGCATTGATGATCTTGGGGCCACCGGGGTGGGTCACCCAAGCGCCGATGTCGGTAGTGCTCAAGTCGTGCGCGGCCAGGAAAGTGCTGACGTCGCCGGCTACGTACTCCTCGACGACGGCCGCCAGATCCTTGGACAGGACGAGCTCGAATCCGGCGGAGCCGACGTCGTATCCCATGGTGCGCAGTGAGTCGGGGTAGAGATGGCTGCGCGAGTCGAGGATGTCCGGTCCGCCGGCGCCGACGTGATCGGCGCGGCGGTCCCCCACCGCCACCACCGCGGCGGCACCGTCAGCAAACAAAGCACTGCCCACCAGACCGGCCAGCGAGGGCTTGTATCCGGGATAGGTGAGCGAGCACAGCTCGACCGAAACCAGGGCCGCGATGCCGTCCGGCGCTCCGCGCAGGTAGTCGTGCAGCCGAGCCACCCCCGCCGCTCCGGCCACGCAGCCCAAGCCGAACAGCGGCAACCGCCGCACATCCGGACGCAGCCCGACCCGGCCGGCGATGCGTGCGTCCAGCGACGGCACCGCCACACCGGTGACCGTGGTGGTGATGACGAGATCGAGGTCCTCGGGCTGCAGCCCAGCCACATCGAGCGCCCCGATCAGGGCTTCGACGCCTAGATCTACGGCCTTGTCGATGAAAATCTCGTTGGCCTCGCCGAAGTCGTTCAGCTTCGGGTACGTCTCCAACGGCAGGACCAGGTGACGGCTGTCGACCTTCGAATTGGCATGCAGCTGCCGAACGACGTCTTCGTAACAGCGGAAATCCGGGATGTTGACGAAGGCTTCGGTGAGTTCTCGCTGACTATAGCGATACGGTGGCAGAGCACCGAACACACCGGCGATGACGCTCATTGTTCCCACACCCTTAACACGAACAACAACGCCGAAACGTTCGATTAGCTTACCTAGGGGTCAAAGTCTAGTCTGCCGAGAACGGACCGGAGCGCGGTTTCGTCAAGGGCGTCAATTTCTGGCGCAGCCGGTCGACGGCGTTGTTCACAATGTTGAGCTGATCGGCAACCCGGCTCGGCGCGGTACCACCCCGAGCATCGCGCGAGGCCACCGAACCCGCCACGGTCAAGACCTCACGAACCTGCGGCGTCAGATCGGGGCTGAGGGCGGCCAGCTCATCGTCGGTGAGCTCCGGCAGCCCCACGCCACGCGCTTCGGCGGCACGCACCGCCGCGCCGGCGGTCTCATGCGCGACGCGAAACGGGATACCTTGGCGCACAAGCCATTCCGCAACATCGGTGGCCAGCGTGTAGCCGGCGGGCGCCAGCGCCGCCATCCGCTCGACGTCAAAGGTCAAGGTGCCCACCAGGCCGGCCATCGCCGGCAGCAGCAGCTCCAGCTGAGCTACCGAGTCGAACACCGGCTCCTTGTCTTCCTGCGGGTCGCGGTTGATCGCCGGCCGGCAACTCATCGCAAGCCTCTGGGCCCACTGGAAACAGACTGAACCCTTAGCACCTGCGGCTAACTGAGGCGGCTTGCTAGCCGAGCTGGCGACGCCCAGGGCTGCCGCCCGGGCCTGGCGTACCGGCCTGGCCGGCGGCCCCGTCCAGGCCGTCGGCACCCGACTCGCCGTTCTGCCCGTTTCCATTCACACCCAGGCCACCTGGGCCCCCGGAGCCACCGCCGCCGCCGTCACCGCCTTGCCCGCCGGGCCCGGCGGCCCCGCCGGCCCCCCAGCACCTGGCTGCCCGAACAATCCGCCCGCCCCACCGTTGCCACCAGCGCCGCCGACACCGCCGCCACCACCAGTGCCTCCAGTACCGCCTGGCCCACCATCGCCACCATCGCCACCGCTAGCGCTGGCCGACGGGATGACAGCCTGGGCGGTGGCCGTGGCATTGCCACCACCGCCACCGTTTCCACCAGTACCGCCGATCGCGCCGTGCCCGCCGTGCCCGCCAGCCCCGCCAGCCCCGCCAGCCCCGCCGTCGCCCAATAGCAGTCCACCGCGGCCCCCCATCCCGCCAGCTCCGCCACCAGCGCCACTACCCGCGTTGTCGGCGCCGCCGCCGCCGGCGCCGCCCGTGCCACCCATGCCACCGCTGGCGATCGCCGTCGCTGTGCCGTCATTGCCACCGGTGGCAGTAGCAGAGGCGGTGCCCCCCGCCCCTCCCGTGCCGCCTGCGCTACCGATGCCACCGGTGCCGCCAGGACCACCCGCGCCGCCGCCAGCGCCTGCTGACGCGTTGCCAGTGCTGCTGGTCGCGGTGGCGGTGGCGGTGTTGTTGGCTCCGGCACCTCCGGTGCCCCCTGGGCCTCCGCTGCCGCCGGTGCCGCCCGTGCCGCCGGAACCGCTGCTGGCGGTGGCGGTGGCCGCGGTAACGGCGTTGGCAGTGGCGGTGTTGTTGGCTCCGGCACCTCCGGCGCCGCCGACGCCGCCCGTGCCGCCGGTACCACCTGCGCCACCGGTACCACCGGTGGTGGTACCGGTGGCGAAAGCACCCGAGACGCCACTGGCACCGGTGGCGGTGGCGCTGCCGGCCTGGCCACCGGCCCCACCCGCTTGGCCGATCAGGCTGCCGTCGGCACCGAGCCCGCCGCCGCCACCCACGGCGGCGGCGGTACCCGTTAGGGAGTTGGTGACGGGAGTCCCCGCGGGTCCGCCTTGGGCGGTGCCGTTAGGCGTCGCCGGCACGGGGTTGACGGCGGGCGCTCCGGCGGCACCGATCCCGCCAACCCCACCAGCACCACCGGCACCGGACAACAGCGCAGCGTCACCGCCGACCCCGCCGTTCCCGCCGATGCCGTTATTGATAGCCGCGTTGCCAGCACCGCCAGCTCCACCGGCGCCACCGTCACCAAGCAACAACCCGCCGTTGCCGCCGGCCCCGCCAGTACCACCGCCGCCGCCCAGCCCCCCCATCCCCCCATTGCCGAATAGCCACCCACCATTGCCGCCAGCACCCCCAGGCGCACCGAGCCCACCGGTCCCGCCGACTCCGCCGGCACCGATCAGCCCCGCACTTCCGCCCCTTCCGCCGACCACCCCAGCAGTTGTACTGGCGCCGCCGCTTCCACCGTTGCCGTACAACAACCCACCGTCGCCGCCGGGCTGACCTACCCCGCCAACAGTCCCTCCATTGGCGCCGTTGCCAATTAGCGGGCGCCCCAGCAACGTTTGGGTAGGCGCATTGATCAAATTCAGTAGAGTCTGCTGAACGTTTATGGCTTCGGCGCTGGCATACGAGCGACCAGCGGTACTGAAGGTCTGCACGAAATTCTCATAAAAAGTCGCCGCCTCGGCACTCAGCTCCTGATATGCCTGAGCATGCCGAGTGAATAACCCCGCGACCGCGCTCGACACCTCATCAGCACCGGCTGCCACCAGCACCGTCGTCGGGACCGCCGCCACGACATTCGCCGCCCCGATCGCCGAGCCAATTCTGGCCAAATCCCCAGCTGCGGCCTCCATTATCGCTGGCGTTGTGATCACGAAGGACATCGTCAGTACCTCCTACCGGACGTTGGGTAAAGCGTAATCCCGGAGGCTCCGACAGGGCTCATCATCGAGCCGTCAAAATCATGGCTACATACCGTCACGCGTATCGGTCACACCGCATTCAGACCCGTGCCCGTTATTTCCCGCTTCCTCTGACCGCCCATCATCTCCGACAGCACAAACCAGCTCGTTCACATGTCTCTATGCCGACTTGGCGCGCGCGACCGACGAGACCGGGGCGGCGGCTTCAGTTTCCGCCGGTGAGGACGGCCAGCGGAATCGAGCCGCCATGCATTTCCAGGAGCCGCGGTCCACACATCCTTCTCTGCCGAAAGCCGGTCAGCATTCCCGCGAGACCCAGCGTGCGCCCGCCAAGACCGCATCTTATGGATGTTGCTCCGCGGGAGCGCTTCCGAGCAGCGCAGAGGTAGCCCAAGGTCGTCTCACGACGGACGGCGGAGCCGCTCCCGCAACGCGTCGCAGCTGACCTGGACCGCTTTCAATTGCTTGGCAACTTGACCCGGCGCGGTACCACCCCGAGCATCGCGCGAGGCCACCGAACCCGCCACGGTCAAGACCTCACGAACCTGCGGCGTCAGATCGGGGCTGAGGGCGGCCAGCTCATCGTCGGTGAGCTCCGGCAGCCCCACGCCACGCGCTTCGGCGGCACGCACCGCCGCGCCGGCGGTCTCATGCGCGACGCGAAACGGAATACCTTGGCGCACAAGCCATTCCGCAACATCGGTGGCCAGCGTGTAGCCGGCGGGCGCCAGCGCCGCCATCCGCTCGACGTCAAAGGTCAAGGTGCCCACCAGGCCGGCCATCGCCGGCAGCAGCAGCTCCAGCTGAGCTACCGAGTCGAACACCGGCTCCTTGTCTTCCTGCAGGTCGCGGTTGTAGGCCAATGGCTGGGCCTTCAGCGTGGCCAGCAGTCCGGTGAGGTTTCCGATCAACCGCCCGGACTTGCCGCGGGCCAGCTCGGCGATATCGGGATTCTTTTTCTGCGGCATGATCGAGCTACCGGTGGACCAGGAGTCGTGCAGCGTCACATAACCGAACTCCGTCGTGCTCCAGATGATGATGTCCTCGGCCAGCCGCGACAGGTCGACCGCGATCATGGCCAGCACGAACGCGGCCTCGGCCGCGAAATCCCGGGCGGCGGTCGCGTCGACGGAATTGTCGGCGGCGCCCGAGAAGCCCAGCTCCGCGGCGATCGCGTCCGGGTCCAGACCCAGCGACGAGCCGGCCAATGCGCCCGAGCCGTACGGGGACACGGCCGCGCGCTTGTCGAAGTCGACGATCCTTTCCACGTCGCGCAGCAATGGATGAGCGTGTGCGAGCAGGTGGTGGGCCAGCAGGATCGGCTGAGCCGACTGCAGGTGTGTCTTGCCGGGCATGATCGCGATCGGATGCGCGGCGGCCTGAACGGTCAGGGCTTGGACCACGTCGAGCGCACCGGCGGCGACCCGGCGCACGGCGTCGCGCAGCCACATCCGGAACAGGGTGGCGATTTGGTCGTTGCGTGAGCGGCCGGCCCTCAGCCGGCCACCCAGCTCCGGCCCGACCCGCTCGATCAGCCCGCGTTCCAGCGCGGCATGCACGTCCTCGTCGGTGACCAGTGGGCCGAAGCTGCCGTCGGCGACGTCGTTTGCGAGGCGGTCGAGGCCGGCCAGCAAACCGTCGCGCTGCTGTTCGGTGAGCAGCCCCGCTTGGAAGAGAACCTTGGCGTGGGCTTGGGAGGCTCTGATGTCGTAGGGCGCCAGCACCCAGTCGAAGTGGGTGGACTTGCTCAGCGCGGCCAGCGCATCGGACGGGCCGCCGGCGAACCGCCCGCCCCACAGCGACCCTTCGTTGGTGCTCACTTTTTCTCCGCGGGTAGGGCTCCCCTCGCGAGCAGAGGCAAAAGCCCCTCCACGACCGACGTGTCGGGGGCTTTTGCGTCTGCTCGCCAAGGGTGCGTCACCGCAGGTCCCGGCGGGCGGAGAGTTTGGACGACAGCCCGTGCACGTAGACAAAGCCCTTCGCGGCCGATTGATCGAAGGTGTCGCCCTCGTCGTAGGTGGCCAGGTTGAAGTCGTAGAGGGATTCGGCGCTGCGCCGCCCGTTGACCGCGATGTGACCGCCGTGCAACACCATCCGGATCTCGCCGGATACATGTTCCTGAGTCTTGGCGACGAAGCTTTCCAGCGCGATCTTCAGCGGCGAATACCACAGCCCGTCGTACACCAGTTCGGCCCAGCGCTGATCAGTTTGACGCTTGAACCGGCCCAACTCGCGTTCCAATGTCACATGTTCGAGTTCGGTGTGCGCGGTGATGAGCACCATCGCGCCCGGCGCCTCGTAGATCTCGCGGCTCTTGATGCCGACCAACCGGTCTTCGACCACATCGAGCCGGCCGACACCTTGCGCACCGGCGCGGTGGTTGAGTTCTTCGATGGCCTGCAACAGCGACACCGATCGGCCGTCGATCGACACAGGCACGCCTCGCTCGAATCCGACGATCACCTCGTCGGGGGTGCTCCAGTTGACCGTTGGGTCTTCGGTGTAGGCGTAGATGTCCTTGGTGGGGGCGTTCCACAGATGTTCCAGGAAGCCGGTCTCCACCGCACGGCCCCAGACGTTCTGGTCGATGGAAAACGGTGAGCGTTTGGTGACATTGATCGGGATGGCGTTTTCCTCGGCGAACGCGATCGCCTTCTCCCGGGTCCAGGCGTAGTCACGGACCGGCGCCAGTACCTCCAAATCCGGTGCCAGCGAAGCGAATCCGACTTCGAATCGGACCTGGTCGTTGCCCTTGCCGGTGCAGCCGTGCGCGACGATGCCGCCGCCGTGCTCGCGTGCGGCCGCAACCAGGTGCTTGACGATCAACGGTCGGCTGATCGCCGAAACCAGCGGGTAGCGGTCCATGTACAGGGCGTTGTTCAAGATCGTGGGCAGGCAGTAGCCCTCGGCGAACTCGTCGCGGGCATCGACGACGACGGCCTCGACGGCGCCGCAGTCCAGCGCCCGCTGCCGCACAACCTCCATGTCCTCGCCACCCTGGCCGAGGTCGATCGCCACCGCCACGACCTCACGGCCGGTCTCCTTGCCGATCCAGCTGATGGCCACCGAGGTGTCCAGACCGCCCGAATACGCCAGGATGACGCGTTCTGACATGAACCAACTCCTTTATTTCAGGTTTTCCAAAGCCGAGGCCAGCTCGGCGCCGGTCATCGGCTCGCGGGCGGCCACGAACACGGTGTCATCGCCGGCGATGGTGCCGACGACGTAGGGTAGCGCCGCGCGATCGATGGCGCTGGCCAGGTAGTGCGCGCCACCGGGTGGAGTGCGCAGTACGGCCAGGTTGGCGCTGGCGTCGGTGGACACCAGCAACTCGCCAAGCAGCCGGGACAACCGTCCGGTGCCCCCGGTGACGCCGCGCACCGGGCTGCCGTCTTCGGGCACGACATAGACCCCGACCCCGCCGTCGGCGCCGCGCAGCTTGACCGCGCCAAGTTCTTCGAGGTCACGCGACAGCGTGGCCTGGGTTACTTCGATGCCTTCGGCGGCCAGCAACCCCGCCAGTTCGCTTTGGCTGCTGACCGGTTGGGTCGACAGGATCGCCACGATGCGGGCCTGCCGACCGGCACGGGTGACTTCGGGTGTGGCCTTCGACCCGCTGGCGGTCATTGCGCCCCTCCTCTCCCCCGCAAGCGGTTGGTACCCCCACATCGCTGCGTCCCCCGCAAGCGGGCGGTACCCCCACTGCATCGTCGTCGGCGCGGCGTCATTGCGAGCGCTCCAACAGCCACACCAGCAGCGCTTTTTGGGCATGCAACCGGTTTTCGGCCTCGTCCCAAACCGCGCTGGCCGGGCCGTCCATCACCTCGTCGGTGATCTCATCGCCGCGATGCGCCGGAAGGCAATGCAGCACAACGGCTTCCGAGTCGGCCAGACCCAGTAGTTGCTCGTTGACCTGGAACGGGCGGAACGGTTTGACACGATCCACCCCGTCGTTCTCCTGTCCCATCGACGTCCAGGTATCGGTCACCAGGACGTCAGCGCCGGCGGCGGCCGCCCCGGCGTCGGCGGTCACCGTCACCGAGGCGCCGGTCGACTGGGCGCGCTTTTCGGCAGCGGCCAGCACCGACCGGTCGGGCAGGAAGCCCCCGGGGGTCGCGACGGTGACGTGAATACCTGCGGTGACCCCGCCGAGCAGCAACGAGTGGGCCATGTTGTTGGCGCCGTCGCCGAAGTAGGACAGACGCAGGCCGCGCAGTGACCCTTTGCGCTCGGCGATGGTCTGCAGATCGGCGAGCACCTGGCAGGGGTGGAACTCGTCGGAAAGCCCATTGATGACGGGCACCGTGGCGACACCGGCCATGGCGTCAAGGCGGTCTTGGCCGAACGTTCGCCAGACGATGGCATCGACGAAGCGGGACAACACTCTTGCGGTGTCCTGCAGAGTTTCGTCGCGACCCAGCTGGGTGCTTTTGGCGTCGACGACGACGGCGTGCCCGCCAAGTTGCGCGATGCCCATTTCGAAGGAGAAGCGGGTGCGGGTGGAGTTCTTGTCGAAGATGACCGCCACCCCGCGCGGCCCCTGCAGCGGGCGGCGACTGAACGGGTCCTTCTTCAGTTCCGCGGCAAGCTCGAGGACCTCGGCCTGCTCGGCGGGTGACAGGTCGTCGTCGCGCAGGAAATGTCTGGTCATGTCTGTGCTCCGGCGGTCTCGAGGATGCCCGGCAGCGCGTGCACGAAGCCGTCGAGCTGAGCTTCGGTGATGATCAGCGGCGGCGCCAGCCGGATGACGTCGGGCGCGGCGGCGTTGACCAGGTAACCGGCCTCGCGGCCGGCCGCCTCGACGGCTTTGGCGTACTCGCCCGCCAACACGATGCCCTGCAGTAGTCCGCGGCCGCGGACGTGGTCGATCAGCGGATGTCCCAGCGATTCGATGCCCTGCCTCAGCCCTTTGCCCAGCACATCGGCGCAGCGGACCAGATCCTCGGTCGCCAGCGTTCGCAGCACCGCCAGGGCCGCCGCGGTGCACACCGGGTTACCGCCGAAGGTGCTGCCGTGCAGTCCGGGGGTCATCAGATCCGCGGCGGGCCCGACGGCCAGGCACGCCCCGATCGGCAGCCCGCCCCCGAGCCCCTTGGCCAGGGTCACCACGTCCGGGGTGATGCCGTCGTGCTGGTGGGCGTAAAAAGCGCCGGTGCGGCCCATCCCGGTTTGCACCTCGTCGAGCACCAGCAAGGCGCCATGTCGTGACGTGATGTCGCGGGCGGCCGCCAGGTAGCCCTCGGGCGGGACGACCACACCGCTCTCTCCCATGATCGGCTCGAGAAAGACTGCGGCGGTGCCGTCGTCGACCGCGGCGGCCAAGGCGTCGACGTCGCCGTAGCGGACGTGGGTGACGTAGCCCGGCAACGGCTGAAACGGCGCCTGCTTGGCGGGCTGCCCGGTGAGGGCCAGCGAACCCATCGTCCTGCCGTGGAAAGATTCTTGGGCCGCAACCAGTTTCGTGCGTCCGGTCAGCCGGGACAGCTTGAATGCCAACTCGTTGGCCTCGGTTCCGGAGTTGCAGAAGAAGACTCGTGCTGGGTTTTCCGCGCCCAGCAGTGCCACCAGCTCCTCGGCCAGCGCGACTCCGGGTTCGGTGGCATACAGGTTGGATGTGTGGCCCAGCGTCGAAAGCTGGTGCGTGACAGCACCGATGACCGCCGGGTGGCGATGGCCCAGGACGTTGACCGCAATGCCGCCGAGCAGGTCGACGTAGGTTTTGCCGTCCACGTCGGTCACCATGGCGCCGTCCCCGCTGGCCAGCGCTATCGGCGGAGTGCCGTAGTTGTTCAGCATCACGGCCTGCCACCGTTGTTGCATGCTCTCGGTTTGTGTCACACGCCCACCACCTTCGTGCCGGTGCCCTCGTTGGTGAACAGCTCTACCAACACACAGTGTTTGACCCGGCCGTCGATGACGTGCGCACTGGGGACGCCGCCGTCGACAGCCCGCAGACACGCCTCTATCTTCGGGATCATCCCCGCTTCCAGGGTGGGCAGCAGTTGCGCCAGTGTGGCCGTGTCGATTTCGCTGACCAAGGAATTGCGGTCCGGCCAGCTCGTGTACAGGCCTTCGACATCAGTGAGCATCAGCAACTTTTCGGCTCCCAGAGCCTCGGCCAATGCTGCCGCAGCGGTGTCGGCGTTGATGTTGTGCACCACACCGTCGGCGTCCGGCGCCAGCGTCGAGACCACCGGAATCCGGCGTGCGCCAATGAGATCCACCACCGCATCCGTGTTCACCTTGTCGACGTCGCCGACCAGGCCGATGTCGGTGGCTACACCGTCGACGGTGACGCTGCGCCGCACCGCGGTGAACAGCTGGGCATCCTCCCCGGTGATCCCGACGGCATAGGGACCGTGCGCATTGATCAGGTTCACCAGCTCGCGGCCCACCTGGCCGAACAGCACCATGCGCGCCACGTCGAGCACTTCCGGTGTGGTGACCCGGAATCCGCCCTTGAAGTCACCTTCGATGCCCAGCCGCCGTAGCATCGCGGTTATCTGCGGTCCCCCGCCGTGCACCACGACCGGATGGATCCCGCAATTGCGCAGAAATGCCATGTCGGCGGCGAATGCCTGCCGCAGCGTGTCGTCGATCATCGCGTTGCCGCCGTACTTGATCACAATGATCTTGCCGTGCAACTGCTTCAGCCAGGGCAGAGCTTCGGCCAGCACCTGCGCCTTGACCTGAGTGGTCAGGGCCTCGATGGTCATGAGCGCCGCTCCTCCTCATCGCTTCGCTCTGCATTGTCGCCGGCGCGGGTCATGAGCGCCGCTCCTCCTCATCGCTTCGCTCTGCATTGTCGCCGGCGCGGGTCATGAGCGCCGCTCCTCCTCATCGCTTCGCTCTGCATTGTCGCCGGCGCGGGTCATGAGCGCCGCTCCTCCTCATCGCTTCGCTCTGCATTGTCGCCGGCGCGGGTCATGAGCTGTAGGCCGAATTCTCTTCGACGTAGGCGTGCGACAGGTCGGTGGTCCGGATGGCGGCCTGCCCATCGCCGATATTCAGGTCCACGGTGATGTCGATGTCGGCACCTGACAGGTCGACCTCGCGTGCTCCCGGAACACCGACTCCGTCGACACAGACGGCTGAGCAGTTGAACGACACGCTGATTCGATCGGGATCGAGGGTGATCGGCGCCATCCCGACGGCCGCCAACACGCGGCCCCAGTTCGGGTCGGATCCGAAAAGCGCCGTCTTGACCAGGCTGTCACGAGCGATTACCCGGGCGGCGGTCAACGCGTCGTCCTCGCTGGTTGCTCCTCTTACCGTTACCGTGACACGCTTGGTGACGCCTTCGGCGTCGGCTTGCAGTTGAGCGCACAGATCGTCGCAGACCCGCAGCACCGCTTCGTCGAGGTCAGCTTGCGACGGCGTGAATTCGCTTGCCCCCGAAGCCAGCAACAGCACCGTGTCGTTGGTGGAACAGCTGCCGTCGACGTCGAGCCGGTCAAAGGTGCGGGCGGCGGCTCGGCGCAGCGCGTGATCGAGTGCCGCAGGCTCGGCGACCGCGTCGGTGGTCAGCACACACAGCATGGTGGCCAGCGACGGCGCCAGCATGCCCGCACCCTTGGCCATCCCGCCGACCGTCCACTTCTGATGGTGCAGCGCAACCTGTTTGGGAACGGTGTCGGTGGTCATGATGGCGTGCGCGGCGTCGTCGCCGCCAGTTAGCCCGCCGTGCATTTCATGCACAATGTCACGAACGCCGTTGAGCACCTTGTCCATCGGTAGCCGGTCGCCGATCAGGCCCGTCGAGCAGACGGCGACCTCGATGGCCCCGGTCTCGGTTCCCCAGTCCGACAGCTCGGCGGCGACCGCTTCGGCGGTGGCATGGGTGTCCTGAAAGCCACCCGGGCCGGTGCACGCGTTGGCGCCGCCGGAGTTGAGAATCACCGCGCGCAACTGTCCGGTGGTCAACACCTGCTGGGTCCACAACACCGGCGCGGCCTTGACCTTGTTTCGGGTGAAGACGCCCGCGGCGGCATAGTCGGGGCCCTCATTGAATACCAGCGCGAGGTCGGGGGCACCGGATGATTTGATGCCAGCGGCGATGCCGGCGGCCCGGAAGCCGGCCGGTGCGGTGACCCCTTGAGCACGCAGCAACCTTGTGACGGTTGGTGTTTCGGTCACGGTGCCACTCCTACGACTGACAGGCCGTCGATTTCCGGCCAGCCCATCGCCAGGTTCATGGATTGGATCGCGGCGCCGGCCGTTCCCTTGACCAGGTTGTCGATCGCGGCCAGCGCCACCAGCGTCTGGGCGCCCTCGTCGACGGCGACGGCAATATGCGCGGCGTTGCTGCCGATCACCGCGCCCGTGCGGGGCAACTGGCCCTCAGGCAGCAGATGAACGAAGGGCTCAGCGTCGTAGGCCTTTTCGTAGGCTGCCCGCAATTGGGCGATCGGCGAGCGGGTGCGCGCGGTGCAGGTGGCCAAGATGCCGCGCGACGTCGGAATCAGGACGGGGGTGAACGACACTGTGACGTCGCGGCCGGTAACCGCGCGCAGCCCCTGCGCGATTTCCGGGGTGTGCCGATGGGCACCGGCAATGTTGTAGGCCCGAGCCGACCCGATGACTTCCGATCCGAGTAAGTCCGTCTTGGCCGCGCGGCCCGCCCCTGACGTTCCACTGACGGCGACGACGGTCACAGCCGGCTCGATCAGATCGTCGGCCATGGCGGGCAGTAGCGCCAGCAACGCCGCGGTTGGATAACACCCGGGAACCGCGATGCGGCGTGCGCTTTTCAGCCGTTTACGCGCACCTGGCAACTCGGGTAGACCGTAGGGCCAGCTCCCGGCGTGCGGGGAGCCGTAGAACCGCTCCCAGGCCGCCGGGTCCGTAAGCCGGAAGTCCGCGCCGCAGTCGATGATGAGGGTCTCCGGCTCGAGTTGCGCGGCTAGCGCCGCCGAATATCCGTGCGGCAGAGCGAGGAACACCACGTCGTGGTTGTCGAGCACGTTGTGCTCCGTGGGTTCGAGAATTCGTTCGGCCAACGGCACCAGATGCGGGTGATGCTCACCCAGCGTGCTGCCCGCGCTGCCCGCGGCGGTCAACGCGCCGATCGTCAACCGGCCGGCGGTGCGCGCTGGATGCCCCAGCAATAGACGTAGGATTTCACCGCCTGCGTAGCCGCTGGCACCGGCAACCGCCACCTTTGTCACATCGGCCATTCGGCCGATTCTGCATGGTTATGCAGATGTTTGCAAATCCATTCCGGAATGTGTCGGCTGGGCGCTGTTGCCGCCACGGTTGGAGGCGCACCACGACGCCGTCGGGCTACTAGGCAGCGACCTGAACACCGAGGCTCGCGTTCAACGCCGCTTGGATGGCGAGTTGGAGGTCGGCCAGCGCAGCCCCGATATTGGCAGCGAGTCCAAGAGATGCATTATCCAAAGCCGTCAGGATGACCCCGCCGGTCTGGGCTAGGCCGGCGGGGACGTTGGCGATACCTGTCGCAAGCGTCAGACCGACGTGGGACAGCCCCGGAAACCCGACGGCAAGGCTTGCCTCGACCGCGCCGCCCAGCGCACCGCCGATCTGAGCCGCGGCATTTTCCCAAATGGCCGCGAGGGCTTCGCCCGTCCGCAGCAGTCCGGACGCGCTTGCACCGAAGCTGCCGGCCAGCACTTGGCCCGTGCCGAGGAGACCCGACAGCCCAGCACCCAGACCGCCCGCCAGAGTCCCACCGGTCTGCACCAGCCCCGACCCCAATGCGGACAACGCGCCGTTGACGCTCGTCGCCAATGCCGCACTGAGTTCCGCCGACAGGCTCCCGCTCAAGCTCGCCGACAGGGCCGCGGATAGCCTCGCCGCCAGCTCCGGCAAGCGTCCACCGAACGCTGCTCCCAGGCTGCCGACCAGATTCTGTCCGGTTTGAATCACTCCGTTGAGCCCCCCGGTGAGCGCGGCAACCAATTGCGGGAACGATCCGCCCAGGCTGGCCTGCAACATCGCACTGAGCTGTGCGGCCAACGCCGGAGCAGTGAAGCCGCCTGTCAAGCTGGCCACGAACGTCTGGCCGGTCTGAATCAGGGCGTTCAATCCGCCACCCAAATTGCCGGCCAAGCTGGTCGCCGACGACTGACCGGTCTGGATCAGCCCGTTGAGGCCGCCGTTGAGCGCAGCCACCAACTGCGGCAACGACCCACCCAAACCGGCCTGCAACACCGCGCTCAGTTGCGCGGCCAACGCGGGAGCATTGAAGCCACCGGCCAGGGTCGCGGCGAAACTTTGGCCCAGCTCGACGAGGCCGTGCAGCCCACCATTGAGCGCGGCCACCACCGCCGGGGCATCCAACACCGCGCCCACCGCGGCCGCGAAGCGCTGCCCCACCTCGACCAGCCCATGCAACCCACCATTGAGCGCGGCCACCAGCTGCGGCAACGACCCACCCAAACCGGCCTGCAACATCGCGCTCAGTTGCGCGGCCAACGCGGGAGCATTGAAGCCACCGGCCAGGGTCGCGGCGAAACTTTGGCCCAGCTCGACGAGGCCGTGCAGCCCACCATTGAGCGCGGCCACCACCGCCGGGGCATCCAACACCGCGCCCACCGCGGCCGCGAAGCGCTGCCCCACCTCGACCAGCCCGTGCAACCCACCATTGAGCGCGGCCACCAACTGCGGCAACGACCCACCCAAACCGGCCTGCAACATCGCGCTCAGTTGCGCGGCCAACGCGGGAGCATTGAAGCCACCGGCCAGGGTCGCGGCGAAACTTTGGCCCAGCTCGACGAGGCCGTGCAGCCCACCATTGAGCGCGGCCACCACCGCCGGGGCATCCAACACCGCGCCCACCGCGGCCGCGAAGCGCTGCCCCACCTCGACCAGCCCATGCAACCCACCATTGAGCGCGGCCACCAACTGCGGCAACGACCCACCCAAACCGGCCCGCAACACCGCCGACAACTGCGCAGCCAACACCGGCACACTCAACCCGCCGGTCAAGGTCGCGACGAGACTCTCACCCGTTTGAATCAGCCCGCTCAGGCCACCGCCGACGCCGCCTGCCAAGCTGGTCGCCAACGACTGCCCCGTCTGAAGCAACCCAGTCACACCACCGTTGACCGCTGCAACCAACGTCGGCAAGGCCCCACCTAAAGTCGCCGAAAAGGCAACATTGAGATGGGCGGCAATCTCGGGCAAGCTGCCACCGAGGTTAGCCAATAGGGTTCCGCCCGTTTGGATGAGCTCACTAAGCCCGCTGCTGAAGCCTATGAGCACGTTCCCAGTCAGGGTTTGACCCGTGTGGATCAGTCCGGTCAAGCCACCGTTGAATGCCGCGATCAACTCCGGTAGGCCAAGGTCGAGGCTGCCTGACAGGGACGCGCCGAGTTGACCGCTCAATGAACCGCCCAACGTCAACGCCTGTGTCAGGGCGGCACTCGCCTGGGTGCTCAACCCAGCGCCGACGCCCGACATAAGAACGCCGAAATTCTGCAGGGAGTGGCCGGCCGCCACGATGACTTCGCCCGTCTGAACCAACCCCGTGCCGATACCGGACACGATGGCTCCTCCGGTCTGCAGGGCGAGACCGGAAGCTCCGGCACCAAACGCGTTCGCGAGCGAGTTGGCAGCCTGGAGAGCCAGTTCACCATTGAAGGCGGCGGTCAGACTGCCGTTGAACCCGCCGCCCACTGCAGCAGCGGCATTTCGGCCGGTGAGGACTGAAACAGCATTCGCCACCTCGGCTTCGACGTATGAAGACGCAGCGCCGCTCAACAGCTTGACGAAGTCCGCATGAAACGCCGACGCCTGGGCGCTGACGGCTTGGTACTCCTGACCGAAGGTGCCGAATAGTGCTGCGACTGCAGCTGATACCTCGTCCTCGCCCGCCGCCGCCAACGCAGTAGTGGGAGCCGCCGCTGCTGCGGCGGCCTCTTCCAGCGCCAGGCGAATACCTGCGAGATCCTGGGCTGCCGCCTGGACAACCGCAGGCACAGCGTTCACAAATGACATGCTCATCGCCCCCACAACATGAACGGTTTGACCCGATGAGACCCGACCTCATCGGCAAAAAGAAACGTAATCCCCTGGGACACAACAACAACGGAAAATGATCATTTTCAGTTGATTGGGTGGAACTTATCTAGGTGATAGCGGCGAGGTGACATTTGACCGAAGGAGTTCAACTCCACTCATGGCAGCGACCCGGCTGGCCCCGCGCGGGACTGTAGTATGCGACGCTATTTCGAACAGCAAACGTGTTGCGCCATAGCAGATTCCGATTGGCCCGTCAGGCGCCTTGCCGCCCAGGCGGCGAAAGCAATCGCCTGCGCCCTCGATGCACACCCACCAGCAGCCTTGCCCATCACGGTATTGTCCTGTTGTACAACAACGCATTTGAGCGGCATGACAGCGCTCACCATGCATTCAAAAGCCCGTCGTTGTCTGATCGCTCATCATCGTCGCAATCCCGACCGCCGAAAGGCGTTCGGCAGGCGCAGCTTCCAGCGACCGAGCGACCGAGCGATCTAGGCGGTGATAATCCATCTCGTTAGCTGCAGTGAGGACCGGCACCGAATGTTCAGATTGAAAGGGCACTGGCCCTACCCGGTGTTATGCGGCCGCGAGGACCGGGAAATCACGTCGCCGGTGACATGCCAAGCGGTTAGTGTCGTTTGCCAAATCTGCCTAACTGCCCTCAGTCGCCACGAATTGGTCACGGCAAATCACCTACGCCGTCTTACGACATGGATCGCTAGCCGGCGCGTCAGTGGCCGAAAAGTCGCACAAACCCGTGGGAAGCCACACATATCCCCGCCGAGAGATTTGGTGATTGTGAATTCATAATTGGTGAGCGGACACTCCCACCGACATGAACCGAATATGGGCACAACGGGCTTCGGTGCTCGCTTGCCGCCGCAGGGCCGCCACCCTAATTCGCGCCGATACGGCCAGTCTCCGAGCGCCGCAACTTGGTGCTCGAGCGATTACTCATCGTCGTTACAACGATCACTGGCCCCTAACCCGAAGTTAGGGCGATTCCGGTAGGCAATTTCCGCTTTGACGTGGGGTTTTGTCGGTCGATGGTGCGGTGAAGTGGTTACCCACTTCGTATTCCGACGATCCCTTCGATCGTCTCGCCGTCGGCAACGCAGCGACTTCAGGCGGCGGCCACCTCGAGGTCGACACCCACGGCGCTGTCCGCTCACCACGACAACGTCGGACGTTTCGACGTGGGGCCGACCCATCCGCGACACGATCAAGCGAAATCCCGCGACCGGCGGGCCGGACCCGACAGCGCCATCACTACCGCCGCCACGCGCGGCAGCGAGCGGATGGTGCTGAAACGGCTGACCGGCCGGCACCAGCGTGTGACCCTTCAGCGCGGGCTTGCGGGACTAGCTGGTGAAATAGGCTATTTCTCTTCGCGCGACACACCGGTCAGCAACTACGCCCCGATCGCATTCGCGAGCTGTTGGGGCCAATAGTTCAGCAGCGCGGGAACGATGCCGCCGATCTCCGTGCCGTTGGTTGTGACGTTGAGCATGCCTCCGGTGAGTGGGTTCGGCGCAATAGCCGTGATGCGCTCGAGGGGGTGCAGAATCCCGTTAAAGGGGACGTTGTTCTGCAGCGTTATGGTTTGTGGCACCACGCCGACCAGCGGAACCACAAAGGGAACCGTCAACGTCAGCGGCGTGGGCAGCACGTATTGGCCATTGAGGAAGCCATCTGCGATGACGGCGGGCGCGTCTACCAATACAGTCAAAGCCGCCGGCATGTTCCCGGCCTGCACGGCTTGGGAAAATGCCGCGGCACTCTTTCCGGCCGCGGCAGCTGTAGAGAACGCAGGGCCTACCAGCTCCAGACCCAATGCCACCGGGAACCCGAGGGTCTGGGTGGGAGCCAAGAAATTCGTGACATCCACCGATATGGTCGGGTCGGTAAGCAACTTGACCACGTTGGCGACGTTCTGCGCCGACTCTCCGGGGATGGTCAGGATCGGTAGCAGGTCTCCAAGGGCGCCGTTCACGACCGCAGTGAGTTGCGGGAAGTTGCCAGTCACGGAGAACAGGCTGGAGGTATCGACGAAGAGGCCGAACACGCCATTCGCCACCTGCTGCACTGCACCGCTGATGTTGCCCGCCAGAAGGTCGGAGAAAGCCGCCATCAGGTGTTGGGGCAAGTTATACAAATTGCTGTTGAAGTCGGTGACCGCCGCGCCGAGCGACTGGCCGGTCAGCTGGATGTAGCCATCCAGGTTATCGGCGATCTGGCTCAGGAAAGGCGCCGGACTGCCAGCAGAGGTGGCACTCGTGCTGGCGAGATTCACGGCCGTATTCGCCACGAGGGCTTCATACGCGTTGGTGGTGCTCGGCGGCGGGGCCACCCCCCCGGCTAGGCCGGGACTGCCCAGCTGCCCGGGCGTGCCGCCGGTACCGTTCGCGCCGCCGTTGATGCCGCTGCCACCATTGCCGCCGTTGCCGATCACGGTGGTCGTGGCGTTGCCACCGTTGCCGCCACTGGCGGGCGTAATCAAGTTGAGAGGGGAATTGCCGGAATTCCCGCCGTTGCCGCCGGCGCCGACAAGGCCCATGGCATCGCCGCCGTTCCCGCCGTTACCGGCACCGGTGGCTGCGGCAAATGTCGACCCGCCGAGGCCGCCGTTGCCGCCGCTGCCGATGAATGTGGCGTTGCCGCCGTTGCCGCCGGCTCCGCCGGCGCCGGTGCCGTTGACGCTGCCGCCGTCGCCGCCGGTCCCACCGTTGCCGAACCACCCAGCGGTGCCGCCGTTGCCGCCGGCCCCGCCGCTGCCGCCGGAGCCCCCTTGAGCGGCCGCGGAGCCGCCGCCGGCACCCCCGGCCCCGCCATTGCCGATGCCGAAGGCGTTGCCGCCCGCGCCACCAGCCCCGCCGGCGCCGCTGACGGTAGCGCCGTTGCCGCCGGCGCCGCCGGCCCCGCCGTTGCCGTACGACGACCCGCCGTTGCCACCGGCACCCCCGGCCCCACCGGCTCCGGCTCCGGCCGAGCCGACCGAGCCGTTCCCGCCAGCACCCCCGGCCCCACCGGCACCGGCGACGCTGACGTCGCCGCCCCGGCCACCATCGCCGCCGGCCCCAGTCGTGATGCCGCCGTTGCCGCCGGCACCACCAGCGCCACCATCGCCTATGCGCGCCCCACCCCCGCTACCACCTGCCCCACCGGCGCCACTGGCTCCGCCGACTCCGCCGGCCCCGCCGCGACCGCCATCGCCCATCCCGAGGCCGGCACCGCCGTTACCGCCCGCGCCGCCGGCCCCCTTGCCGAGGCCGGCGCTGCCGTCACCACCGGCACCGCCGTCGCCAAACCATGATCCGCCGTTGCCGCCGCTGCCGCCGGCCCCACCGGTGACGTTGCCGTTGTAAGTCAGCCCGCCGGTGCCGCCGGCACCACCGTCACCCCAGAGCCGGGCGTCACCGCCGTTGCCGCCGGCCCCGATGGTTCCATTGAAGAGAACAGCAAGATTGTTGCCGCCGACGCCGCCCTTGCCGCCCGCGCCGATCAGCCCGCTAGTGCCGCCATTGCCGCCGGTGCCGGCGGTTCCCGCCGCAAGAACCCCACCCAAAGTGTCGCCGCCGGCCCCGCCGTCGCCGCCATTGCCGAACACGCCACCGATGCCGCCATTGCCGCCGCTGCCGGCGAGTCCTCTGGTCGAGCTGCCGCCGGCCCCGCCGACACCACCGTTGCCAAACAGCGACCCGCCACTGCCGCCCACACCGCCCGCGCCGCTGGTGCCACCGACGGTCCCGGCGAGGTTGTTGCTGGAGTTCCCGCCCTGCCCGCCGGCGCCTCCGGTCCCGAAGTACTGAGAGTTGCCGCCGGCACCGCCGGTTCCGCCGGTCCCGGTCGTGACGCTCCCGCCGGCACCGCCGTCGCCGCCGCCGACACCGAACACACCGCCGTCGCCGCCGGCGCCGCCGTTGCCGCCAAGTCCGGTGGTGGCGGAGCCACCGGCGCCACCGGCGCCGCCGTAGCCGAGCAACCCGGCGTTGCCGCCGACCCCGCCGATACCGCCGTGGGCGTTGTTGACCGTCGTACTCCCGCCGGCCCCACCAACGCCACCATTGCCGTAAAGCCACCCGCCCGCACCACCGGCGCCGCCGGTCCCGCCAGCGGTGGCGGCCGTGCCCGGCCCGCCGGTCCCACCCATGCCGCCGTTGCCCAGCAAGCCTGCGGCCCCGCCCGCCCCGCCGGTCGCTCCGACATTCGTGCTATCTCCACCTTTGCCGCCGTTGCCCAACAGCCACCCGCCGGGACCGCCGGCTGTCCCGACGGGTCCGCTCGTCCCGTCGGTGCCGTTGCCGATCAGCGGGCGCCCGGTCAATGCCAGAAAGGGCTGGTTGATCAGGTCGAGCAAGCTCTGCTGGACGTTGGCGGCCTCGGCGCCGGCATAGGCGGCCGCACCCGAGTTGAGGGTCTGCACAAACTGGGAGTGGAAAGCCACCACCTGGGCGCTCAGCGCCTGATACTCCGCGGCGTGCTGCGAAAACAGCGACGCAATCGTCGCCGACACCTCGTCGGCACCGGCCGCCAGCAGCCCCGTGGTAGGCACTGCTGCCGCCGCGTTGGCCGAGCTGATCGTCGAGCCGATGCTCGCCAAATCCGTTGCCGCCGAAGCCACCATCTCCGGCATCGCGATCACAAACGACATCCGACAACCTCCACTTCCCGTCCCGAATCAAGCTGTCGTCGCGTCGCGACGGCCGGTGAAAGCAGATAGTAGGCGTTTCAAAACGCGAATTCCGTGTTTTCCCTGACAATTTCACCGATATAGTTCGGTAGACCCCAACGAGCGCAAGGAAGGGCAGGACACAACCACTCGGCTAACTTGGTGCCCGGCCCACAGTTTCAGCGACGCAGCAGGGCGCCGACGCGTTCGGCAGCCAGCTGTACCGCCGCGTCGCGGGCCGCGCTTGCGTCGTCTTCGGTCAGCGTGCGATCGGGCGCGCGAAACCGTAGCGCGAAGGTCAGCGACTTGCGCGCTTCGCCGATCTGCGGACCGGTGAAGACGTCGAATAACTGAATGTCCTCCAGCAACTCACCTGCGCCTTCGCGAACCGCATCCGCCACGACCTGGGCGGGGACATCCGCGGACACCACAAGGCTGACGTCCTGAAACACCGCGGGGAACGGCGACACCCTGGGAGCCGGAAGCGACTCCACGACGGGGATCGCATCGAGGTTCAGCTCGATCGCGCAGGTGCCCTTCGGCAGGCCCGTCCGCTCGATCACGGCCGGATGCAGCTGTCCCGCGTGACCGATGGAGCTTTCGCCGACGAGTACTTCGGCGCAGCGGCCCGGATGCCAGGGTAGGTACCGGGCCGCGCGAAGAGTCACGTCAATTCCACTGGCCCGGGCAATGATTCGCACCGCCTCGAAAGCGTCGGCAGCTTCGACCGCGCGGCCGGGACCCCACGGGCCGCGAGGCTCGCGCAACCCGGTCAGCACCGCGGCGACGTGTTGCGGTTGCCGGGGCAGCGATTCGTCCAGCTTGGCGATCTCGCCTTCGGTGGGCCGGCGATGCACGGGGATCAGCTCGATGCCGCGAGTCTGCTCGGTTGGCCGGACCACCTGCGCGATGGCGAACAACGCGACATCGGTCAGACCGCGGGACACGTTGCGCCCCAACGCTTCCAGCAGGGCCGGCAACAACGTGGTGGCCAGCTGCGGACGGTCGGCTTCCAACGGGTTGACCACACTGGTCGTGGTCCGGCGCGGGTCATCGGCCGTTAGTCCCCAGAGGTCGAAAACGCCGGCGGGCAGAAACGGCGTCGGCAGCACCTCGACGTAGCCGGACAGCGCCAGTGATTTACCGATCGCCCGACGGCGCCGCTGCGTAGCCGTGAGGCCGCGACCCGCGGGCGCGGAGGGCAGGACCGACGGGATGACCTCGAGCCCTTCCAGCCGCATCACCTCCTCGACGAGGTCGGCGGGCTGCAGCAGATCGGGTCGCCAACTCGGCGGCCTCACCTCAAGCACATCGGGGCCATCCTCGGCTACCTGGGCGCCGATTTGTGTCAGCCGCCGAGCAGCCGTGCCCGGGGCGTAGGACACGCCCGCGAAGCGGTCCGGCAGGTCGACGGCGATCCGGATCGGCGGCATCGACCAGTCATCGACCGGCGGTTCACCCCGCCAATCGGTCAGTGCCGGGACGACTACTCCCCCGGCGATATCGGCGAGCAGCGCAGCGCATCGATCCAGGGCGGCCACCGAAATGGCCGGGTCGACTGCGCGCTCGTAGCGCCGGGCGGCCTCGCTGGGCAAGTGCAACCGCCGCTGGGTGCGCGACACCGCAGCCGGATCCCATATCGCCGCCTCCAACAGGACGTCGGTTGAATCGGCGCGCACCTCGGTGCTGGCCGCACCCATCACGCCGCCGATCGCTGCGGTGGTGACGTCGTCGACGATCAGGACGTCGGCGGGTTCGAGTCGCCGCTCGATGTTGTCCAGGGTGACTACGGTCTCGCAGGAGCGGGCGAACCGCACGCCCAGGCTGCCGGTGATCCGGTTGCGGTCGTGCGCGTGCATCGGGTGACCGAACTCGAGCATTACGTAGTTGGTGACGTCGACCGCCGGCGAGGTCGCGCGGATGCCGCACAGTAGCAGCCGGCGTTGCAGCCACCAGGGCGATGCCGCGGCCGGATCGATGCCAGTCACCGGCCGCAGGGCGAACCGGCGCACGCCTGTTTCGGCCTGTACCGTCAACGGCCACGCCTCTGCCTCCACCGGCAGCGCCGGCACGTCGGCGGGGTCGACGAAATCCAAGTCATAAGCGCAGGCGATCTCTCGGGCCAGGCCTCGCACCGACATGCAGTAGCCGCGGTCGGGGGTGATCGCCAGGTGGAAGACCACGTCGTCCAATCCGAGCACACCCGCGCCGTCGGCCCCCGGTTCGGCCGTTCCCGGCGGCAGCACCAGGATCCCGGAATGATCTGCGGCCAAAGCAAGTTCGGCCGCCGAGCAGATCATTCCCGCCGAGGTACGGCCGTAGGTCTTGCGAGCGGTGATGGTGAAGCCGCCCGGCAGGGTGGTTCCCGGGAGCGCCACGACGACCAAATCGCCAACCATGAAATTTGTGGCACCACAGACTATTTCGCGCTCCGCACCGTCGCCGAGGTCGACCAGGCAGGCCCGGATCGGCTTCTTGAAACCGGTAAGTTCCTCGATGGCGGCGACCCGCCCCATGGTCAGCGGGCCGTCAACCGGGCCGAGTGCGGTCACCTCTTCGACTTCATGGCCGATACGGACCAACGTCTGCTCGAGTTCACCTGCCGGGACGTCCCAACCCGGTGCGCCGGCCGAAACCACTTCGCGCAGCCAGCTATACGGAACACGCATCAGGCACCCACCCCGAACGGCAACGAGAACCGGATGTCACCCTCGACCATGTCGCGCATGTCGGGAATCCCGTTGCGGAACTGCAGCGTTCGCTCTAGACCCATCCCGAACGCGAAGCCCGAGTAAACCTCAGGGTCAATTCCGGCGGCCCGCAACACGTTTGGATGCACCATTCCGCAGCCACCCCACTCCACCCAGTCGGCGCCACCCTTCTTGCTGGCGAACCACACATCGACCTCGGCGGACGGTTCGGTGAACGGGAAGAAGTGCGGCCGGATCCGGGTGCGCGCCAACGGCCCGAACTCGGCCCGGGCGAAGGCATCCAGCGTCCCGCGCAGGTGCGCCATGGTCAGCCCGCGATCCACCGCCAATCCCTCGACCTGATGGAACACCGGCGTGTGGGTGGCATCGAGTTCGTCGGTGCGGAAGGTCCGGCCGATCGAGATGATGTAGACCGGTAATTCGCGCTCCAGCAGGGTGCGCACCTGTACCGGTGACGTGTGGGTGCGCAGCAGCTGCCGTGAATTCTCCGGCGCGATATAGAAGGTGTCTTGCTCGCTGCGCGCGGGGTGGTCCGGCGGGAAGTTGAGGGCATCGAAGTTGAACTGCTCGCTCTCGACCTCCGGTCCTTCGGCCAGCTCCCATCCCATTGCGATGAAGGTGTCCGCGATGTGCTCGGCCAGGATCGTGATCGGATGCCGGGCGCCGGTCGGCTGCCGGGTCGACGGCAGCGTGACGTCAATACCCTCGGCGGCCAGCACCGCAGTGTCACGTTCGGCCCGCAGCGCCGTCAGACGTCCGTCGTAGCTGCGTTGAGCATCGCCCCGGGCGACGTTCACTCGCTGGCCGGAATCGGCACGCTCCTCCTTGGGCAACCTGCCCAGTGCCTGCCGGGCCAGCGCCAGCGGCGAACGGTCCCCAAGGTGCTCGGTCTTGGCGCGCGCCAGCGCCTCCAGACTGTCGGCTAGTGCGAAAGCCTGTTGGGCGGCGTTAACCGCCTTGGCCAATGCCTCCGGCGACAGATCGACGGGTTGTTCACCCACGCGGCGACACTCTCCTTGCTGACGAGGCTAGGTATAACTGCCCGGCTCTCCCCCGAGGGGGACACCCACCTCGGTCCGTCACCCGGCCAGCGGGTGGGCCCTAAGGGGGCTCACATCGTCGCGGGGTGGGTTCACGGCACGGGTTTGACGCAACTGCCGATCATAAGTCATCGATCGGCTCGTTTTGGTGATGCCCAGTGGGCAACGCCCCCCGGGGGCCGGAACCGCCAGCCACATCATCGAGACGGTCTGCACGCCCTCTCCCGCGGCAGCGAGTCAACCGTCGCCTTGCCGTAGGCCTTACTCGGCGTCCGCGGGGGCAGGGCCGACGGTGGTCCGGCATCCGCAAGGGGCGTGGTTCCAGACCACCCGGAGTTGTTGAGGAGTCCCCCACCACCGGCCAATGTCCTTTGGAGGTCCTATCGGGACGCCCGTCCGGCCCGGCCGCGCGTCATGTTTGCGCCGGTACGACCCGCATGGTCTTCCAGCGGGCCAACCCGTAGGCCACGCCCGCGCCCAGCGCGCCCACGGCAACACCGCTCACCGATGTCCAGCTGGTGTGCGCCAGAAGCAGAAAGCCGAACCCGGACGAGACCATGAGCAACGCATACCGCGCCGGCGTCCAGCGAACCGGCCGATCGAACCGCATGGTCACCAGCATGCCCAGCAAGAGGGAAATGGCGTGGCCGGCGTCGGTGAAATCACCGCCGGCGATCGCGGCCGCCACAGCCAGCGACGCCCACCAGCCGATCCATGCCGGCCGCCAGCGGCGGGAGATCGTGGCGGTAAGCGCTCCGACAACCGCGAGGGCGCCGTAGCTCATCCCTACGTCGCTGACACGGGTGATCGACCACGGCAGCCAGCCGAACTCGACCGCGCCCGCCAACGCGGCCGCCACCAGCAAGGTGGCCCCGAGATGGCCGACGACGAACGCGAGGGTCAACCGCCCGGTGTGCAGGTGCAGTTCGGCAAGCGCGAGCAGACAGGCCAGACACGGCAGCCAGAAGTAAAGCGGACCCTCGGCGATCACGAAGGCGCTATTCCACAGAGTGCCCAGGCGACCGTGTGACAGGTTGTGCAAGTTTGTACTGGCATGCCGAATGACCTGCTCGTGGGCATGCGGACCGAGCATCAAGATCGCGATGCTGACCGAGGCCAGAGCTGCCAGGTAGCCAAGTGTGAACCGGACCCGGCCGAGCCGGTACACGAGTGCCCAAATGCGATGATTCATCGATATCTACTATGCCTGCTGTTCTGTTTCGGGAGCGTCACCAAAAGCTGGCAGCTCCTTACGAGGTTTGAGGCGATAAATCGCCAAGTCCGGTGGAATGCCGGTGAGCTTGCTGGAAAACATCGGCCGACGTGCCCGCTTGGCGACGACGCCCAATGCGTCCAACTCGCTTTGCGGGATCAAGTCCAGGGTGGGACTCGATATCATGATGCCACCTTTTGTGGCGCGTTCCATAACGCGAGCGGCGATGTTGACGTCGATACCGAGCCAGTCAGCGGCCAGTCGCTGCGGCCGGCCGGTGTGGATGCCGACCCGCATCCGCGGCGTGTAGCCCGCCACCTCGACTGCGCTCAATGCCTCCCGAGCGGCGAGCACGGCGCGGACGGCCACAGCCGGATTGCGAAACACCGCCATGATGCCGTCGCCCATCCGTTTGACGATGTGACCCCCGGCGTCCAGCAGCGGGGGCTCGACAGCCCGGGCCACCCGGCGCAACAGCGCCAAGGTGGCATCATCACCGGCTTGCAGCGACCAGGTCGAGAAACCCACCAGGTCGGTGAAGACCAGCGTCACTTCGGGATTCACCGGACGGCGGGAAACTGCCTCAGTCAATGCCTGCCACAGTTGCAGCACACCCAGGCTGACTTCACGCGAGGCCGCATCACGATCCCCCAGCAGCCGGTCGGCAGCCCGTGCCGCGGCCCGCGGACCGCCGTCACCAGCAGTGGACAGCGGATCGCCGAATTCGGGATCGCCGGGCAACAGCCGTCGCGCCCGCCGGATGAACGCCACGACGCCCGGGCTGTGGTTGGTGGAGCGCAGCCACTGTCCCGGAGAACGCCGACGCGAAGCCGACGGCGCGACCGCAGTCGCCGTCTCGTCGGGCACGCCGGACTCCCCTTCGCCAGCCCCGACCTCCACTTCGCAAGGGTAGGTGCTACGGGCTGAGCCAGGCAATCGCAGTCGTCCCGCCGGCGCCCCGACGATCGACAACCTAGAAGCCGGAGAACAGCCCCAACAAGCCGGGAACAAGGCCGCCGACCTGTGTTCCGCCCAATGCAATAGAGGTGGGCGTTCCGCTGGTCGGCGTGAGCGTAAGCGTGAAGGGCTGAAGCGGGGACAGCAGCCCGCCAACCGGAACGCTGAACGCCACGTCCGAGTAACCAAGCCCCGCCGGCGCCGCCATCGACTGCGTTATCGTCTCGTGGCCGAAAAGGAAGCTGTTTACGGCGTTGACGGGAGCAAAGAACAGCGTGCCTGCCGCCGCCAACGGATTACCGCTTGATATCGCGTTGCCAAACGCCATGGCGCTATTTTGCAGCGCGGTCGTCGCGAGGTAATACGGACCCAAAGCATCAATGCCGAGCGCAAGCGGCGTAGGTAATGCGATGGAGCCGGAGTCGAAGGCTACTTGAAAGGTAGTCAGGTCCACGGTCCCGTTGAGCGTGAGCGCCACCGGACCGAACGGGGTGCTCGTACTCACCAGCGGAACAGTCACGGGAGCGGTCGGGCCGGCCAGCGGCAACATTGCGCTGCCGCCCGTGGTACCTGTGGCCGTGGCACCAGTGGCCGTCGTGCCGGTGGCCGTCGCACCAGTGGCCGTCGCACCAGTGGCCGTCGTGCCGGTGGCCGTCGCACCAGTGGCCGTCGTACCGGTGACCGCAGCACCCGTAGCCGTCGCATCCGTCGCCGTCGCACCGGTGGCCGTCGCACCGGCGACCGCAGCACCGGTGGCCGAGCTGAGCCCCGAACCGGCACTCCAGCCGGCGCTCTCCGCGCTAGCGGCAGTCGCGCCGGTGCCGCTGCCGGCAGTCGCCGCGCGTGCAGCAGAATCTGCGCCGGTCCCCAGCAACGGATGGCCAAGCAACGACAGGGCGGGTCCATTCACCGCGTTCAGCAGATTCTGCTCGGCATTGGCAATCTCGGCGCCGAGGTACGCACCCGCGCCATTGCTCAGGGTACGGACGAACTGGTCGTGAAACGCCGCCATCTTCGCGCTGAGGGCTTGATAGTCCTGGGCATGTGTCGCGAATGCCGCCGTGACAGCCGCCGACACCTGATCTGCCGCCATGGCCACCAGCCCGGTCGTGGGCGGGGCTGCTGCCGCATTGGCCGCGCTCATCGCGGAACCAATTTCCGCCAAATTTCCCGCCGCCGCGTTCATAACGTCCGGTACCACATTGAGAATCGACAATGCCGGGCCTCCTTGCTTGACTCAAGAAGAAAATCACCGAGTAGTCTCCAGGAAAGAAACTCTACTCCCGGCAATCGCCTTTTGGTTAGCCCTTTTTCGGCCCTTTCAGCAACGCCCGGCGCTTCGCCGCACCAGCTCGAAACCAACGTGGCGAGAAGCAAACAAGACCAATAGAACGTTCCCGCGGACGTCAAATCGTCCGATCGGAACTGTTTCATGGCAGTCGGCAACATCCCGGTGGGCCGTCGCGTGTTTATCCCATCCGGTCGGTCGCATCCGCAGCTCGGGACGCAGTCGACAACCCCGCCGCCAGGTCCGAGGGCAAGGGCTCGCGCGGGGTCGGCCCAATGCCATGCGCTGCGACAAACAACCCTGATCACGCGGGTACCACGCCGCTATGGACACCCGATAACAGCATGCCGGGGCACTCGCCGAAAACGTAGACAACGTATGTTGTCACCGATTATCGTGGGCGCACATCGAGCGCGTGGAGGCCGCGATGACTGCCACATCGACGACACCAGTCGAGCCACTCGGACCCGATTCGCTGACCTGGAAATACTTCGGTGACCTGCGGACCGGAATGATGGGCGTGTGGATCGGCGCGATCCAGAACATGTATCCGGAGCTTGGCGCCGGCGTCACGGAGCATTCGATCCTGCTGCGGGAACCACTGCAGCGGGTGGCCCGGTCGGTGTATCCCATCATGGGCGTCGTCTACGACGGCGACCGGGCGGCCCGGACCGGCGAGCAGATCAAGGGCTATCACCACACGATCAAGGGAGTCGACGCCGAGGGTCGCCGCTATCACGCCTTGAACCCGGAGACCTTCTACTGGGCGCATGCCACGTTCTTCATGCTCGTCGTCAAAGTCGCCGAATACTTCTGCGGAGGTTTGACCGAGGCCGAAAAGCGCCAACTATTCGACGAACACGTGCGGTGGTACCGGATGTACGGCATGAGCATGCGGCCGGTCCCCAAGTCGTGGGAAGAGTTTCAGGAGTATTGGGCCCGGGTCTGCCGGGACGAACTCGAGATCAACCAGGCCACGCTGGACATCTTCCGCATGCGCATTCCCAAGCCGAAGTTCGTACTCATGCCAACGCCCATCTGGGACCAAATGTTCAAGCCCCTGGTTGCCGGTCAGCGCTGGATCGCGGCCGGCCTATTCGACCCGGCCGTGCGGGAGAAGGCGGGAATGCATTGGACCCCGGGCGACGAGGTATTGCTGCGGCTGTTCGGCAAGCTGGTGGAGCTGGTGTTTCTGGCGGTGCCCGACGAGATCAGACTGCATCCTCGCGCGCTGGCCGCCTACCGCCGGGAAGAGGGCCGGACCCGAAGCGACGCGCCGCTGGTCGAAGCGCCTGCCTTCATGGCTCCGCCGCGGGACCGCCGCGGATTGCCGATGCATTACTTCCCACCGCGCGCACGCGGATTCGCCCCGTTCCCGCTGGAGCCGGCCCGGCTGATCATGGAGCGGGCCGGATCGTTGGTGCACACCACGCTCTCGCTGGCCGGCCTGCGCCCCGCCCGCGGCCGCGGCCGGGCGACCAGGGCCGCATAAAACGCAAACGATTTCAGCGAGTGCCGCTCAGTGCCCGGGCGCTTTGGTACAGGCAGATAGCCGCGGCGGCGGCGATGTTCAGGCTCTCGGCTCGGCCGGACATCGGGATGCGCACCCGGTGGTCTGCCGCGCCGGCGATCTCGGCGGACAGCCCGTGTGATTCGGGGCCGAACAACCACGCCGTCGCAACTCCCAGCAGCGGATCGGCATCGTCGAGGGACGTCTCACCGTCTACGGCAGTGGCCAGTACCTGCAACCCGGCGCCCCGCAACGACACGATGGCGGCATGGGTGTCCGCAACGGCGACGACGGGAATGTTGAAGATGCTGCCCGCGGACGCGCGCAGACACTTGCCGTTGTACGGGTCGACGCTGTGTCCGGCAAGGATCACGGCCGCGGCCCCCATGGCGTCGGCGATGCGGATCAGTGTCCCGGCGTTACCTGGCTCGCTGATCTCGACGGCCGTTGCGATGAGCCGCGGTGAGCGGGTCAGCACATCGTCCAGGCGGGTCGTCGGAATGTCGCACACCGCGACCAGTCCCGCCGGGGTAACCGTGTCGGACAGGGCTTTTGCGGCACGCTCGGTCACCAGATGGACCGGCGCGTCGTGGCCGGCCAACCAGGTCTCGTGCCGCTGCGCCGCGACCTCGGTGACAAACACTTCCCGGACCAGTCCGCGCGCCGACGCCGCCTCGACCAGATTGGGGCCCTCGGCGAGAAATCGGTTTGCGCGACGCCGGCCGACGTGGCGATGCAATTTGACCGCGGCGGCTACCCTGGCCGAGCGTTCGGTGAGCACCGGGATGCGGTGCGCCTAAGCGGCCTCTCCGGAGGGTGCGTTGACGTCCTCGGGCAGGGCCGCCCGGGCGACCTCCACGAGCGCGGTGAACGCAGCCGGATCGGTGACCGCGATATCGGCGAGGTTCTTGCGGTCCACCTCCACACCAGCGGCCTTCAGACCTTGGATCAGCCGGTTGTAAGTGATGTCGTTGGCACGCGCCGCCGCGTTGATCCGCGAGATCCACAATTTGCGGAACTCGCCCTTACGCGCGCGACGGTCGCGGTAGGCGTAGTTCAGCGAATGCAGCTGCTGTTCTTTGGCCTTGCGGTAGAGCCGGGACCGCTGGCCCCGATAACCTTTCGAGGCCTTCAGGACGGAGCGCCGCTTCTTGTGGGCGTTGACTGCCCGCTTTACGCGTGCCATGGATGTTCCTACTCTCGTTCGGACTCGGACGTGCTTGGTCAGGTACCGGCGCCAGCCGGTCGTACGGGGCGCCGGCTAACCGTTCAGCAGCGAATTGACCCGCTTGGTGTCGTTGGCCGCCACCGCCGTACGGCCTTCCAGGCGCCGGGTTCGGGTCGACGGTTTGTGCTCGAGCAGGTGCCGGCGGTTGGCTTTCTGCCGGACGATCTTTCCGGTACCGGTGCGGCGGAACCGCTTCGAGGCGCCGCTGTGAGTTTTGGCCTTGGGCATTTTTCCTCAGTCCTGGTGAGTTCTGGTTGGGCTAGCGAGTTAGTTCGATGAAGGTTTGATGTCGCCGCCCGCCGGTCCCTCCCCATGCCGCGCCCGGGCGCGAGTTTTCGCGCCGCGGTGGGGTGCCAGCACCATCGTCATGTTGCGCCCGTCCTGCTTGGGCGCCGTTTCGACGAATCCGTATTCGGCAACGTCGGCGCCCAGGCGCTGCAGCAACCGATAGCCCAATTCCGGCCGCGACTGCTCGCGTCCGCGAAACATGATGGTGACCTTGACCTTCGATCCGGCCTCCAAAAAACGCACCACGTGGCCTTTCTTGGTTTCGTAATCGTGATCGTCGATCTTGGGCCGCAGCTTCTGTTCTTTGACGACGGTCTGCTGTTGGTTCCGGCGGGATTCGCGCGCCTTCTGCGCCGCCTCGTACTTGTACTTGCCGTAGTCCATGATCTTGCAGACCGGCGGTCTGGCATTCGGGGCAACTTCGACAAGGTCGAGATCGGCGTCCGCGGCAACGCGGAGTGCGTCTTCGATACGCACGATGCCTACCTGTTCCCCCCCTGGGCCGATCAAACGAACTTCAGGTACGCGAATGCGCTCGTTGACGCGGGTCTCAGTGCTGATGTGGCCTCCCTTGTTGGCTTTCTTCCGCTGCAGCCAGGGCCCGGACGGGCCGGAATCAGCAGTGGGATACACCAGCCATCAGCAAAAAAGCCCTGCCTAAGCAGGGCCCAATGCCGACCGATCGCGGCTCGAGACAACTCCAGCCGCCTGCGCCACGCGCAGAACAGGCATCGCAAACAATGCCTGTGACCGGACCGCGCAACCTTGAAAAAGCGTTGGACCTTTTCGTGGCTGGCGGTGGGAGTGGGACTCCACTTAACTGTTCCTGGCCTTCGCCGGGATGGTCGCAGCAGCCAGTCTAACAGCCAAGACCCGTCCCCCGGGTAGCGAGCCGGCCAGCGCGCCAGCCTAAGCGCGCTGAGCAGGCGCAATCCAGCCACCCGGTCGCCAGGATTTTCCCGGTTTGAGGGAATATCCTCGCGGTTTGTGACCATCGCAAAGCCTCGCTCGACGGAGAGCAGGCCCGTCTCCCGGTATCACTGGGTTCCCGCGGCAGCAGGCTGGACCGTCGGAGTCATCGCGACGCTGTCGCTGCTGGCGAGCATGTCGCCGCTGATTCGCTGGATCATCAAGGTTCCTCGGGAGTTCATCAACAGCTATCTGTTCAACTTCCCCGACACCAGCTTCGCGTGGTCGTTCGTGCTGGCGTTGCTGGCCGCGGCGCTGACCGCACGCAAGCGAATTGCCTGGTTGCTGTTGCTGGGAAACATGGTGCTGGCCGCCTTCTTGAACGCCGCCGATATCGCCGCCGGTGGCAACACCGCAGCCGAAAACTTCGGTGAGAACCTCGGTTTCGCGGTGCACGTGGTCGCGATTGTCGTGCTGGTGCTGGGTTATCGCGAGTTCTGGGCCAAGGTCCGCAGGGCCGCATTGTTCAAAGCGGCCGCCGTGCTGTTAGCCGGTGGAGCTATCGGAATCCTGATTTCCTGGGGCTTGGTGGAACTGTTCCCCGGATCGCTTGCGGCGCCCGACCGGCTACCCTATGTGGCCAACCGGGTGGTCGGATTCGCGCTCGCCGATCCCGACCTGTTCACCGGTCGGCCGCACGTCTTCCTCAACGCCATCTTCGGCCTGTTCGGCGCCTTCGCCTTGATCGCGGCCACCATCGTGCTGTTCCAGTCGCAACGCGCCGACAACGCCCTGACCGGCGAAGACGAGTCGGCCATCCGCGGACTGCTGGAGTTGTACGGCAACAGCGACTCACTGGGCTACTTCGCCACTCGTCGCGACAAGTCGGTGGTATTCGCACCCAGTGGCCGCGCCGCCGTCACGTACCGCGTCGAGATCGGAGTCTGTCTGGCCAGCGGTGACCCGGTGGGCGACCCCCGGGCTTGGCCGCAAGCCGTCGACGCATGGTTACGGCTGTGCCAGACCTACGGCTGGTCCCCCGGTGTGATGGGTGCCAGCTCCCAAGGCGCTCAGACCTATCGCGAAGCGGGCCTGAACGCGCTGGAGCTGGGTGACGAGGCGATTCTGCGGCCAACGGATTTCAAGTTGTCCGGCCCGGAGATGCGCGGCGTACGCCAAGCCGTGACCCGGGCGCGCAGGGCCGGGTTGACGGTGCGTATCCGTCGACATCGCGACATTTCCGCGGCGGAAATGGAACAAACCATCGCGCGCGCCGATGCCTGGCGCGACACCGAAACCGAACGTGGCTTCTCGATGGCGCTGGGCCGGCTCGGCGACCCGGCGGACTCCGACTGCCTGCTGGTCGAGGCGCTAGACCCGGACAACCGGGTGGTGGCGATGCTGTCGCTGGTGCCGTGGGGCACCACCGGCGTCTCCCTGGACTTGATGCGCCGCTCTCCGGAATCGCCTAACGGCACCATCGAACTCATGGTCAGCGAGCTTGCGCTGCACGCCGAAAGTCTTGGCCTCAGCCGTATCTCGCTGAACTTTGCGATGTTTCGGTCCGCCTTCGAGCAGGGCGCGCAGCTCGGCGCCGGCCCGGTTGCCCGGCTGTGGCGATGGCTGCTGATTTTCTTTTCCCGCTGGTGGCAGATCGAAACGCTCTACCGGTCCAACCAGAAGTACCAACCCGAATGGGTGCCCCGCTACGCCTGTTACGAGGACGCACGACTGATACCCAAGGTGGGCGTCGCCTCGGTGATCGCCGAGGGCTTCCTGGTCTTGCCGTTCAGTAGGCGCAACAAAGCGCACACCGGGCACCACCCTGCGGTGCCCGAACCGCTGGCAGCCACCGGGCTGTTGCATCACGACGGCTCGGCACCGGACATCACCGAGCTGCAGCAGGTGGACCTCGCCGACGACGAAGTTGGGCGTCGCCTGCCCGAGCAGGTGCGTGTTCGACTGAACAAGTTGAAAACCTTGCGGCGCAACGGTATCGACGCCTATCCGGTAGGCCGTTCGCCCAGTCACACAGTCGCACAGGCGATGGGCGCGGACGACAAGGCCACGCTTTCGGTGTCCGGACGCATATTGCGGGTACGCCATTACGGCGGCGTGTTGTTCGCGCACCTGCGCGACTGGACCGGTGAAATGCAACTGCTGCTTGACAATTCATGCCTGCAGCAGGGCCGCGCTGCGGATTTCAACGCCACCATCGACCTCGGTGACCTGGTGGAGATGACCGGGCACATGGGCTCGAGCAAACGGGGAACCAGGTCACTGATCGTGTCCAGCTGGCGGCTGATCGGAAAATGCCTGCGGCCCTTGCCGAACAAGTGGAAGGGGTTGACCGATCCCGAGGCCCGAGTGCGGACCCGCTATGTCGATCTGGCGGTCAACGCCGAATCCCGTGACCTGCTCACCGCACGCAGCACGGTACTGCGCTCGGTCCGGGAAACACTGTTCGCCAAGGGTTTCATCGAAGTCGAGACTCCTATCTTGCAGCAGGTGCACGGCGGAGCCGCCGCCAGACCATTCGTCACGCACATCAACAGCTATTCGATGGACCTGTTCCTGCGCATCGCGCCGGAGCTGTACCTCAAGCGGCTGTGCGTCGGCGGCGTGGAACGCGTATTCGAACTGGGCCGGGCCTTTCGGAACGAGGGCGTCGACTTCAGTCACAATCCTGAGTTCACTTTGCTCGAGGCCTATCAAGCACATGCCGACTACCTGGTGTGGCTGGACAGCTGTCGCGAGCTCATCCAAAACGCCGCCCAGGCCGCCAACGGCGCACCGATCGCGATGCGGCCCACCAGCGACGGCCTGCAGCCCGTCGACATCTCCGGAGTCTGGCCGGTCAAGACGGTGTACGACGCGGTTTCCGAAGCCCTCGGTGAGCACATTCACGTCGACACCAACTTGGCGACGCTGCGCAGGTTGTCCGACGCGGCCCACATCCCCTATCGGGCGCAGTGGGATGCCGGCGCCGTGGTCCTCGAGCTGTACGAGCACCTGGTGGAAAGCCGCACCGAGCGGCCGACGTTTTACATCGACTTCCCCACCTCGGTGTCGCCGCTGACACGGCCGCATCGCAGCAAGCTCGGAGTCGCCGAACGCTGGGACCTGGTGGCCTGGGGCATCGAGCTCGGTACCGCCTACAGCGAACTCACCGACCCGGTGGAACAACGACGTCGTCTGCACGAACAATCCCTGCTGGCGGCCGGTGGAGATCCCGAGGCGATGCAGCTCGATGAGGACTTTCTGCAGGCCTTGGAGTATGCGATGCCGCCCACCGGGGGCCTCGGCATGGGCGTCGACCGGGTGGTCATGCTGATCACCGGACGCAGTATTCGCGAGACACTCCCATTTCCATTGGCGAAGCCGCATTAACCCGGTCCGACAGCTACCAGCGAATACACAGCAAACATTCAATGAACGCGTTCCTGGACGGTTAACAAGCGATCACAATGGTTCTTGTGACAGCGTCGACGGTGTATCTTGCGCAGCCGCTGGCCAGCGCCCATACCTCGCTGATGTACGGCTGGCTGCCGATCACGGTCCAGCTGGCGACCGCGACGGTACTGGTGCTGGCGATCGGGTCGCGCTTTCGCCGCTGGCGCCGGTTACCGGCCGCGGTGGCCGTCGGAGGTGCCACGGCCTGCGGGACCGGGTGGTATCTCGGCGGACTCGCCAATGATCCCGCCCCGGCCGCGCTCTGGATCTGGGCCGGTTTGACGGGCGTGGCCGCGACGGTACTGGTCCTGGACTGGCGCAGCGCGCGCTGGTGGGGTCGCGGCGCATCGCTGATGGCGGTGCCGCTATGTGTGCTCAGCGCGGCGTTGGCGCTCAACCTGTGGGTCGGCTATTTTCCGACCGTTCAGGCCGCTTGGAACCAGCTCACCTCCGGTCCGCTGCCCGATCAGGCGGATCCGGCCAGCGTTGCCGCGATGGCCGGCAAGGGAACACGGCCGCCGCGCGGCAGCGTGGTGCCGGTCTCCATCCCGTCCACGGCATCGCATTTCAAACATCGCGGGGAACTGGTGTACCTGCCGCCCGCCTGGTTCGCGAGTGATCCGCCCCCGCGATTGCCTGTCGTGATGATGATCGGCGGGCAGTTCAACACCCCGGCCGACTGGGCGCGAGCCGGCAACGCCATACAGACGGTCGACGAATTTGCCACCGCCCACGATGGCAATGCGCCGGTGCTGGTCTTCGTCGACTCCGGCGGAGCCTTCAACAACGACACCGAATGCGTCAATGGACGACGCGGCAACGCGGCCGATCATCTGACCAAAGACGTTGTGCCATATATGGTCTCGAAATTCGGCGTCAGCTCGCAGCAGCGCAACTGGGGCATTGTCGGCTGGTCGATGGGCGGGACTTGCGCCGTGGATTTGACGGTCATGCACCCCGACCTGTTCAGCGCATTCGTCGATGTCGCCGGAGATTTCTACCCGAACGCGGGAAACAAGGCGGAAACCATCGCCAGGCTGTTCGGCGGCAACGCCGACGCCTGGGCCGCATTCGATCCGACGACGGTGATCACCCGGCACGGGCCGTATACCGGGGTTTCGGGTTGGTTCGCCATCTCTGTCCCTGGTCAACCGGCGGGGCGTCGGGATACCCCGATCGTCGACACCGCCGCCATGCGGGTGGCCGGGCGCGATGCCGCCGCAAATCCGGGCAACCAGACGGCGGCCGCCAATGCGCTGTGCGCGCTGGGCCGGACCAACGGCATCGACTGCGCGGTGGTCCCCCAACCGGGCAAGCACGATTGGCCCTTTGCCGACCAGGCGTTCGTGCGGGCCCTGCCCTGGCTGGCCGGGCAACTGGACACTCCGCAGGCACCCCGGATTTCGTTACCGGGTGCCGGCGGTGCGGCGGCGCAGGTCGTCACCGCCGGACGGTAGTTGCCGGTGCGGCCTGTCGCGCGGGTTCGCCGGGCGGTATTCGCCCGGCACTGCAATCCCTGGAGCGCCTGGACGCGCTGGGCAAGCACACCGCTGGCGCTGGTGCCGATATGGACCCGGCACCGGATCCACGCCGCGGTGATCGCATTGTGGCTGGCGGTCAATCCGTTTGTCTTCGGCAAGCCGAAACACCATCGAGCATGGGCGACGCGGGCGATGGTGGGCGAGGAATTGTGGATCGCCGAGCGTCCGGCCGACGCGGCGATGCTGGTCAGCGCGCTGACATCGGCCGTTTCGCTGAGCGCGGTGATCGCGGCCCGCCGCCGCCGACTCAAGCCGGCGGTTGTCGCGACCGCGCTGCAAATGGCGCTGACCATGGTGTACTGGGCACAGATGGTCCGCTACCTCGATCATCGGCGCCGCGGTGACGGGCCGGTGACGTAGTGCCGCAGTACCGTGGCGGCATGCCCGACGAACCAGCAGCCCAGGCCGACTCGTCCGACCCCGGACATGACCCCGGATATGACAATGGCGGGGTCCCGACCTTCGAAGCGGTCCGGGAGAAGATCGAATCCCGCTACGCGACAGCGATGGGTGCGGCCGAACTGGATGCCGAGACGACTGAGAGCCGATCCGTCGAGGAACAGTACGAAAAGCGCCAGCGCGCGGCGGCCGAACGACTGGCCCGAATCCGTGAGTCGATGCACACCGATGAGTGACACGGTGGGCGGGAGAGAACGCCTGGTCACCGCCGCCGGTGCTGGCTGACGCCGAAACTTCAACCACTGCTACGCGTTGCGGCGGCGTGTCGGCGCAACGGATTGGCCGAACCCGGCTCAGGCGCTGACTTTGCCTCGGCGGTTCGACCGGGGTGGGCCCGCCGGCTTCCCGGTGTCGACGACTTCGGCCAGGAATTTGCCCGTGTAACTTTCCGGCACAGCGGCGACCTCCTCCGGAGTGCCCTGGGCGACAACGGTTCCGCCCCCCGCGCCACCCTCCGGTCCCATGTCGACGATCCAGTCCGAAGTCTTGATCACGTCCAGGTTGTGTTCGATGACGATGACCGTATTGCCCTTGTCGACCAGACCGTTGATCACCTTGAGCAGCTTGCGGATGTCCTCGAAATGCAGGCCGGTGGTGGGTTCGTCGAGGATGTAAATGGTGCGCCCGGTTGAGCGTTTCTGTAACTCGGAGGCCAGCTTGACCCGCTGCGCCTCACCGCCGGACAGCGTCGGCGCGGGCTGGCCGAGCCTGACGTAGCCCAGGCCGACGTCGACGAGGGTCTGCAGATAGCGGTGAATGCCGGTGATCGGCTCGAAGAACTGTGCCGCTTCCTCGATCGACATGTCCAGCACCTCGGAGATGGTCTTGCCCTTGTAGTGCACTTCGAGGGTTTCCCGGTTGTAGCGGGCGCCCTGGCACACCTCGCAGGGCACGTACACGTCGGGCAGGAAGTTCATCTCGATCTTGATGGTGCCGTCCCCGGTACAGGCTTCGCAGCGACCGCCCTTGACGTTGAACGAGAACCGGCCCGGTTGGTAGCCGCGGACCTTGGCCTCGGTGGTGGCGGCGAACAGGGTGCGGATCTTGTCGAACACCCCGGTGTAGGTGGCCGGGTTGGATCGCGGCGTGCGCCCGATCGGCGACTGGTCGACCCGCACCAGCTTGTCCAGGTGGTCCAGCCCGGTGACCCGGGTATGACGGCCCGGGACTTGCCGGGCCCCGTTGAGCCGGTTGGCCAATACCGCGGCCAGGATGTCGTTGACCAGCGTCGACTTGCCCGACCCGGACACCCCGGTCACCGATGTCAGCACGCCGAGCGGGAATGACACGTCGATGCCGCGCAGGTTGTGTTCCCGGGCTCCGACAACGGTGAGCTGACGCCGCGGGTCGGCAGGTCGACGGATCGCGGGAATATCTATGCTTTCCCGCCCCGACAGATAGGCTCCGGTGATCGAGTTCTCGTCGGCCAGCAGTTCGTCGTACGGTCCGCTGTGCACGATGCGGCCGCCGTGCTCGCCGGCGCCCGGCCCGATGTCGACGATCCAGTCGGCGTGGGCGATGGTGTCCTGGTCATGTTCGACGACGATCAGAGTGTTGCCCAGATCCCGCAAGCGGGTGAGGGTTTCGATGAGACGACGGTTGTCGCGCTGATGTAGGCCGATAGACGGCTCGTCGAGCACATACAACACCCCCACCAGGCCGGAACCGATCTGGGTGGCCAGCCGGATGCGTTGCGCCTCGCCCCCGGACAGGGTCGCCGCCGCGCGCGACAGCGATAGGTACTCGAGCCCGACGTCGAGCAGAAATCCGAGCCGCGACTGGATTTCCTTGAGCACCTGGCCCGCGATCGCCTGCTCGCGCGGACCCAGGGTGAGGCGCTGAAGAAAGTCCGCGCACTCCGCGATCGACAGTTCGCAGACCTCGGCGATCGACTTGGGGCCGAGCTCGCGCCCGGCCAGTGTCACCGCCAGAATTTCCGGCTTGAGCCGGGTGCCTTCGCATACCGGGCACGGCACGTCGCGCATGAAGCCCTCGTAGCGTTCCTTCATCTGCTCGGACTCGGTCTGCGACATCTTGCGCTGCAAAAACGCCAGCACGCCCTCGAAATCGGCGTAATACGACCGGGTGCGTCCGTACCGGTTGCGGTAGCGCACGTGCACCTGCTCGTCGCAGCCTTCCAGAATGGCCTTGCGCGCCTTGGCCGGCAGCTTGCGCCAGGGAGTGTCGACGTCGAAACCCAGCGCCTCGCCGAGCCCGGCCATCATCCGGATGAAGTACTCCGCGGTGTGGCCCGTCGACCACGGGGCGACCGCACCCTCGGCCAGGGTGCGTTCCGGGTCGGGCACCACGAGGTCCGGGTCGACTTCCTTGCGGATGCCCAGACCGCTGCATTCGGGGCAGGCCCCGTAGGGCGAGTTGAACGAGAACGACCGCGGCTCCAGGTCGTCTACGGCCAGGGCGTGCCCGTTGGGGCAGGCCAGTTTCTCGGAGAACCGCTGTTCACGGTGCGACGCGCCCGGTTCGTGGTCGGGGAATTCCAGCACCACGATGCCGTCAGCCAAGTTCAGCGCGGTCTCCACCGAATCGGTGAGCCGCTGCTTGGCGGCGGCTTTGACGGTGAGGCGATCCACCACGACCTCGATGTCATGCTTTTCCTGCTTCTTCAGCTTCGGCGGATCGGTCAAAGAATGCACGACACCGTCGACCCGGACTCGGCTGTAGCCCTGGGCGTTCAGCTTGTCGAACAGGTCGGCGAACTCGCCCTTACGGGTGCGCACCACCGGCGCGAGCACCAGAAAGCGGGTGCCCTCCGCCATGGCCAGCACCTGGTCGACGATTTGCTGGGGCGTCTGGCGCGCGATCCGCTCCCCGCAGACCGGACAGTGCGGCGTGCCGGCACGGGCGTACAGCAGCCGCAGGTAGTCGTACACCTCGGTGATCGTGCCGACCGTCGACCGCGGGTTGCGGTTGGTGGACTTCTGGTCGATGGACACCGCCGGAGACAGACCCTCGATGAAGTCGACGTCGGGTTTGTCCATCTGCCCGAGGAACTGGCGGGCATACGCCGATAGGGATTCCACGTAGCGCCGTTGACCCTCGGCGAAGATGGTGTCGAAAGCCAGCGACGATTTACCGGATCCGGACAGTCCGGTGAAGACGATCATCGCGTCGCGGGGCAGGTCGAGGTCGACACTGCGCAGGTTGTGTTCGCGCGCACCCTTGACGATCAGGCGCTCAGCCACCCAGGCCCTTTCACTGACGGGTTCCTTCTAGAGACGGAGTTCGTTCCCCATGCTATGTGCCCGTACCGACAAGCATTCGGGGACCAGTAAGGTGACGCCTATGACCTGCGCCGACAACGGCAATGCCGGGGCAGCCACGATAGTCGCGGGTACCACCGCTTGCTGGGGGGAGTGGCGCACATGACCACCGTCGATGACGACTACACCGGACACGTCGACCCGGGGACCGCGGCCCGTCGCACGCTGCCCGGCGCGACCATCCTCAAGGCGTCGGTGGGGCCCATCGACAACAATGCGTACCTGGTGACATGTGCTACGACCGGCGAGACGCTACTGATCGATGCCGCCAATGACGCCGACGTCCTCATCGACCTGATCCGCCGGTATGCGCCGAAGGTGTCGTTGATCGTCACCAGTCATCAGCACTTCGACCATTGGCAGGCACTGCAGGCGGTGGCCGAAGCCACCGGCGCCCCCACCGCCGCCCACCAAATCGATGCCGACCCGCTGCCGGTCAGGCCCGATCGTTTCCTGGCCAATGGCGACACCGTCCGGATCGGCGAGCTGACATTCGACGTCATCCACTTGCGCGGGCACACGCCGGGATCGGTCGCGCTGGCACTCGACGGGCCGGCGACCGGCGGGGTCACGCAGTTGTTCACCGGCGACTGCCTGTTCCCCGGTGGAGTCGGCAAGACCTGGCAGCCCGGCGATTTCACCCAGCTGCTCACCGACGTCACCACCCGGGTGTTCGACGTGTACGCCGACTCCACCGTCATCTATCCCGGCCATGGTGACGACACCGTGCTGGGCCTCGAGCGCCCTCACCTTCAGGAGTGGCGCGATCGCGGCTGGTGAACGGCGCATCGCGCTCAACTCGGCAGAACAAGGCCGGAAGGCAGCGGCGGTAGGGGACCTTGTTCCCTCGTCGGCGACCCGGCGGCGGCGCACAATCGGCACGAAGCCCGGCGTGAATTGAGGTAGGCGCCGGTCGCGGCGCGAAGGAATGGAGCTCCGACGATGTGGGCACCGTCATCTATCCCGTTCTCCGTTTGGCGCAAGATCGCCATGGCCACCTGGCGTCCCAGAAAGGACCCGATCATCTGGGCGACGGCCGAAATCGATGCTTCGCGGCTGCTGGACTACATCGCCCGGGTTCGCGAGGCCACGGGCCAGCATGTCACCCCCGTGGATCTGGTAGGCCGGGCGGCGGGCAAAGTCGTCGAAGCGCTGCCCGGCCTCAACGGCCGCGTGGTATTTGGCAGCTTTCTGCCATCGCCGACGATCGACTGCTTTTTCGTCGTGTCGCTGCGAACAGACGTGGTGACGGGAGTCGAAGCGGCCAGGACGGATCTTTCCGGCGCCGTCGTGCGTCGCATCAATGAGAAGCCGCCCTGGGTCATCGCCAAAGAATTGGCTGATCGTGCCGCACGGATCCGGCACAACGAAGATCCACAGTTCAAGCAAGCCAAGGCCATGGTCAAAGGCCTCCCGCCGCTACTGCTACGCCCGGTGATGGATGCGATCGCGTTCGTTACCGAAAGTCTCCAGCTGCCCCTGCCCTTCCTCGGGCTCGAGGCCCGTCCCTACGGTTCGATACTCGTCAGCAACGTGGGCACCTACGGCCTGGACACGGCCGCCGCTCCCTGGCCGACGTTTTGCCACGTGCCGTTCGGGATTCTGATCGGGGCCGTGACCGACAAGGTGCTCGCCGAAAAGGGACAACCGGTGGTACGCCCGGTGCTGCCGCTGACGATCGGTCTGGACCACCGGTTCGTCGACGGTTACCAGGCGGCGACGATGGCCCACGTGTTTCGCCAGTATCTGGACGATCCCGCCGCGTTCGACCCGGTCCCCGCTCCCACGCAACCGCGCAAGACGCGCCAGTCCCCCGTTCGCCGCAACGGGAAGCGCCCGGCAATGGCGTAGGCGCACTTCGCCGATAGCAGGACTACAGCAGGAAATGCCATGGAGCTAGCGCAAAAACGGGTCCTCATCACGGGAGCTTCGCGAGGCATCGGAGAAGCCCTCGCCCACGCTTTCGCCGGCGCCGGGGCAACCGTGGCGCTCGTCGCGCGGACCGAGGGCCTCCTTCGGACGCTGGCGGTGGAGCTTGGCGGTTCTGCTCACATCGCCGACCTGTCGGACCCCGGCCAGGTCGCAACCTTGATTGACCGTGTTGAAGACGAAGTCGGGCCGATCGACGTCCTCGTCAACAACGCAGGCATCGACAACAGCACGGGGGGCTTTGCTGACGCGCCCGACGACGATTTGCGAAAAGTAACGCAGGTCAACTACCTCGCCCCGGCCGAATTGTGCCGGCGCGCCATCCCACGGATGCTTCGCCGCGGCGCCGGTCACATCGTCAACGTCTCCTCGATGGGGGGCTGCGTTGTCCTTCCGGGGTTGGTGTCCTACTCGGCTTCCAAAGCGGCTCTTTCACATTTCACCGCGGGCCTAAGAGCCGACCTTCGCGGCTTGCCGATCCGCACCACCCTCGTCGAACTCGGGCCGATCCCCACCGACCTGCTGGCCCATACCGAGGATTACCCGCCGACCGCTGATTCCTTCCGCCGCCTTTACCGGATGCACCTCATGGTCGACGTCACCCGCGAGGTGGTTGCCGATCAGGTCGTGTCCGCGGTACAGAAGGGCCGCAAACACGTCCGGCTGCCCAGGCGGGCAGCCGTCTTCTCGATGCTTGCCGAGGCTCCCAGGCGTACTGCCGAACTCGTTCTCACCGGCATTCCGCATCAAACAAAACGCTCAGCCGGGTTGCCGCCGACATCCCACAGCGCGAGGGATGACGCGGTTCGCTGACGGTATCCGCCTCGCCGAGCATCCGGCCGGCTATTGACGCCCGGCTATGGGCTAGGTCGTGTGCACGATGAGCACGTCGACCTTGGCCCGCCGCGAGACGTTGGCCGGCACCGAACCCAGCAACCGCCCCGCGATCGTGCTCAGGCCGACGTTGCCGACCACCAGGAGGTCGGCCTTCGCTTCTTCGGCGAGGCTGACCAGCGCGTCGACCGGAGCGCCCACGATCGCGCGTTCCTCGACGTTCTTCGCGCCGGCGTTGTGTGCCCGTTCCTTGGCGTCGTGCAGGATCTCATAGATCGGGGCGGTGCCCGTCACCTTGTAGCTTTCGTCCTTCAGGACGTCGGCGGCTCGGGCGTCCTCGTGTTGAGGCAGGTACGCCGACGCGATGATCAACGTGGCATCGGCCCCGGCGATCTGCGCGGCCCGGTCCACTGCCCGCATCGACGAGTCCGAGCCGTCGGTTCCTACCACCACGGTCCGATAGGCGCCCATTTACCCTCCCAGTGTCGGTTGCTACGCCAACCCCAGACAGTATCGCTTTGCCTGATCCAGATGGGTCAGATTACCCACACCGCAGCGGCGTGGCGCAATCCGCATTTTGCCGGGGCAGACACCCGCAGCACACCAGCGGGTTACCGCGACGCAATCGACGGTCCCGGTTTGCTGCGAAAATAGCTGCGGTGCAACGCTTTTCGCTAGATATGGCGATCATGCGGGGCGGCACCGGCGGCGGTGCGCTCCGATGCCCGGCCGGGCGGCTAGACGACGGCTGGTGACCGGAATCATCGCGGGCGACCTACAGTGACAGGCATCATGTCTGCACCGACACTCGATCAGGACACGGCGCCGCCGGCGGCCGGGGCGGCGCACTCGCATGCCCGTGGCCGGCGCCTCGACCCCTGGGCTATCGCTTTGCTGGCGGCGGTCGTGAGCGGAGCCTGGGCCAGTCGGCCGTCGCTGTGGTTCGACGAGGGTGCGACGATCTCGGCTTCGGCACGGCGCACCCTGCCGGAGCTGTGGAATCTGCTGGGCCATATCGATGCGGTACACGGCCTGTACTACCTGCTGATGCACGGCTGGTTCGCGATCTTCCCGCCGACCGAGTTCTGGTCGCGGGTTCCCAGCAGCCTGGCCATCGGCGCCGCCGCCGGCGGCGTAGTCGTGTTCGCCAAGCAGTTTTCCGGCCGCAGCACCGCGTTGTGTGCGGGAGCCGTCTTTGCCATCCTGCCCCGGGTGACCTGGGCGGGCATCGAGGCGCGCTCCTCTGCGCTGTCGGTGACGGCCGCGGTCTGGCTGACGGTACTGCTGGTCACCGCGGTGCGGCGCAACAAGCCATGGGTGTGGCTGCTGTACGCGCTGGGGTTGATGCTGTCGATTTTGATCAGCATCAACTTGGGACTGCTGGTGCCGGTGTACGCCGCGCTGCTGCCACTGCTGGCCCCGGCGCAATCGCGGAAAGCTCCCACCATCTGGTGGGCGGTCGCCTCGCTGGCCGCGGTCGGGGCCATGACGCCCTTCGTCCGGTTCGCCCACGGACAGGTCTGGCAGGTCGGGTGGATCTCGGGGCTGAACCGAAACCTCTTCCTCGATGTGGTGCATCGACAGTACTTCGACCACAGTGTTCCGTTCGCCATCTTGTCCGGCGTGGTCGTCGTCGCCGCCGCCGTGCTGCGGTTGACCGGCGCGCCGGGGCCTGGCGAGGGCACCCGACCGCTGCTGCTTGCCGGCGTGGCCTGGGTGGTCGTTCCCACCGCCGTCGTTCTGATCTACTCGGCGACCGTCGAACCCATCTACTACCCGCGCTACCTGATCCTGACCGCCCCCGGGGCGGCGGTCATCCTGGCCATCTGCATCGTCAGCGTCGCCCGCAAGCCCTGGCTCATAGCCGGCGCGGTGGCGGTCTTCGCCGCCGCCGCGTTCCCGAACTACTACTTCACCCAACGCGGGCCCTACGCCAAGGAGGGCTGGGATTACAGCCAGGTGGCCGACGTCATCAGTGCCCATGCCGCGCCCGGTGACTGCCTGCTGGTGGACAACACCGTGCCGTGGAGACCGGGGCCGATTCGGGCACTGCTGGCCACCCGGCCGGCGGCGTTCCGGTCGTTGGTCGACGTCGAACGCGGCGCCTATGGGCCCAAGGCCGGCACGCTGTGGGACGGCCACGTCGCGGTCTGGCTGACCACCGCCAAGATCAACAAATGCACGACGCTGTGGACGATCACCAATCGCGACAAGTCGTTGCCGGATCATCAAGTGGGACAACGTTTGTCGCCGGGAACGGCGTTCGGGCGCACCCCGGTGTACCAGTTTCCCGGCTACCTGGGCTTCCACATCGTCGAGCGGTGGCAGTTCCACTATTCGCAGGTCGTCAAGTCAACCCGGTGACCGACGCCGGCGTTGGGTCGCCTGGTAGGAGGCGATGAACCCGAGGGCGGCCAACACGGTGAATAGCGCGAACAACCAGCGAGCGGCCGTCACTTCGCCCCCCTCGGCCCTGTTGACCACGACACCGGCCAGGCCGGCGCCGAAGGCCGCCGAGATCAGCTGCACGATGTTGATGGCCGCCGCCGCGGCGCCGCTCTCGGCCGGATCGTCGACGGAATCCATTGCCCATGCGGACAGATGCGGCCAGGCGATCCCGATCCCGGTCCCGGTGATCAGCAGCGCCAGCGCCCACAGCGCGACGACCCCCGGGGGGGCATCGGCACGCTGGGTGACGGCACCAAGCGCCAAGCCCGACGCCATCACCAACGGCGCTGCCGCCACCACATGCGCGATCACCCGGGTGTTGTTCACCGATGCGCTGACAATCTCGCTCGCCGTCCAGCCCACCGCCAGTGACGCACCCAGGAATCCGGCCGCCACCGGTGTCAGGTTGCCCAACCGCTGACCGAACAGCGGCACATAGGTGGTCACCATCGCGGCGACCATCTGCACGGACATGGTCAGGTAGATCCACTTCAGCGGTCCAGGCCCAAACACGCTGTGCGGCAATACTGCTACGTGCATCCGCCAGTCGACGAGCACAAAGATCCCGATCAGCAGCACGCTGGCGGCGAGCAGGCCCGCGGTCTGCACCGGGTAGCGCGGGAGTTCGGCGACGCTGACAGCCAGGGCGGCAGCGCCCATCAACAACAACGACCACACCGGCACCTTGTGCGCGGCGGTCACCGGCTGCCCACCGCTCGTGCCGGCCCGGCTGCTCAGCACGGCCAGCACCAACACGGCCATCAGCCCGGACATCACCGCCATCGCAGCGAACGCCCACCGCCATAGCCCGAACTGCGCGAAAAGTCCACCCGTGGCCGGCCCGACCAGCGTCGCCACCCCCCACATGGCCGACACCAGCGCCGAGCCGCGCGTCCACAGCCGATGCGGCAGCGCGGCGTTGATCAGCGCGTAGCCGAGTCCGGCCAGCAGTCCGCCGGCCACCCCCTGCAGGGTGCGTCCGGCGACCAGGGCCTCCATATTCGGCGCGGCCGCGCACAACAGGCTCGCGACACCGAAGACGGTCAGTCCCATCAGATACGAGGTGCGGGCACCGACGCGCAGCAGCATCGGGTTGACCGAGGTCGCTGCCACCACCGAACCGACCAGATACAGGGTTGTCACCCAGGCGTACAGGCGGCTGCCACCGATTTCGGCGATTGTGCTCGGAAGGAGGCTAATGGTCAGGAACTCGTTGGTGGCATACAGCGCGACGCCGCCGGCCAGCATGGTGGCCGTTCCCAAGTGCCTGCTGAGCAGTTCGCTCCAGCTGCCGGTCTCGCTCGCCGTCTCGGTCACAGCTACACCGTAGGCAGCGCCTGGTCACCCCGAGTCACTTGAGCCCGGCAGCGTCCATCCCACGCAATTCCTTTTTCAGGTCGGCAATTTCGTCGCGGAACCGGGCGGCCAGCTCGAACTGCAGGTCGCGCGCGGCTGCCATCATCTGCTCGGTGAGGTCCTTGATCAGGTCGGCGAGCTCAGCGCGGGGCATGTTCGATGTGTCGCGGCCCTCGAAGACGCCGGCGCTGACCGCGCGGCCGGGCGCACCCTGAGCACGTCGCCCGCGGGACGCGTTGCGGCCCGACCCACCGATCTCCACCGCTTCCGTGTCGTCGGCCTCGCGGTAGACCTGGTCGAGGATGTCGGCGATCTTCTTGCGCAGCGGCTGCGGATCGATTCCATTGGCCTGGTTGTAGGCGATCTGCTTTGCCCGGCGCCGCTCGGTCTCGTCGATGGCCTCTTTCATCGAGTCGGTGATCTTGTCGGCGTACATGTGCACCTCGCCGGAGACATTGCGGGCGGCGCGGCCGATCGTCTGGATCAGGCTGCGCGACGACCGCAAAAAGCCCTCCTTGTCGGCGTCGAGGATCGACACCAGCGACACCTCGGGCAGGTCGAGGCCCTCGCGCAACAGATTGATGCCGACCAGCACGTCGTAGTCGCCGAGGCGCAGCTGACGTAACAGTTCCACCCGCCGCAACGTGTCGACCTCGGAATGCAGGTAGCGGACCCGGATACCCATCTCCAGCAGGTAGTCCGTGAGGTCTTCGGCCATCTTCTTGGTCAGTGTGGTCACCAGCACCCGCTGGTCGGCATCGGCGCGTTTGCGGATCTCCCCGATGAGATCGTCGATCTGCCCCTTGGTCGGTTTCACCACCACCTTCGGGTCCACCAGGCCGGTCGGCCGGATCACCTGCTCGACAAACTCGCCGCCGGACTGGCTGAGCTCGTACGGTCCCGGCGTGGCCGACAGATATACCGTCTGCCCGATTCGGGTGGCGAATTCCTCCCAGGTCAGCGGGCGGTTGTCGCACGCCGAGGGCAGCCGGAACCCGTATTCGACCAGGTTGCGCTTGCGCGAGATATCACCCTCGTACATGCCGCCGATCTGCGGCACAGTGACGTGCGACTCGTCGATGACGAGCAGGAAGTCCTCCGGGAAGTAGTCCAATAGGGTCGCCGGAGGCGAACCGGGGCCCCGGCCATCTATATGTCGCGAGTAATTTTCGATGCCCGAGCAGAACCCGACCTGCCGCATCATCTCGACGTCGTAGTTGGTACGCATCCGTAGTCGCTGGGCTTCCAGCAGCTTGCCCTGCGCCTCCAATTCGGCTAGCCGCTCGGCCAGCTCCCCCTCGATGGTGGAGATCGCGTGCGCCATCCGCTCGGGCCCGGCCACGTAGTGAGTGGCCGGGAAGATCCGCAGCGAGTCGACCTGGCGGATCACCTCTCCGGTCAGCGGGTGCAGGTAATACAACGCCTCGATCTCGTCGCCGAAGAACTCGATGCGAACCGCCAGCTCCTCGTAGGAGGGGATGATCTCCACGGTGTCGCCGCGCACCCGGAAGGAACCGCGGGTGAAGGACAGATCGTTGCGGGTGTACTGCACGTCGACCAGCAGCCGCAGCAGCCCGTCCCGCGGCACCTCGCTGCCGACCCGCAACTCGACCGAGCGGTCCAGGTAGGACTGCGGGGTGCCCAGGCCGTAGATGCAGGACACCGAGGCCACCACCACCACGTCACGCCGCGACAGCAGCGCCGACGTGGCGGAGTGGCGCAACCGCTCCACGTCGTCGTTGATCGAGCTGTCCTTCTCGATGTAGGTGTCGGTCTGGGCGATATACGCCTCCGGCTGGTAGTAATCGTAGTACGACACGAAGTACTCAACCGCGTTGTGCGGCAACATCTCTCGCAGCTCGTTGGCCATCTGGGCGGCCAGCGTCTTGTTGGGTTCCATGACCAGGGTGGGGCGCTGCAGGCGCTCGATGAGCCACGCGGTGGTGGCCGACTTTCCGGTGCCGGTGGCGCCGAGGAGCACCACATCACGCTCCCCCGCGTTGATCCGGCGCTCCAGCTCGTCGATGGCGGCCGGCTGGTCGCCGGCGGGCGCGTGCGGGCTGACCACCTCGAAGCGCGCGCCGGAGCGCACCAAGCCTTCCACGTCCTCTGCGGCTGGACGGTATTCGGAATGGGCAACTACTGGGTGTTCGGTGGCAAAAGCCATGTCATCAGGGTAGAACGAGGCACCGACACGTCTTAGCCGTGGCGGACCCACATGCGGCTTGCCGGGCGCATCCGAGCAGTTAGCCGTCGTTGGAGGCGGACATGGCGAACCCCGGGATGTCCGGCCGGTCGCATGAGGCTCCGGCGGCGTGAACGCCGGTCGTAATCGGCGCTTTGTCCCGGGTGTTGCCCTCGCACACGACTTGCTCGTTGCTGGTCTGGTCGTAGGCGAGTTTGTCGACACCGTCGCCCCTCCGGGAACGAGCGGCGATGAAACACTCGAGCGCCGGGGGCGGGGGTGGCGACTGCTTATGCGGGGTCCGCCGGGACCACCGTCGACACATCACCGATGCAGGTGGCGACCACCGGTACTGAGGAATGCCGGCCGTGCTGCCGGTCCGCTGCCGGGTTCGCGCGGTGGAAGATCCGGCCGAGCCGCTAATGACACGCTTTAACGGTAAGGTGACGCCATCCACCCACCCAAGCACGAAACGTTCGACCTGGTGGCCCGCACCAACACCGATCCCAAAGGCATGGTGCGGGCCGTCGATGAGTACGCCGTGCATCCATGGGGGCTCTATCTGGCCCGGCCCACCCCGGGCCGGGTCCAGTTCCACTACCTCGAGTCCTGGCTGCTGCCGTCATTCGGGTTGCGCGCCACCGTCTTTCACTTCAATCCTGGCCACGAACGCGACTACGACCACTACCTCGACGTGGGTGAATACACGCCCGGCCCCGCGGTGTGGCGTTCCGAAGATCACTACCTCGACATCGAGGTCCGCACCGGACGCGGGGCCAGATTGGCCGACGTCGACGAGCTGCTTGATGCGGTCCGCCACGGACTGTTGCCCGCCGAGGTCGCTGAGCAGGCACTGCAGCGGGCGGTGACCGCCGTCGACGGCCTGGCGCGCCACGACTACGACCTGGTGCGCTGGTTGGCCAGCCACGGCATGGCGCTCACCTGGCGCTCAAGCTGATCGCCGGCCGCTGCGGGTCATTTGCGGCCATAGCGGGTATCCGTGTCGTATGCAATTGAGCGAATACCGGCGCATGGGGCTGCCCGGCGCCATCACCGTGCGCCGCGCCGCGCCAGGGGGACGGCACCGCCCGAAGAAGCTGACGACCGGGAAGGGACCACGTTTCGTCATCCGCCACCATGTGGCGCACAGCGATCACTACGACCTGTCCCTCGAGATCGACGGCATGCTCGTCTGCTGGGCGATACCCCGAAGTCCGTCGACCGATCCCAAGGACAAGCGGATGGCCCTACGCACCGAGGACCACCCGGTGCAGTACGCCACATTCGAAGCGGCCCGTGGCGTCATCGTCTGGGACCACGGCACCTACGCCAACATGACGGGGCACGACATGATCAAGGGTCTTGAGCGCGGCCATCTTTGGTTCCACTTGCACGGTCGGACACTGTGCGGCGGCTACGCGCTCACCCGGATCCGCGAGGGCGAGGACGAGACCTGGCTCCTGACCAAACGCAACGACGCCGTTCAGCCCGACGCACGGCCCAAACTTGGGCTGAACCAACCCGAAGCGGTGCTATCCGGTCGCACGCCGGACGAACCGTCGTGATGGACCTCGCCAAACGCTTACCGCGCAGGTCAATCCGGTCCGACGACCCGCTGCGTGACCGCGCACCGCGCGTATCGTCATCGATATGAGCTCCACCACGCAGAAATGGTCTACGATCGCCGCGATGACGGCCGTCGCGGTCGGCTCACAGCTAGACCCCGCAATCGCGCTGGCCGACCTCCACAACGTCACCTATATCGCCAGGATCGACGGTGTCGCACCCGGTAGTCAGGCCACCTTCGTGCTCAACGGCGGCCAGACATCCACCGCCCCGCTGAGCCCGATGCCCGGCAACGTGTTCGAGGCCAACGAGGTACTGGCCGATCCGCAACAGGCAGGGATGCAGGTGTCGCTGCACTGGCCCTACTCGGCGAATGTCCACTGCGAAATCGACGTCGACGACAACGTCGCCACCCAGGTCGACCAGTTCGTCAGACCGAAGCAAGGCAACAGTGATCCCATGAGCGGGGTACTGCATTGCGGCGCCCCGCTGCCCGGCACCTGACCGGTCACCTCCGGAGCGCGCCGGGCCTCAGTGGTCGCCAGCCAACGGAATCGGCCCAGTCCCACGCCCTCCGGTAGGCGTCGAGAAACCACGGCTCTTTGGCTGCCACGTAGTGCGCGATGTCGCCGGCACCCGATGCCGCGCTCTCCTCGGCGACACGCTTGAGCGACAGGTAGTCTGCCCGCACACCGGAGTTGGCCCGTAGCCAGTCCACGAACAGCAGCGCGAACTGCTGATTGGGCCAACCGTCCACCCGGATATGCACATTCGTCGGCCGTCCGGGATCGGCTGATGCGTGAAAGCGCTTGTGCCACAAAGCAGCATCCGAACTGTGGTCGTAGTGGTCGACGGTGCTGCGCGCATCGGCTTTGGGGACGTCCTGGGTGATGTGCTCCAGGCGCGGATAACCGGCGGATAGCAGCGAGTCGGCGAGTTCGTCTGCCACCGCCAGTGATTCGACGGTGATCTGGATGTCGATGACGTCCTTGGCGTCATAGCCCGGCACCGCCGTTGAACCGATATGGTCCACTCGCAGCGCCCGGTGGCCGGCTGCCGTCTTGAGCCGGTTGACGATGCGGCGGGCCTGGTCCGGCCAACTCGGATCGGCTGGCACCAACCGTGCCGGAGGGCGGACGATCCGACGCTCGCTGAGGTTGTGGGCAAACGGCAATATCCGGTTGTACCAGACGTCGCGGGCGCGCTCGACCAAAACTTCCACGCTGCCCGAGTTGTCCAGCCAGACATCGGCGACTTCACGGCGCTGCTCGTCGGTGGCCTGCGCGGCGATCCGGGCGCGGGCGTCCGCTTCGGACATCCCGCGTTGCTCGACCAGCCGTCGCACCCGCTGTTCGGCGTCGGCGTGCACGATCACCACCAGTGGAAACAGCGACGCCATCCCCGATTCGACCAGCAGCGGAATGTCTTCGACGACAACCGCATCCTGCGCTACCGCCGCGATGATCTCGGCGCGGCGGCGGGCCACCAGCGGGTGCACGATCCCGTTGAGTCTCGTCCGCGCCTCGTCATCCCGAAACGCCTTGGCGGCCAACGCCGGCCGATCCAGCGCCCCGCTAGGCAGCAGGATGTCGTCGCCGAAGGCGTCGACCAGTGCCGCAAGTCCCTCGGTGCCCGGCTCGACTACCTCGCGGGCCAGTACATCCCCGTCGACGATGATGCCGCCGCATTGCGCGAACGTGGTGGACAGCACCGACTTGCCGGAGCCGATGCCGCCGGTGAGTCCGATGCGCAGCATCGGCGCTTAAGCGTTGCCGGCGAGTTTTTCCCGCAGCGCCGCCAGCTGGGCGTCGCTGGCCAGCGACCCACCCGCGGCCTTCTCCGTCGACGCCTGGCTGCCCGAGGGCTGCTCGCCACCGCCGTGTCCGGCCGCCTCGGCCGCGGCAAATTTCTCCATCTGCGCGGTGTGCATCTTGTGCCGCCGCTCGGCCTCGGCGTAGCGGGCTTCCCACTCGTTGCGCTGGGCGTCGAAACCTTCCATCCACTCGTTGGTTTCGGCGTCGAAGCCCTCGGGGAAGATGTAGTTGCCCTGCTCGTCGTAGCTGTCGGCCATGCCGTACTTCGCCGGGTCGAACTCCTCGGTGTAGTCCTCGTTGGCCTGCTTGAGCGACAAGGAAATCCGGCGGCGCTCCAGGTCGATGTCGATGACCTTGACCATCGCGTCGTCGCCGACGGCAACCACCTGGTCGGGCACCTCGACGTGGCGCTCGGCCAGCTCGGAGATGTGCACCAGGCCTTCGATGCCCTCCTCGACGCGGACGAACGCACCGAACGGCACCAGCTTGGTGACCTTGCCCGGCACGATCTGGCCGATGGCGTGGGTGCGGGCGAAGTGGCGCCACGGGTCTTCCTGAGTTGCCTTCAGCGACAACGAAACCCGCTCGCGGTCCATATCCACGTCGAGCACCTCGACGGTGACCTCGTCGCCCACCTGAACCACCTCGGACGGGTGGTCGATGTGCTTCCAGGACAGCTCGGAGACGTGCACCAGACCGTCCACACCGCCCAGGTCGACGAAGGCGCCGAAGTTGACGATGGAGGAGACCACACCCTTGCGAATGGTGCCCTTCTGCAGTTGGTTCAAGAACTCGCTGCGGACCTCGGACTGGGTCTGCTCCAGCCAGGCCCGCCGGGACAGCACCACGTTGTTGCGGTTCTTGTCCAGCTCGATGATCTTGGCTTCGATCTCCTTGCCGATGTACGGCTGTAGGTCGCGGACCCGGCGCATCTCGACCAGCGAGGCGGGCAGGAAGCCGCGCAGCCCGATGTCGAGGATCAGGCCGCCCTTGACGACCTCGATGACGGTGCCCTTGACGGCCTCGTCCTTCTCCTTGAGCGCCTCGATGGTGCCCCAGGCGCGCTCGTACTGCGCGCGCTTCTTCGACAGGATCAGCCGGCCCTCTTTGTCCTCCTTGGTGAGCACCAGGGCCTCGACCTCGTCACCGACGGAAACGACCTCGTTGGGGTCGACGTCGTGTTTGATGGAGAGCTCGCGGGCGGGGATGACCCCTTCAGTCTTGTAGCCGATGTCGAGGAGAACCTCGTCCCGGTCCACTTTGACGATGGTTCCCTCGACGATGTCGCCATCGTTGAAGTACTTGATCGTTTTGTCTATTGCGGCTAGAAAATCCTCGCTGGTGCCAATGTCGTTGACGGCTACTTGCGGCGAGGTGACGGCGGGACTCGGCATATTGTTGGGTTGCTCCGGACAGGGTCGGTCGTAGGGACGTGGGACTTGAGTTGTTGATGTGAGTCGAGGCTACTCGACTGTGTACATGCTGGACAAACCGCACCATCCGTCGCGAATGTAACGCCACGGCGAATTTCAGCGAGTTTTTCCGCCGCCACGTTACACGCGGCGCCCGATCGCCTGTCAGTGAGCCGCCGCGTCCCAAGAGCGCCCGAAGCCCACCGACACTTCCAGCGGAACGTCCAACGGGTAGGCGCCGCCCATTTTCTCGCGCACCAGCGCCTCGACCCGTTCGCGTTCTCCGGGCGCGATTTCGAACAGCAATTCGTCGTGGACCTGCAGCAGCATGCGCGACGCCAGCCCGGCCTCGGTGAGCGCCTTGTCGACCTCGATCATCGCCACCTTGATGATGTCGGCCGCACTGCCCTGGATCGGCGCGTTGAGCGCCGCCCGCTCGGCAGCCTCACGCACCTGCCGATTGCTGCTGTCCAGCTCGGGAAGGTAGCGCCGGCGCCCCAACACGGTTGAGGTGTATCCGTCCTTGCGGGCCTGCTCGACCACGGCCATCAGGTAGTCGCGCACGCCGCCGAAGCGCGCGAAGTATTGGTCCATCTGAACCTTCGCCTCTTCGGTGGAGATCTTCAGCTGCGTGGACAGCCCATAGGCACTCAACCCGTAGGCCAGCCCGTACGACATCGCCTTGACCCGGCGGCGCAACTCGCCGGTCACCTCGTCGATGGGCACACCGAAAGCCCGGGACGCGACGAACGAGTGCAGGTCCTCGCCGGTATTGAAGGCTTCGATGAGACCTTCGTCGCCCGACAGGTGCGCCATGATCCGCATCTCGATCTGGCTGTAATCGGCGGTCATCAGCTCGCTATAACCGGCGCCGACGACGAACGCGTCGCGGATCTGCCGGCCGGCGTCGGTGCGGATCGGGATGTTCTGCAAGTTGGGCTCCGTCGACGACAGCCTGCCCGTGGCCGCGATGGTCTGGTTGAACGTGGTATGAATCCGGCCGTCGGCGGCCACCGAGTTCAGCAGCCCGTCGACGGTGACCTTGAGCCGGGTGACGTCGCGGTGCGCCAGCAGATGCTGCAGGAACGGGTGCCCGGTCTTTTCAAAAAGGCCCTGCACAGCGTCGGCGTCGGTGGTGTAGCCGGTCTTGGTCCGCTTGGTCTTCGGCATCCCGAGTTCGTCGAACAGCACGACCTGCAGCTGCTTGGGCGAGCCGAGGTTGATCTGCTTGCCGATGACGGCGTATGCGGCCTCGGCGGCGTCGCGGATCTGGTCGGCGAACTGGCTTTGCAGCTCGGCCAGCAGTCGCAGGTCGACGGCGATGCCGGCGCGCTCCATGTCGGCCAGCACCCGCTGCACGGGCAGTTCCATGTCGGCCAGCAAGGCCGTGGAATCGATGCGGGCCAGTTCGGCGTCCAGCGCTTCGGCCAGGTCCGCCACCGCCCTGGCCCGCAGGATCGCGGTTTGGACGGCTTGGTCGTCCACTCCTTCCATATCGTCGAGCAATGAAAGTTGTTGCTGTTCAGGCGTTTCCGCGCGCAGCTCGCGGCGCAGGTAGCGCAGCGAGAGATCGTCGAGGGTGAAGCTGCGCTGGCCCGGCCGCACCAGGTAGGCGGCCAGTGCGGTGTCGGAGGTGACGCCGTCCAGGGTCCAGCCGCGGCCCCCGAGGTCATGGATGGCGAGCTTGGCCTCATGCAGTGCCTTGGGTTTGGCCGGGTCGGCCAACCAGGCCGCCAGCGCGGCGTCGTCCTCGGGTGTCACCGTGGCGGTACCGATGTAGCCGCCGTCGCCGTCGGCGGCCGCGATTGCCAGCGCGGTGGTGTCACCGCCGTGCGGCAGATGGGTGCCCACGACCGTCAGGCCGCAGCGGCGCCCGTCGCCGGCGTGTGCGGCCAGCCACTGCGCCACCGTGCCGGGCTGCAGCGTCCCGCCGCGCACGTCGAACCCCTCGTCGACCTCGGGCTCGACCGCGGCCAGCGTGTCGAATAACCGGTCTCGCAACACCCGGAACTCCAGGTCGTCGAAGAGCCGGTGGATGTGGTCGCGGTCCCAGGGCTGCAGCCGCAGCGTGTCCGGGGTTTGGGCCAGCGGCACATCACGCACCAGCTCGGTGAGTTCGCGGTTGCGCACCACGTTGGCCACGTGCGCCCGAAGCGCGTCGCCGACTTTGCCGCGAACCGAGTCGACATGGTCGACCAGCTCCTGCAGCGAGCCGTATTCGGCGATCCACTTGGTGGCGGTCTTCTCGCCCACCCCGGGAATGCCGGGCAGGTTGTCGCTGGGGTCCCCGCGCAGCGCGGCGAAGTCCGGGTATTGCGCGGGGGTGAGCCCGTACTTCTCGACGACGGCCTCGGGGGTGAAGCGGGTGAGTTCGCTGACCCCCTTGCGCGGGTACAGGACCGTCACGTCGTCACTGACCAGCTGCAGTGAGTCGCGGTCGCCGGTGACGACCAGGACCCGATAGCCCTCCTTCTCGGCCTGGGTGGCCAGCGTCGCGATGATGTCGTCGGCCTCGAATCCCGGTTCGGCGAGCACCGTGATGCCCAGCGCGCCCAGGACCTCCTTGGTGATGTCGATCTGGCCGTGGAATTCGTCGGGCGTCGATGATCGGTTGGCCTTGTACTCGGGGTAACGCTCGGAGCGAAAGGTCTGCCGGGACACGTCGAAGGCCGCGGCGATGTGCGTCGGGGCTTCGTCACGCAGCAGGTTGATCAGCATGGCGGTGAAGCCGTAGACCGCGTTGGTGGTCAGCCCGCCGCGGGTCTTGAAGTTCTCCGCCGGCAGCGCATAAAACGCCCGAAACGCCAGCGAGTTGCCATCCAGCAACATCAGCGTCGGCTTGGCTCGATCCTCACTGGCGGTGCTCACGGATCACACTCTATGCACCTGGTCCGACGCGGTATGCGGCGCCGGAACTGCAACACGTTTCAGTTTTGTGCGTCTGCTGGGTAGGCTGGGCCGGTGCCCGAGGTCACCAGCCAAGCACCGGCCGTTGACGGGTGGTTCGCCACCGACGACGCCGGCAACCCGCATCTGACCGGCAGCAAGTGCCCGCAGTGCGGCACCTACGTCTTCCCGCCGCGAGAGAACAACTGCCCCAACCCGGCCTGCGAGTCCGACGCACTAGAGTCCGTCGTGTTGTCTCGGCGCGGAAAGCTCTGGAGCTACACCGAAAACCGTTATGCCCCACCGCCGCCCTATCCCTCCCCCGACCCCTTCGAGCCGTTCGCCGTCGCCGCGGTGGAGCTGGCCGACGAGGGGCTGATCGTGCTGGGCAAGGTGGTCGAGGGCACGCTGGCGGCCGACTTGAAAGTGGGCATGGAGATGGAGCTGACCACCATGCCACTGTTTACCGACGACGACGGTGTGCAACGCATCGTCTACGCGTGGAGGATCGCCCAGACATGAGCACGCCCGAACCGCTCTACATCCTCGGTGCCGGAATGCACCCGTGGGGCAAGTGGGGTACCGACTTCACCGAGTACGGGGTGGTAGCCGCGCGGGCCGCGCTGCGCGAGGCCGGCCTCGACTGGCCTCAGATCCAATTGGTGGCCGGGGCGGACACCATCCGCAACGGTTACCCGGGTTTTGTCGCCGGCGCCACGTTCGCCCAGAAGCTGGGCTGGAACGGCGTGCCGGTCAGTTCCAGCTACGCCGCGTGCGCCAGCGGTTCGCAGGCCCTGCAAAGCGCCCGGGCCCAGATCCTGGCCGGTTTCTGCGATGTGGCGCTGGTGATAGGCGCCGACACCACGCCGAAGGGCTTTTTCGCCCCGGTGGGCGGCGAACGCAAGAACGATCCCGACTGGCAGCGGTTCCACCTCATCGGGGCCACCAACCCGGTGTACTTCGCGCTGCTGGCGCGTCGACGGATGGACCTCTACGGAGCCACGCTCGAGGACTTCGCCCAGGTGAAGGTCAAGAACTCCCGGCATGGCCTGCATAACCCGAACGCCCGGTTCCGCAAGGAGACATCGGTCGACGACGTGCTGGCCAGCCCGGTGGTGGCCGATCCGCTGCGCCTGCTGGACATCTGCGCCACCTCCGACGGCGCGGCAGCGCTGATCGTGGCCAGCGCGAAGTTCGCCCGCGAGCACCTGGGCTCCCTGGACGGGGTGCCGTCGGTGCGCGCGGTCAGCACGGTCACTCCCCGCTATCCGCAGCACCTGCCCGAATTACCGGATATCGCAACGGATTCCACCGCGGCGGTGCCGGCGCCGGACCGGGTGTTCAAAGACCAGATCCTGGACGCGGCCTACGCCGAGGCCGGCATCGGGCCCGAGGACCTGAGCCTGGCCGAGGTCTACGACCTGTCCACCGCGCTGGAACTCGACTGGTACGAGCACCTGGGACTGTGCGCCAAAGGCGAAGCCGAGGCGCTGCTGCGCAGCGGCGCGACCACCATCGGCGGCAGGGTCCCGGTCAACCCCTCGGGCGGCCTGGCGTGCTTCGGCGAGGCGATCCCCGCGCAGGCCATCGCCCAGGTGTGCGAGCTGACCTGGCAGTTGCGCGGTCAGGCCACCGGCCGCCAGGTCGAGAACGCGAAGGTCGGCATCACCGCGAACCAGGGCCTGTTCGGCCACGGCTCGTCGGTGATCGTGGCGCGGTAATCACTGGCGAGCAGACGCGGAATCGCACTCCGCTGCGCGGATGCGTGCGATTCCGTGTCTGCTCGCGCCGTTAGGTGGGCGTGTCGAGGGTTTCCAGGACCACCTCGGCCACCCGCTTCATGGTGGTCCGCCGGTCCATAGCGGCGCGCTGAATCCACTTGAACGCCTCCGGCTCGGTCATCCCCTGCTTGGCCTGCAGCAGGCCTTTGGCACGTTCGACGAGCTTGCGCGTTTCCAGACGGTCGGACAGCGCCGCCACTTCCTGTTCCAGCGCGGTGATCTCGCTGAACCGGCTGACGGCCAGCTCGATGGCCGGGATCAGGTCGCTGGCCGTGAAGGGCTTCACCAGATAGGCCATGGCCCCGGCGTCGCGGGCGCGTTCCACGAGGTCGCGCTGGCTGAATGCGGTGAGTACCACGATCGGCGCGATGCGCTTGCTGGCGATCTCCGACGCCGCGTCGATCCCGTCGCGGCGCGGCATCTTCACGTCCATGATCACCAGATCAGGCTTGTGTCGCTCGGCCAGTTCGACGGCTTCCTGGCCGTCACCGGCCTCCCCGACGATGTCGTACCCCTCCTCTCGCAGCATCTCGGCGAGGTCCATTCGGATGAGCGCTTCGTCTTCCGCAATCAGGACACGGTGTGGCTTTGCGGCGTCGGCGTCGGTGGTGGGGCCGGTCATGACGGACATTGTGGCGTGAGCGGCTGCGATGGGAAACCTTGGGGTGCGGCGAGTCGGGATCAGGGTATGAATCCGCTATGGTTGGAGGCTGCTCTGAGGTGGAAAGCCGTACGGAAACAACCTCAGCCCTCGTATCCCAACTGGCAGAGGAAACGGACTCAAAACCCGTCCAGTGTGGGTTCGAATCCCACCGAGGGCACTCCGGGATCATGCTGTACACCATTGGCCACGGCGCCAAGACCGCAGGGCAACTCACCGACATGCTGCGCCGGCACGACATCAACCTGCTGGTCGACGTGCGCAGTTTCCCCGGCTCGCGCCGCAACCCCGACGTGTCCAAACAGGCAATGCCCGATTGGCTTGGCGCCGCCGGGATCGCCTACCGGCACGAACCTGACCTCGGTGGCCGGCGCAAACCGCCCGTCGACCCGGTGCAGCGCGACCGGTGGTGGGAAAACCAGGCGTTCGCGAACTACGCGGCGCACACCCGAACACCCGGCTTCCACGCGGCATACCAGCGGCTGCTGCGGGATGCCGACACCACCAACGTAGCGGTGATGTGCGGGGAACCGACGTGGTGGCGCTGTCATCGGCGCATGATCGCCGACCTGGCCGTCCGCGACGGGCACCGGGTGCAACACATCATGCCCAACGGCGCACTGTCGCAACATCGTCCGTCGGATTGGCTCACCCACGACGTCGTGGACGGGTCCTGAGTCTTGGCAGGTGGCCGACAATATCGAGCTCAACGGTTAGGCTCTTGATCGTGGCGGCTAAGAAACGCGGTGCCCCACGGAAACGATCCGAGGGCTCATCCCGCCACGACTGCGTCACGGTCGTGCGCGAGCAAACCCGCGAGTTCGACCAGCACTACGCCCGCAGCGCGGCGCGCCGGGCGCGGCTGCTCAGCATTGCCGCCTGGCTGGCCGTGATGGTCAGCGTGAGCTTTGTGCTGATGCAACTTCTGACCGATGCCTGGCTGTGGCCGCTGAGTTGGATCAACGTCGCCGCCGCCGTGGTCTTCGCGATCGTCCCGATGCTGCACCGGTTCGGGGAACTGGTGGCACCGCTGACATTTATCGGAGCCGCCTATGTGACGGTCTTCGCCAGCTGCTGGAGCATCGGCACCGGGTCGGGCGCGCAGTTCTTCTTTCTCGTCGGCGCCTGCCTGGTGGTGCTGGTGCTGGGCATCGAACACATCGTGCTGGCCAGCGGACTGGCGGCCCTTGCCACGGCGTTGATCATCGCGGTGGAGTTCCTGGTGCCCCGCAATACCGGAGTGGAGCCCGGCTGGGCTCAGTCGGCGGGCTTCGTCATCACCACGGTGTCCGCCTGCGTGGTGGTGGTCGTCTCGGTCTGGTTTGCCCTGTGGGACACCGCCCGCGCCGAAGCGATCATGGAAGCCCAATACGACCGGTCCGAGGCCCTGCTGGCCAACATGTTGCCGGCCAGCATCGCCGAACGGCTCAAACATCCCGAGCGAGACGTCATCGCCGACAAATACGACGAGGCCTCGGTGCTGTTCGCCGACATCGTCGGCTTCACCGAGCGGGCCAGCAGCGCCGCGCCGGCCGAACTCGTCCGATTCCTGGACCGGCTGTACAGCGCTTTCGACGCATTGGTGGACAAGCACGGGCTGGAGAAAATCAAGGTCAGTGGCGACTGCTACATGGTGGTCAGCGGAGTGCCGCGCCCGCGGCCTGACCATGTGCAGGCATTGGCAGACTTTGCCCTCGACATGGTGGACGTCGCGGCTGGACTGAAGGATCCACAGGGCTGCTCGGTGCCCCTGCGGGTGGGCCTGGCCACCGGTCCGGTGGTCGCCGGCGTGGTGGGTTCGCGCCGCTTTTTCTACGACGTATGGGGCGACGCGGTCAATGTCGCGTCGCGGATGGAGACCACCGATTCGGTCGGCAAGATTCAAGTGCCGGATGAGGTCTACGAGCTCTTGAAGGACGACTTCTTGCTGCAGGAGCGCGGGCACATCAATGTCAAGGGCAAAGGCGTCATGCGCACCTGGTACCTGCTCGGTCGCAAACCGGCGGAGCAGCCGGCCGACACGCTTGCCGAGGAGCCGAGCACCGCCGGCGTCTGACACCTCAACGCACCGGGCGGGCACCGCCGGTTCACCACTATGCTGCCAAAACCCGTCACATGCGTCACACTGGTGTCATGCAAACCGCACCCGTCTCGGGCCCCGTCCCCCGCTTGTTGCCGCATCTGTGGAAGTCAACGCTGTTATCGGGACTCCTGTCGCTGATCCTCGGCGTCCTGATCCTGGTCTGGCCAGGGATATCGGTCCTGGTGGCCGCCGTCGCGTTCGGCGCCTACCTCGTCGTGACCGGCATCGCGCAGGTCTTCCTCGCGTTCAGCCTGCATGTTTCGGCCGGCAGCCGAATTCTGGCGTTCATCAGCGGCGCGGCCTCGCTGATCCTGGCCGTACTGGCGTTCCGCCATTTCGGCAACGCGGTCCTGTTGCTGGCCATCTGGATCGGCATCGGGTTCATCTTCCGCGGCGTCGCGACAACCGTGTCCGCGATCAACGACCCGACGCTGCCGGGACGAGGATGGCAGATTTTCGTCGGTGTGATCAGCCTGATCGCCGGCGTGGTGGTGATGGCCGCGCCGTTCGAGTCGATCATCACGTTGGCCATCGTCGTCGGTGTGTGGCTGGTCATCATCGGCGCTTGCGAGATCGCGTCGGCGTTCGGCATCCGTAAGGCGGCCAAAACGCTGGGACTATAGGGTTTCGCAAGGTCCCCACAGGGTCCCCGCAAGGTCCACAGACAAACGTCACTCAACTCGCGTCAACGCGGACATCGCTACTACACTTCGTCGTAGCCCGCTGTAAGGCCTGCATCCCGGGAGATGACAGATGAATGTCGTCGATATTTCGCGCTGGCAGTTCGGTATCACCACCGTCTACCACTTCATCTTCGTGCCACTCACCATCGGCTTGGCCCCGCTGCTGGCCGTGATGCAAACGGTGTGGGTGGTCACCGGCAATACGGCCTGGTATCGGCTGACCAAGTTCTTCGGGAAGTTGTTCCTGATCAACTTCGCCATCGGCGTGGCGACGGGGATCGTGCAGGAATTTCAGTTCGGAATGAACTGGAGTGAATACTCCAGATTCGTCGGCGACATCTTCGGCGCGCCGCTGGCGATGGAGGGCCTGATGGCCTTCTTCTTCGAATCGACGTTCCTGGGACTGTGGATCTTCGGTTGGAGCAGGCTGCCCCGATTGGTCCACCTGGCCTGCATCTGGATCGTCGCGATCGCGGTCAACGTCTCCGCATTCTTCATCATCTCCGCGAACTCGTTCATGCAGCACCCGGTGGGGGCGCATTACAACCCGGCCACCAAACGCGCAGAGCTGAACAGCATTACCGCGCTGCTCACCAATAACACTGCGATAGCGGCATTTTCACACACCGTCGCGGGCTCATTGCTCACCGCGGGTACCTTTGTCGCCGCGGTCAGCGCATGGTGGCTGGTGCGTTCGAAAACCGCCCCCGTCGGGCCCGGCACCCGCGCCATGTATCGCCCGGCGACCATCCTGGGCTGTTGGGTTGTGCTGGTCGCCACCGTCGGCTTGTTCTTCACCGGTGACCACCAGGGCAAGCTGATGTTTATCCAGCAACCGATGAAAATGGCGTCCGCGGAATCGCTGTGCGACACCCAGACCGACCCGGACTTTTCCATCCTGACGGTGGGCCGGCAGAACAATTGCGACAGCCTCACCCGGGTCCTCGAGGTGCCCTATGTGTTGCCGTACCTCGCCCAGGGCCAAACCACCGGTGTGACGTTGCAGGGTGTCCGCAATTTGCAGCAGGACTACAACCAACGATTCGGCCCGAATGATTACCGGCCCAATCTGTTCGTGACCTACTGGTCGTTTCGCGCGATGATCGGGTTCCTCGCGATTCCGGTCCTGTTCGCATTGTTGGCCCTGTGGCTGACGCGTGGCGGACGAATCCCGGGACGACGGTGGTTCGCCTGGTTTGCGCTGCTCACCATTCCCGCCCCGTTCCTGGCCAACATGTTCGGATGGGTGTTCACCGAGATGGGCCGCCAGCCCTGGATCGTGGCTCCCAACCCGACGGGCGACCAGCAGGTTCGACTCACCGTCGCGACCGCTGTCTCCAACCACCCGTTCGGCATGGTCGTCACCTCACTGGTGACGTTCACGCTCGTCTACGCGGTGCTCGCGGTCATCTGGTTCTGGCTGCTCAAGCGCTATGTCGTCGAAGGTCCGCAGGAGCACGACGCAGAACCGGCGGCGCCGGCGGCGCCTGGCAGCGACGAAGTGGCACCGCTCTCATTCGCTTACTGACACCCACTGACCCAGGAGGGAGATGACCGGTGGGACTCCAACAATTGTGGTTCGCTGTCATCGGGGTGCTGTTCCTCGGCTTCTTGGTTCTCGAGGGATTCGACTTCGGTGTTGGCATGCTCATGGAGCCGCTGGCCCGGGTGGCCCCGGGCGATTCCGAAATCCAAAGGCGAGCCGTACTGAACACCATCGGCCCGGTCTGGGACGGTAACGAGGTCTGGCTGCTGACCGCGGGCGCCGGAATGTTCGCCGCGTTTCCCGGGTGGTACGCGACCGTATTTTCGGCGTTGTACCTGCCGCTGCTGGCCATCTTGTTCGGCATGATCCTGCGCGCGGTGGCCATCGAATGGCGCGGCAAGGTCGACGACACCAAATGGCGGGCCTGGGCCGATTTCGGTGTCGCCGCGGGGTCTTGGCTGCCCGCGGTGCTGTGGGGCGTCGCGTTCGCCATCCTGGTGCACGGACTCCCGGTCGACGGCGATGGCCACATACATCTGGGCATCGGCGATGTGCTCAACGCCTACACACTGCTGGGCGGTCTGGCCACCGCCGGGTTGTTCCTGCAATACGGCGCGGTGTTCATCGCCTTGAAAACCGCCGGGCCGATCCGCGATAGCGCCTACCGGATCGCGCTGTGGCTCGCTCTTGCGGCGACGGTGCTGGTTGGGGGGTTCGGAGTGTGGACCCAGCTGGCGTATGGCAAGCAATGGACCTGGGCTGCGCTGGGCCTGGCGGTGATCGCCCAGGTCGCGGCCGTGCTGCTGATATGGCGGCGCGCATCCGACGGGTTTGCGTTCCTGAGCACGCTGGTGGTCGTCGCGGCCGTGGTGGTGTTGTTGTTCGGCGTGCTGTACCCGAACCTGGTGCCGTCGACGCTCAACGAGCAGTGGAACGTCACGATCTACAACGCCTCGTCGACGCCATACACCCTGAAGATCATGACCTGGGTGACGGCCATCTTCGCGCCGCTGACGGTGGTGTACCAGGCCTGGACGTATTGGGTGTTCCGGCAACGCATATCGGCTGAGCGGATACCTCCGTCCATCGGTCTGGCGAGGCGCCCGTCCTGAGCGCGACGGACAGGCCGGCCCGGGCGCCGCTGGATCCGCGGCTGTGGCGGGCGTCGTCGGCCCTGCGCCGCTACCTGATCGCCGCGGTGGCATGCGGAGTGGCGATATCCGGCTGCGCGATCGGCTCGGCGGTGGTCCTGGCGGGCATCGTCGCGCGGGTCGTGGCCGATCCCTCGACGCGACACCTAGGCCGCTGGCTGGGACCGCTGGCAATATTGTTGGCGCTGTGGGCAATTCGCGCCCTGACACACTGGCTGCAGGCGCGTCTGGGGCAGCGGGGAGCCAGCGCGGTGATCGCGGATCTCAGCGGCCAGGTGCTGACGGCGGTAACCGGGCGCCAGCCCAGGCAGGTGGCGGCACAGCGGGATGCCGCCGCGGTGCTGGTCACTCGGGGACTGGACGGCTTGCGCCCCTACTTCACCGGTTACCTGCCCGCCTTGCTGCTTGCGGTGATTCTGACGCCGGCCACCGTCGCGGTCATCGCGGCCTACGACATGAAGTCGACGGCGATCGTGGTGATCACGCTGCCGCTGATTCCGATCTTCATGGTGTTGATCGGGCTCGCGACCGCCGATCGGTCGACAGCCGCACTGGCCGCGATGGGCACGCTGCAGGCTCGGCTGTTGGACCTGATCGCGGGCATCCCCACCCTGCGGGCGTTGGGCCGTGCAGTGGGGCCGGAGCAGCGCATCGCAGAACTCGCTGCCGCGCACCGCCGTTCGGCGATGGCCACGCTGCGGGTCGCCTTCCTGTCGGCGTTGGTGCTCGAATTGCTGGCCACGCTGGGCGTGGCCCTGGTCGCGGTCAGCATCGGTCTTCGCCTGGTATTCGGTCAGATGAGCCTGGCCACCGGGCTGACGGTACTGCTGCTGGCGCCCGACGTGTACTGGCCGCTTCGGCGTATCGGTGTGGAGTTTCATGCCGCCCAGGACGGCAGAGCCGCGGCCGCCCAGGCTTTTGCCCTCATCGGCGAACCGGCGTCCACGACGGCGGGCATCCGGACGGTGGCGGCCCGCGGAGCCCTGATCCGGATCGAAACCCTCAGCGTCGCAAGCAGAGACGGCCGATCCCCGGATGCGCTGACCGCGGTGCTCGAACCCGGCCGGGTGACGGTGCTGACCGGGCGAAACGGCGCGGGCAAGAGCACCGCCCTGCAGGTGATCGCCGGCCTCACGGTGCCGTCGTCGGGACGGGTCACCGTCGCCGGAATCGACGTCGGCGACTTGGACCCCGCCGACTGGCGGCGGCAGCTGTCCTGGCTGCCGCAACGCCCGGTGCTGGTTCCGGGAACGGTCCGCGACAACCTGGTCCTGTTCGGTGATCTGGATGACCTCGAGAGTGCTTGCACGGCAGCAGGGTTCGACACCGTGCTGGCGGAGCTGCCGGACGGATTGGACACCGTGCTCGGCCGCGGCGGCGTCGGCTTGTCGCTGGGGCAGCGGCAGCGGCTGGGACTGGCCCGTGCCCTCGGATCTAACGCACCGCTGCTGCTCCTCGACGAACCGACCGCGCACCTGGACGCGGTCACCGAGAGCCGGGTGTTGCGGGCCGTCGTCGACCGGGCCCGCCAGGGTGTGACGGTGGTGGTCGTCGGCCACCGGGCACCCGTCGTGGCCATCGGTGACCGGGTCGTCGAGGTCACCGCCGGCAGCGAGGTCGGCTATGCCCCGGTCTGATCCGCTGCGGGCCGGCTATGAGCTGCTGCGTCCTCGACTGGGGCGCGTCCTGGCCGCGATTGTTCTGGCGGCGTTGTCGTTGGGCAGCGGCCTCGCCCTGGCCGGCGTTTCGGCATGGTTGATCACCCGTGCCTGGCAGATGCCGCCGGTGCTGGACTTGTCGGTCGCGGTCGTCGCGGTGCGGACGTTCGCGATTTCGCGCGGGATTCTGCACTATTGCGGGCGACTGGCCAGCCACGACACCGCGCTGCGCGCGGCCGGTGCCGCCCGCGCCCGGATCTACCACCGGTTGGCCGTGGGGCCGGCAGCGGAGGCGGTCCGGCTGCACAGCGGCGAGGTGGTGGCCCGAGTCGGTGCCGACGTCGACACCGTGGCCGACATGCTGGTCCGTGCGGTGGTACCGATCGGCGTCGCCGCATTACTGGCGCTGGCCGCGACCACGGTCGTTGCGATCATCTCGGTGCCGGCCGCAGCGGTCCTGGCGATCTGCCTGCTGGTGGCCGGGGTTGTCGCGCCCTGGCTTGCCGGTAGCGCCGCCGTGCAACACGAAGCGCTGGCCCGGCGGCATCATGGCGACCGCGACACGTCGGCCATGGTCGCATTCGAGCATGCACCCGAGCTTCGAGTCGCCGGAGTCCTCACCGACGTCATTGCCGAATCCCAGCGGCAACAACGTGCTTGGGGTAAGGCACTCGACGCCGCGGCCAGGCCGGCGGCGATCGCCGAGGCGATACCGACCGCGGCGATCGGGATCAGCGTGTTGGGTGCGGTGGTGGCGGCGATCGGCATGGCTCCCACGGTGGCGCCGACGACGCTGGCCGTGTTGATGTTGTTGCCGTTGTCGGCCTTCGAGGCGACGACCGCACTGCCGGCGGCCGCGGTCCAGCTGACCCGGTCCCGTATCGCGGCGCGTCGGCTGCTCGACCTGGCTCCGCCCGACCGCCTCGCCGAGGCCGCCGCAACACCAGCGGGGCCCGCGAACACCGGCCGGCTGGCCGCCGATGTGTGGTTCGGTCACGTCCAGGCGCAGGCAGCCCGGGCAGTGGTCGACTTGTCACCGGGCACCCGGCTTGCCGTAACCGGCCCCAGCGGTTCCGGCAAGACGACACTGCTGATGACGCTGGCCGGGCTGCTGCCGCCACTACACGGCCGGGTGCTCTTGGATGAAATCGACCTGAGCCGCTTCGATGAAGCCGGACTGCGAAGAGCCGTCACCTTTTTCGCCGAAGACGCACATGTCTTCGCCACCACCGTACGAGACAACCTACTGGTCGTCCGCGGCGATTGCAGCGACGACGAATTGACGGCCGCCCTGGCGAAAGTCGGCCTCGGCGGTTGGCTAGCGGGCCTGCCCGAGGGCTTGTCGACCATGTTGATCGGTGGCGCGCAAGGACTTTCAGCAGGACAACGCCGACGGCTGCTGCTCGCGCGGGCGGTGCTCTCCCCCGCCCGAATTGTGCTGCTGGACGAGCCAACCGAGCACCTTGACGCGACCGACGCCGAGGCCGTGTTGCGCGATTTGCTGGTGCCCGGCCCCGGACCGATTCTGGGCGACAGGACGGTTGTGGTGGCCACCCACCACCTGCCCGACGATATTGACTGTGCTCGACTCAGCGTCGGCTCACCGGCGTGACCCTTCGGGTAGTCCTCGGCGCCGCGGCATGAATTCCAGGGAGAGCAGCACCAGCAGCAGCGGAACGATCTGGGTCAACGAGACCAGCGCATAGCGCCGTTCGTCCAATGCGTGGAATTTACACAGGTACCGGTACAAGGACTCCAGGGAAATGAACGGGTCAAGCAGATGGATCAGCAGATAGAACAGCCGTTGCGGCCGGCTCCGGTGCGCCGCGTCGAAGATCTCCGGGAACGCCGCGAACGCCAGCGAGAGCCGCTGCGCGCCCGCCTCTTTGGCGGCGGTGATCATGTCGACGCTGAGCCGCTCGTCGATCCCGTTCGGGGCACCACGGCGCCGCCACGGCACGTCGAGGGAGTAATCACTGCCGCCGCCCGCGGTCGTGAATCGGTCGAAGCCCTGCACCTGCCCCGAAGCGTCCCTGGCGATGATCAGCTGAACGCCTGGGTATTTGCCTTCCAGTACGCCGTCCAGGCTCATGCAGAAGCCGCGGTCGGTGCGCGCCCCCTTGGGTGACGCCAGCAGCATCTCGGTCAGTTCGGCGCGCTGGTTGTCGTCGAGTTCCTGCTCCGCCACGATCTCGGTGGTGATGCCGGCGTTATGGGTCCGCTTGACGGCCTGACGCAGGTTGCGGAACTTGCGGCCCACCATCGCGAAGTTGGGGACATCGATGACGACGTCTCGCCCGATGGGTACCGCCCGTAGCGACCGTCCCGGCACGGCGGGATCGGTCCATAAACTCAGCCGTCGCTCACTACAGGCCAGCACCGCAATCCGCCAACCCCGCGCATGACACAGGGCGGCAAAGTCGGCAACCAGCTCGGGAAACTGCGATTCCTCACCAATCGGATCCCCGGCGACTACCGCAAAGCCCAGCCGCGTCCGGTATGCCAGCGCCGCCGTGCCGGCCGCGCTGAAGTGGTAGCACTTGTCCGCCTGCATGGCGAACGGCGCCAACGGATCCTCGCTGGTGGCGTTGATCAAGGCCCACACCCGGGGTAAGGCGCCGGGCCGCGGGTGCGACGACGTCGGCCACATCAACACCAACCCCGATCCGGCGATCAGCATCTCACCGGCCAGATCGAACGACAGCACATGCAGGCCCAGCCCCGCGACCAGGAATAGCGCGGCCGCAGCCGCATGCATGGCCGTGACCGGACGCCCGAGGAAGATGCCCCGGGCGATCAAGGCGACGGCCGCCAGCATCGTCAGCGACCAACTCAGCCGCCCGGCTGCCTGCCAATCCTCGTGCCGGTAGTTGTGTGCGAGCAGGGCAATCAGCCAGCACGCCGCGCAGAACACCGCCAGGGCGCCGACAAAGCGAGCCATGAGTGAATCGACATGGACGACGACGCGTTCGCGGGCGCGGACCCGCGGCGCAACATCAACCGACGGTTCGTTCACGCTCACCTCCCGCTGACCTGCCTCTCAGCTGCCGGAAGGGTACCCGCTACCAGGAACGGTACGCCTGAGCGCGGCCTGGTCGAGCCGAAACCGGCGGTTGTCCTGCGGTTACCCCACCTGTCTATCGGCGGGCCGCGGGAAAGTATTTCAGGACGCCCTCCTGCACCACGGTCGCGATGAGTCGCCCGCCGCGGTCGAAGAAATGACCCGTACCCAGCCCGCGCGAATCCGCGGCCACCGGCGACGAGGTCGAATACAGGACCCAGTCGTCGAAGTCGACCTGCCGATGAAACCACACCGAGTGGTTGGCGGAGGCGGCGAAAATCCGGTCGAAGCCCCACGACAGCCCATGGGTGGTGATCACCGAGTCCAACACCGTGGTGTCTGAGGAATACAGCATCGTCGCGGTGTGCAGCACCGGGTCGTCGGGCATCGCGCCCAGCGCCTTGAGCCAGACCCGGTTGTAAGGAAGCCGATCGCCCTTCTCCCGCATCACCCAGGACGGATCATTGGTATAGCGCCACTCGATCGGTTGCAACGCGTTGACGAAGTGCGGGACGGTGGCCTCGTAGCCGCGCAACAGCTCGCCGATGGGTGGCCGGGTGTGCGGCTCGTCCACCTCCGGCGGATCCACGGCGTGCTCGAGCCCGGGACCGCCGGACATGTAGGAGATCATCGCCGAAGACAGCAACGTGCCGTCCTGTACCGCGTCGACGCGCCGGTTGGCGAACCGCCGCTCGTCGCGCAACCGCACCACATGGAATTCGATGTCCTTGGTGGTGTCACCCCCGTTGATGAAATGCACCGAGAGCGCGCTGGGCGGTAGCTCTTCGCGGGTCAACGTGCGGGTGCTGGCGACGAACGACTGCGCCACCAGCAACCCGCCGAAGGTGCGCATCGGGTTCTTGCTGGGATGAGATCCGATGAACCGGTCGTCGGCGACCCGGCGGAGATCCAGCACCGCCAGCAGTTCGTCAAAGTCGGACAACTAAACGTCGTCCTCACCGATCCGGTGCACGTGGATCAGGTTGGTGGAACCGACCGTGCCCGGAGGCGCACCCGCGACGATGACCACCAAGTCGCCCCGTTTGTAGCGCCCGAGTTCCAGCAGCGACTTGTCGACCTGGCGGATCATGCCGTCGGTGGACTCCATCTTCGGAACGATGAATGTCTCGGTGCCCCAGGTCATCGCGAGCTGGCTGCGCACCTCGGGCCAGGCGGTGAAGGCCAGCAGCGGCAGCGGGGTGTGCAGGCGGGCCAGCCGTCGCACCGTGTCGCCGGATTGGGTGAAAGCGACCAGGGCCTTGGCGTCCAGTCGCTCGCCGATGTCGCGGGCGGCGTAGGAGATCACGCCCCGCTTGGTGCGCGGCACATGCGTCAGCGGCGGGGCCGCAGTCGAATTCTCTTCGACCGCACAGATGATCCGCGACATGGTCCGCACCGCCAACAGCGGATACTTGCCGACCGACGTTTCACCGGACAGCATCAGCGCGTCGGCGCCGTCGAGCACCGCGTTGGCGACGTCGGAGGCCTCGGCGCGGGTCGGCCGCGAGTTCTCGATCATCGAGTCCAGCATCTGGGTCGCCACGATCACCGGCTTGGCGTTCTCCCGCGCCATCTGGATGGCTCGCTTCTGCACCAGCGGAACCTCTTCCAGCGGCAGCTCGACCCCGAGATCACCACGCGCCACCATGACGGCGTCGAAGGCCAGCACGATGGCCTCGAGGTTGTCGATGGCTTCGGGCTTTTCCAACTTGGCGATCACCGGCACCCGCCGGCCGATCCGGTCCATCACCTCGTGGACGAGTTCGACATCAGAGGGCGAGCGCACGAAGGAGAGCGCCACCATGTCGATGCCCAGGTTCAGCGCGAATGTCAGGTCCTCGATGTCCTTCTCCGACAACGCGGGAGCGGAAACACTCATGCCGGGCAGGGAGATTCCCTTGTTGTTACTGACCGGGCCGCCCTCGACGACAGTGCACACCACGTCGTCGCCGTCGACGTGATCGACCACCAACCCGACTTTGCCGTCGTCGACCAGCACGCGGTCACCGGCTGTGGCGTCCTGAGCCAACCTCTTGTAGGTGGTGGACACCCGGTCGTGGCAGCCGTCGCAGTCTCCGACGGTGATCCGGACCGTTTCACCATCAGCCCAATAGGTTGGCCCGCTCGCGAAGCGCCCCAACCTGATCTTCGGGCCTTGTAGGTCGGCGAGCAGGCCAACGGCACGCCCGGTGGCATCCGAGGCTGCCCGCACTCGTTTGTAGGCGGCCTCGTGATCGGCGTAGTCGCCGTGGCTGAAGTTCATTCGGGCGACGTCCATTCCGGCTTCGACCAGCGCTCTGACCATGTCGTCCGATTGGGTGGCCGGCCCGAGAGTGCAGACGATCTTCCCGCGTCTTGTCACGACGACAAAGCATAGTCGCGGTCATGTGCCTTCGGTGCGCCTCGCCGATACCCGCGGATCGGACCACAGCCGACCGCGGGCGTAGCAATGCGGGTGTGCGCGCCCACTCTCCGCGCGATGCGAACACAGAGCGGCTGCGGCGGCGCCGGCCCGTCGATCGCCGTACGCCGGCAACTTTCCGCGTGCAAAAGGTGCCGAAAATTTGCCAATTTGAGAAACTCCTCGTATGGACACCTACCGCGCCGTGATTGCTTCTCCCGTCGTCCGAATCCTTGGTCCCGCAATTGTCACCGCGTGGGGTATCAGCGCCTCCGTCCTTCCCGGGTTTGTGGTCCCGGCGGCGTCCGCCGAGCCCTGCCCCGACGTCGAGGTGGTGTTCGCCCGGGGTACCGGTGAGGCTCCGGGTGTCGGCCCCACGGGGCAGGCATTTGTCGACTCCTTGCGCTCGCGACTCGGCGGCAAGACGTTCGGCGTATATCCGGTCAACTACCCGGCCAGTGACCAGTGGGATACCGGGATCGACGGTATCCGAGACGCTAGTGCTCATGTCGTTTCCATGGCGGGCAGCTGCCCCCAGACGAAAATGGTCCTCGGCGGATATTCGCAGGGAGCGGCGGTGATGGGCTTTGTCACCTCGGCCGCGGTGCCGGATGGTGTCGATCCCGCCAGCGTGCCCAAGCCGTTGGCGCCCGAGGTGGCTGATCACGTCGCCGCGGTGGTGTTGTTCGGGTTGCCGAACCACCGGGCGATGGACTTCCTCGGCCAGCCCCCGGTCGCTATCGGTCCCGCGTATCAGGCCAAGACAATCAAGGTATGCGAACCGGAGGATCCGGTTTGCTCCGACGGCCTGAACTTCGCCGCCCATGACGCGTACGCAGGCGACGGGCTGGTGGTGGAGCAGGGGGTGGCCTTTGCCGCCAGTCGGCTTAGCGCGGCTCCTGGCGGCCCGGGCCCGCTTTCGGGCTTCGGCAACTGAGCTACCGGGCCGGCGCCGGCTGAGGTCAACCGCCCAGAACGGTTGGCACCAACGGGAAACCAGGCAGATTTCGCAGCACGGTCCACACCACCGTCGCCACCGCAAGGGTGATGATCGCGGGCGCGGGCAGCCACGACTGGCCATTACGGCGGCGCAGCAGCATCCAACCGGCAATCATGGGGATGCCGGCCAACAAGAGAACCACGAAAACATTGTCATTGATGGCGGCCGCGACATCACCGTGCAGCAGGTCATGCGTCATCCGCAGTCCACCGCACGCGGGGCAATTCCAGCCGGTGAGCAACTTGAACGGACATTGCGGGTACAGCGAGTGGCTGCGGTGCGGATCGACCACGCCGACGTAGCCCAATGCGCCGGCCAACAGCACGGCCGAGCCCGCGGCGCCGTAGAGATGACGAAGCCGCCGAGCGTGCTTACCGCGCGCCCCCGATGCTGTGGCGGGCCGATCAGGTTCCATCGCGCAATGGGCGACCCCACGGGTCGCTGACTTTGTCAGTCAGGATCAGCACCGCGTCGATGACGCCCCAGATCACGGCGCCGACCCCGCACGTCAGCCAACCGACGAGCAGCTGCGCGATGCCCATCCCGGTGTGCCCGAGGTAGATTCGGCCGATACCGGCGATGCCGAACAGCCCCAACAGCTGTAACAGCCCCGCGATCGTCTTCGATTTGTCCGAAAGTGGTTGCCCGGTAACAGGATGCCGACCGAAGGGAGCCGACGGGTCCGCTGCCGGGCCGTAGTAGCCGCCGGGCCGGGAGTATTCCGGATAGTACGGCGGCGGAAAAGGCGGCGGATATCCCGGTTGCTGCTCCGGTGAACCGGGCTGCGCAGCCCACGACTGGTCAGTCACCGCTTCAGCATGCCAGATTCAGTGGGTCTGCGCCCGAGCCGCCGGTGCCGGACCGCGCCGGCGGCTACCGTCCCGACCGCTGTCGCCGGTTACGTAACCGAGCCCGCCAGCCCTGCCGTGTCGAGCCGGTGCTGTCCGACGTCTGCGCACTGGGAACGGGCGGTGCCTGGTCGCCATCCTGGTGATCATCCCGGTCGGCATCCTGGTCGTCAGCACCACCGGAAGTATCCTCTTCCGCCGCCTTCGGCGCGGTGGTGTCCTCCGCGTCAGGCTCCGAAGCCTGCGCTTGGGCCGCTGGCTCTTGGGCCTCGGCCTCTTCGGCTTCGGTGTCTGCCGCTTCGGTGTCTGCGGCATCTGCCGCTTCGGTGTCTGCGGCCTGCGACTCGGCCTTTTCGGATTCAACCTCCGAGGGTTCAACCTCCGGGGTCTGCGCATCCGCGGCTTCAACCTCCGGAGCTTCAGCCTCGCCGACCTTAGCCTCGGGAGCTTCAGCCTCCGCCGGCTCAGCTTCGTCAGCGGCGTCGGCGGAAGCTGCTTCAGGCTCTTCGACTTCGGACTCTTCCGCCTCGGTTTCGGTCACGGCTGGCACAGCAAGCTCTGGCTCCCCGATGTCCGATTCGCCTTCAGCCTGTGCGGCCTCAGCCTCGTCGGCTGCCGACTCGGCCTCAGACTCGTCGACAACGACCTCCGATTCTTCGGCTCGAGCTTCGTCGACCTCAGGCTCCTCGGGCGCAGGCTCCGACTCGACCTCGGCCACTTCGGCGTCTTCGGCCTCAGCCGGCTCAGCCTCGGCCACTTCGGCTTCTTCAGCCTCTGCCGGCTCAGCCTCGGCCACTTCGGCTTCTTCAGCCTCTGCCGGCTCAGCCTCGGCATCTTCGGCCTGGGGGGCCACCTCGGCCGCTACCTCACCGGTTTCCGGACCGGTTTCCGGACCGGTTTCCGGACCGGTTTCCGGACCGGTTTCCGGACCGGTTTCCGGCTCCTCGGTCTCCGCTTCTCGAGCCTCGGTTGCGCCGTCCTCGGACGCCGCGGCCGGGGCCTTCAGGGTGTGCGGCTCGGCGAGTTCGCCAGCTCGCTGTGTTTCCGCCGACTCAGTCGGTTCGTCGTCTTCGGCGCCGGCAGCCCCAGCGACTGCGGTGACAGCCGCCGAGCCCGAAGCCACAGCCACGACCTCGGCCTCAGGCTCGGCCGGTTCCTCAGACTCGGCCGCTTCCTCGCCGACCACGGCGGTGCCACGCACCGTGGCCGGATCCTCGCGGCCCTTCGGCGCCAAGATCACATACACCACGGCGCCGATGAACACGAAAGTCGATGTGAACAGATTGATCCGGATTCCGGCGATGTGTGTGGCGGTATCGTCACGCATCAGCTCGACTCCGAATCGCCCGACGCAATAAAGCGCGACGTAAAGCCCGAACAGTCGCCCATGCCCGATCGTGAAACGCCGATCCAGATAGATCAGCATCGCGAATACCAGTACGTTCCAAAGCAATTCGTAGAGGAACGTGGGGTGCACGACGACCGCGAGCTGCCCGGTCGAGACACCGTCGAGGGAATGAACGTCGACGAATCCGGCGGGATCGCGCCGGTAGAAGATCTCCAGTCCCCACGGCACTGTGGTCTCGCGGCCGTAAAGCTCTTGATTGAAGTAATTTCCGAGCCGGCCGATAGCCTGCGCCAACACGACTGCGGGAGCAGCCGCGTCCAGGAAAGCCGGCAGCGGAATTCCGCGGCGCCGACAGGCGATCCACGCCCCGACGGCGCCGAGGGCGATCGCCCCCCAGATGCCCAAGCCGCCATCCCAGATTCGCAGTGCCGCGGCAAACCCGGCGCCACCGTGGCCGAAATATGTCCGCCAATCGGTGGCCAGGTGGTAGAGCCTGCCGCCGATCAAGCCGAAAGGCACCATCCACAGCGCGATGTCGTAGATCACGCCCCGCTCACCGCCGCGGGCCACAAAGCGTCGGTCGCCGATCAGTAAGGCCACGATGATGCCGGTAATGATGAACAGCGCGTAAGCGCGGATGGGCAGCGGCCCGAGATGCCAGACGCCGCGCGGCGGGCTGGGGATGTATGCGAGCAACGTCGTAGTCATGAGGCCGCCCTTTCCCGTACCCCGGCGGCAAGTTCCTCCGTCAGTGCACGCAGCCTCGGCAAGCCGGCACCCAGTGCCGACACCAAGGCCGAGCCGACAATGACACCGTCGGCGTAACCTGCGATCTGCGCGGCCTGTTCTCGTGACCGCACCCCCAACCCGACCCCGACCGGTATGTCCGACACTGCCTTCACCCTCCCCACCAGCTTGGGCGCGGCCTGTGAAACCACATCGCGCGCCCCGGTCACCCCCATCGTCGACGCCGCATAGACGAACCCACGCGACGCCTTGACCGTGATTGCCAATCGTTCGGGCGTCGATGACGGCGCCACCAGAAAGATGCGGTCCAGTCGATGTTCGTCGGATGCGGCGAACCAGGGCTGCGCCTCGTCGGGAATCAGGTCGGGAGTGATGAGGCCCCGCCCGCCGGCCGCGGCCAGGTCCCGGGCGAACGCATCGACTCCGTAGCGCAGCACCGGGTTCCAGTACGTCATCACCACGGCATTGCCACCGGCCCGGCTGATCGCCTCTACCGCGGCCAACGTATCCCGGACCCGCACTCCCCCACGCAAAGCCGCCTCGGTAGCCCGCTGGATGGTGGGTCCGTCCATACCCGGGTCCGAATACGGGACGCCGACTTCGACTATGTCACAACCAGATTCGACCAGCGCAGTCATGGCTTCCACCGACGTGCGCACGTCGGGATAGCCGGTGGGCAGATAGCCGATCAACGCCGCACGACCAGCCGCCCGGCACGACTCGAAAAGCGGCCCCAGCTTGCTCGTTTCACACTGCTCGACAGTCATCGTCAAACGGACCTGTCCGCGTCGGCGCCGGGTGACAGCAGGCCGAACCATCTGGCGGCTGTCTCGACGTCCTTGTCGCCACGCCCCGACAGATTCACCACAATGACTGCGCCCCTTCCCAATTCAGCCCCCAGCTGGAGCGCACCGGCCACCGCGTGCGCGGATTCGATGGCAGGAATGATGCCTTCCGTCCGGCACAGCAGACCGAACGCCTCCATCGCCTCGGAATCGGTGATCGGTTGGTAGCTGACGCGTCCGGTCTCCTTGAGCCATGCATGTTCGGGGCCGACGCCGGGATAGTCCAGACCTGCTGAGATCGAATGCGATTCGATGGTTTGGCCGTCTTCGTCCTGCAACAGGTAGGAGTAGGAGCCCTGAAAGGCTCCGGGCGAACCTCCGGTGAATGTTGCCGCGTGCCGACCGGTCTCGACACCGTCACCGGCCGCCTCGTATCCGACCAATCGCACCCCGGGATCGTCGAGGAATGCGTGAAAGATACCGATCGCATTGGACCCGCCGCCCACGCACGCCACCACCGCATCCGGCAACCTGCCCGCCTGGTCCTGGATCTGGACGCGCGCCTCCATACCGATGATCCGCTGAAAGTCGCGCACCATGGTGGGGAAGGGATGCGGCCCGGCGGCCGTGCCGAAGCAGTAGTACGTGCTGTCGGCGTTGCTGACCCAATCCCGGAACGCCTCGTTGATGGCGTCCTTGAGCGTCTGGGAACCGGTCTGCACGGAAACTACCTGCGCCCCGAGCAGTCGCATCCGGGCCACGTTGAGGGCCTGGCGCGCGGTGTCGACGGCACCCATGTAGATGACGCACTCCAGGCCCAGCAGCGCACATGCGGTGGCGGTGGCCACCCCATGCTGCCCGGCGCCCGTCTCGGCGATCACCCGGGTCTTACCCATCCGGCGGGCCAGCAACGCCTGGCCGAGGACGTTGTTGATCTTGTGAGAACCCGTGTGGTTCAGGTCTTCTCGCTTCAAGAACAGTCGTGCTGACCCGGCATGTTCGCTGAGTCGGGTTGCTTCGTACAGCGGCGACGGACGGCCGGCATAGTTGGCTTGCAACGTGTCCAGGGTGTCCAGGAAGTCCTGGTTGACGCGTTCCTTCTCGTAGGCGACGGTGACCTCCTCGATCACCGCCATCAGCGCCTCGGGAACATAGCGGCCACCATACCCACCGGGGCCCCCGAAATGACCGCCGGAATCAGGATCGTGGCTGGTCCGTTCGGCAATGGCAGCACTCGTGCGCGGAAGGTCCGGGCGAGATAGATCTGCCATCACCGACGCTCGAGGTGCACGCGGGTCATCAACGACTAACGAGCCGGCTTCGGGCAGGACGGGTGGGTGCCCGCGGTGACCAGATCGGCGACCGCCGCACGAGGGTCTCCGCTTTTCACCAGACCTTCACCGACCAGCACCGCATCAGCGCCCGCGCCGGCGTACGCCAGCAGGTCACCGGTGCCGCGGACCCCCGATTCGGCGATCCTGATCACGTTGCTGGGCAGCCCGGGAGCGATTCGCGCGAAGCAGTCCCGATCAACCTCCAGGGTCGTGAGATCGCGGGCGTTGACGCCGATGACCTTGGCGCCGGCCTTCAGCGCCCGGTCGGCTTCCTGCTCGGTGTGCACTTCGACGAGCGCGGTCATACCGAGTGATTCGGTGCGGTCCAGCATCGATACCAACGCCGACTGGTCGAGTGCGGCAACGATGAGCAACAGCATGTCGGCGCCGTGCGCACGCGCCTCGTGAATCTGATAGGGCTGCACGACAAAGTCTTTGCGCAACACCGGAATCGAGACAGCCGCACGTACCGCGTCGAGATCATCGAGGGAACCGTGGAACCGCCGCTCCTCGGTCAACACGCTGATGATGCGGGCGCCGCCGTCTTCGTAGGCCCGAGCCAGTTTCGCCGGATCGGCGATGGTCGCCAGCGAGCCCGCCGACGGGCTGGCGCGCTTGACCTCGGCGATCACCCCGATACCCGGGGCGCGCAGCGCGGCCATCACGTCAAGCGGCGGTGGCGCCGCGGCCGCGGCAGCCTTGATCTCCGGCAGGCTGATACGTGCTTCGCGCGCGGCTACGTCGGCCCGGACTCCCTCGAGGATGGAGTCAAGCACGGTTGCCGGACTCATGCCTGCTGTTTCCTTTCCCAACGGACCCCAACGGACCCCAACGGACCCCAACGGACCCCAACGGTCTCCAACCGTCACCACCGTGACCCGCGCCCCGCAGCCGATTGCGATGACGTTCATGAAGGGTAGCGGCCCTCGGCGCGCGCTTCGTCACCGACCCTCGGTGTCAGACCCCTGCGGTCGGTCGGTCGGGTCGACACCGTGGTCAAGGGCATCCCAAATCATTCGTTCCGACATGGGTCCGTCGTCGTCGCGGCGCGCCGTAGCCTGGCGCGCCGCAGGTCCGGCGTACTTTGTGGGGCCCGGATGAGCCGACCCGGCAATCGAGGCCGAGCGCAGCAGCACCGCGGCGGCCATCAGGATGCACACCGCAGCGCCCACCGCCACCGCAGCACCCCAGTAGTAACGTCCGCTGCCAACCAGGGCCGTCAGCGGGACATGCGCGAGCTCGGCGCCACGGGCCGCGACGTCGGGAATCACCCACAGACTGATGCCGAGATAGCCGACCGCAAAGCTCGTTGCCGCCAGCAGAGCGGCCAGCACCCGCAGCGGCCAACCGCGCACTGCGAGTGCCGCCACCGCCGCGGCCAACAGCAACATCGCTACCGGCAGCAACGCAGTCGACCAGGTCGCACCGGTCAATATCACCTGCCGGGGCGGCCCCAGCCCGTCGAACGAGCGAATGCCAACCCACGGCAGCCGCGACGCCGCCCACAGCGCCCCGGCGGCAATCACCAGCAATAACTGGGCCATCCCGATCATCAGCCGACTGGTCAGCCGGCGGGACCGGCCCGGCCCGGCATCAGTCACCGCCGCATACCTTGATCGGGCCTGGATCGGGCCGCTCCACGCCCCGGGTCGACGCCGGGCCGCAGTCCGGACTGGCCAGCGTCTCGGCGGCGGCAATCGCATTGAGCACCGCCCGCGCTTTGTTTCGGGCCTCGTTGTATTCGTAGGGTCCATTGGAGTCGGCCACCACGCCGCCACCGGCCTGGACGTAGGCGGTGCCGTTCCGCATCAGCGCGGTGCGGATGGCGATCGCGAAGTCAGCGTTGCCGGCGAAGTCGAGGTAACCCACCACGCCGCCGTAGAGACCGCGGCGAGTCTTCTCCACCTCTTCGATCAACTCCATGGCCCGCACCTTGGGCGCACCCGAAAGCGTGCCGGCCGGGAAGCAGGCGGTCACCGCGTCCAGGGCGGTATGACCGTGGTCTAGCAGACCGGTCACCGTCGACACCAGGTGCATGACGTGGCTATAGCGTTCGATGTGGCTGTAATCCTCGACCCGAACGGTGCCCGGCGTACAGACTCGACCGAGGTCGTTGCGGCCCAAATCGACCAACATCAGGTGCTCGGCCCGTTCTTTGTCGTCGGCCAGCAACTCCTTTTCCAGTAACTGATCCTCTTCGTCGGTGTTTCCGCGCCACCTCGTCCCGGCGATGGGGTGGGTCGTCGCTCGGCCCTCATGGACGGTGACCAGCGCCTCGGGACTGGATCCGACAATCGAAAAGTCGATTGCGCCAGCACTATTCGGTATCTGAAGCAGATACATGTAGGGGCTCGGGTTGGTCACCCGCAGGATTCGGTAGACATCGATCGGATCGACGTCGGTGTCCATCTCGAAGCGCTGCGAGGGCACCACCTGGAAGGCCTCGCCGGCAGCGATTTGTTCCACCAGATGCTCGACGATCGCGCCGTACTCTTCGACGGTGCGCTGGGCACGGTATCGCGGCTCGGGCGTACTGAAGGTGGCGACCGTCGACGGTAGTGGTTGACCCAATGCCGCGGTCATCACGTCCAGGCGCGCGACCGCGTCGTCGTAGGCCCAGTCGACCCGCTCGTCGGTGCCGTTCCAATTCACCGCGTTGGCGATCAGCGTGATGGTGCCCTCGTGGTGGTCGACCGCCGCCACATCGGTGGCCAGCATCAGCAACATGTCCGGCAGCTGCAGATCGTCGACGGCGAGTTCGGGCAACCGCTCGAGGCGCCGCACCATGTCGTAGGCGAAAAAGCCGACCATACCGCCCGACAGTGGCGGAAACCCGGGCTCGGACTGGCTCGGGGCCGCTGTGGCAAGAAGGTCGAGGGTCGCCTGTAGCGCGGCCAGCGGGTCGCCTCCGGTTGGGGCATCCTTCGGGACGGTGCCCAGCCACACCGCTTCGCCGCCGCGCACCGTCAATGCCGTCGGCGCTCCGGCGCCGATGAAGGACCATCGCGACCATGACCGGCCGTTCTCGGCCGACTCGAGCAGGAACGTCCCTGGCCGGTTGGCGGCGAGTTTGCGGTACGCCGACAGCGGAGTTTCGCTGTCGGCCAAGACCTTGCGGGTCACCGGAACCACCCGGTGCTCTGCCGCCAGCACGCGGAAATCCTCCCGCGTGGTCGTGGTTGCAAGGTTGGCGTGCACCGACCCATCCAACCAGATTCGCAGATCAGCACCGGCCTGACCTCGCGGTCAGGAAACGCCGGAGACACCGCTGCCGACGCGGAACTCCGGATCGGACCGCAGCGCTCGGCGCACCGCCTGTCCGCCGTCGTATCGCGGGTGAGCAAGGGCTGGCTTGCCGGGGCCCGCGCGGCCTGACCGAACCTACGGCCCGAGGAAGTCCAATGCCGGCGGCAAGAACTTGAAGGTGGTCTTCAAGCTTCCCAGGGCATTCGCCGTGAGGTTGTTGGTGCCCGGGAGCAGGCCCGAGACCCCGGCCGCGTTGAAGTTGCCAGAGCCGGCTTGGGCGGAACAGCCGGTGCCGGCGTAGACGCCGGCAACGTTGGCGTTGCCAGAGCCCGCTTGGGCGTGGCCGTTGGTGGCGGAGACGGCGGCTGCGACGTTGGCGTTGCCGTCGATAGCATTGGCAAGGCTGTGGTTTCCGAGGAAGACGCCGGCGACGTTGGCGTTGCTGGAGTTATTGGTAAGGGTCCCGGCCATGACATTGCTGTTGTTCCCCTGCGCGAAGCCAAGGTTGAGGTTGCTGGTGGCGCCGCCGGCGACAGCCGGGTTGCCGCCGGCCCGCACCGTGTTGTCGTTACCGAACGTCACGGCCGCGTTGCCGCTGCCGGACCCGGCAAGAGCCGAGCTGTAGTTACCGGAGACGGCGGCGAGGTTGCCGAAGTCGCGATTGCTGAACCCGGCAGAAGCTCCAGAATGGTCGCCGGTGACGAAGGCGGTGCTGCCCAGCCCGCCGAAGCCCCCGGTGGCATTGCTGTAGTTGCCCAACACGGTTGCCGTGCACAGGGTGCCGTTGGCCACGGCAGTGTTGTTGTTGCCGATGGCGGTGGCAAAGGAACCTAAGCCCGGGGTGAGCATGGTGGTGTTGGCGGTGGCGTTGCTGTTGGCGCCGACGGCAAGCGCAACGCCCCCGAAACCGGAGGTGGCGTGCGCCGTGCCCGACTGGAACAGCGTCGTCCCGAACATCGACAAGGCGATGTCCGGACCCGCAGGGGCGGCCGCTGGGGCGGACGCACTGACCTGGCCGGGCAGGCTTTGCAGCATCCGCTGGAACGGGGTCAGCCGCGCGGCCACCGCCGAGGCGCAGCCGTGATAGCCGGCCATCGCGGCCACGTCCTGGGCCCACATCTGCTCATACTCGGCCTCGGCGCCCGCGATCGCCAGGCAGTTCTGCCCGAACCAGTTCGTCAGCACCATCCGCACAAATGCATTGCGGTTGAGCGCCACCATGATCGGTTGCACCGTGGCCGCCTGGGCGGCCTCGAACGCGCTCACCATGGCCCGGGCCTGCCCGGCAGCCCCGCCCGCCTGCACCGCCGCCGCGGTCAGCCACCCCATGTAGGGTGCGGCCGCGGCTGCCATCGCCGCCGACGCCGGCCCCTGCCAGGCGGCGCCCGCCAGCTCCGAGGTCACCGACGAAAACGAGGTTGCCGCCGCCTGCAGCTCGGCGGCCAGCCCGTCCCAGGCCGCCGCCGCCGACAGCATCGGACCCGGGCCTGCACCGACAAACATCCGCGCCGAATTGATCTCCGGCGGCAATACCGAAAAATTCATCACAGCCGTCCCTTCTCAGGTGGCCTGCCCGGGCTGACCCCCCAATTCACGGTGACGGCCGCGGCGCTCCCAGTTGACGCGAGCAGTTCGGTACCAGAACTTTATGCCAATCGCGGCCCAATATCCCGGTAGTCAGCAAACTGGCGCAGGCTTTTTCGGAAGTGTTTTCCGACCACGCCTCCAGCCCCGTCGACCCGCAAACCGCGAGCCGATCCAGCACCGCCACCGCGATCCCCCGCGACCCCCGGCTATCTGCGGTCCCGTCGACAAATCTGCTCGACCATCGCTCGGTCGAGATCCTCGCCGAGCAGCGTCGGCCGGTCGGCGTAGCCTGACCGCCATGAATACTGGTGACACCGTGGCCGACTTCGAGCTTCCCGACCAGACCGGCTCGCCTCGCAAGCTCAGTACGCTACTATCCGACGGACCGGTGGTTCTGTTCTTCTACCCGGCGGCCATGACGCCGGGCTGCACCAAGGAGGCCTGCCACTTCCGCGACTTGGCGGCAGAATTCGCCGCCGTTGGCGCCATTCGGGTCGGCATCAGCGCCGATCCCGTCCACAAGCAGGCCAAGTTCGCCGACATGCAGCACTTCGACTACCCGCTGCTGTCCGACACCGACGGCACCGTCGCCACCCAATTCGGCGTCAAGCGGGGCCTGCTGGGCAAGTTGCTGCCGGTTAAACGGACCACCTTTGTCATCGACACCGACCGCACGGTGCTCGACGTGATCTCCAGCGAATTCAGCATGGACACTCACGCCGACAAGGCACTGGAGACGCTGCGCGCGCGGTCTTGACGCGCTTCACGGGACGATCGAAAGAAATAGATACGCGGCCAGCAACACCAAATGCACCTCCCCTTCCAGCCTGGTGGCCCGGCCCGGTACCACCGTCAGCATGCTGACCGCGACGGTCAGTACCAGCAGCACCAACTGGGTCGGACCGAGACCAAGTAAGAGCGGGCCGCTCAGCCAGAGCGATGCCAGGGCAATTGTCGGGATGGTCAGCCCGATGCTGGCCATCGCGGAGCCATACGCCAGGTTCAGGCTGATCTGCAGGCGGCCTTGCCTCGCCGCGCGTGCCGCAGCGAGTGTCTCCGGGAGTAGCACCAGCATGGCAATCACCACGCCGGCGAAAGACGGCGGAAAGCCGGCCGCCGCGATGGCACGCTCGATGATCGGTGATTCCACCTTGGCCAGACCCACCACCGCCACCAGCGCGAGTAGCAGAAGCCCGAGACTGCGCAGTGCCACACGGGTACTCGGAGGATCTGCATGGCGGTCGTCATCGACTGCGCCTTTTTGGGCGACGGGCAGAAAGAAATCTCGATGCCGGACCGTTTGAGTGAACACGAAAAGTAGGTATAGGCCCAGCGAGGCGACCGCGGCGAAGGCGAGCTGGCTGGGTGAAAACTGCGGCCCCGGTTTGCTGGTGGTAAACGTGGGCAGCACCAGGCTCAACGTTGCCAAGGTGGTGACCATGGCAAGCGCGGAGCCGCTGCCCTGGTCGTTGAACAGTGTCACGCCGTAGCGTCGGGAACCAAGCAGCAGCGCCAACCCGGCGATCCCATTGGTGGTAATCATGACCGCGGCGAACACGGTGTCGCGGGCAAGCGTGGCCGTCTGGTGCCCCCCGGAGGCCATGAGCGTGACGATTAGGGCCACCTCGATGACGGTCACCGCAATCGCCAACACCAGTGACCCGAAGGGCTCACCGACCCGGTGCGCGACCACCTCGGCATGGTGGACCGCGGCCAGGACCGCACCCGCGAGCAGCACCGCTTCCAGCAGGCCCAGCAGTGGCCCGATTTTCTGGCCCCACGTCAAAGTCAGCGCGACAAACGCAAGCACCGGCGCTACCACGCTCCAGGGCACGCGTTTCACCATCGAACGCCATTCTTGCCGATGCCATCGGCCGACCGATCAGCGGTCGCTGCGTGCCGGCCAGGCGCAACGCTGTTCGCACGGCGGCTACCGGCAAGCGCGGTGGTCCGTAGCGTCGCCTCAGTAGCATGCTCACATGCCGACCAACGCCGGCCAGAGTGCAGGCCTCAGTGAAGGCGAGTTGTTCGCCGGATACACCATCGTGCGCCGGCTCGGCGCGGGCGGGATGGGCGAGGTGTACCTGGCGCAGCACCCCCGGCTGCCGCGGCGCGATGCTCTCAAGATCCTGCCCCGCGAACTGACCGGTGACCTCGAGTTTCGTCAGCGCTTCAACCGCGAGGCCGATCTGGCCGCGAGCTTGTACAACGAGCACATCGTCGGCATTCACGACCGCGGCGAATTTCAGGGACAACTGTGGATCTCGATGGACTACGTCGAGGGAACCGACGCGGCCCAACTGCTGCGCAGCCGGTACCCCTCCGGGATGCCGCACCCGGACGTCGTCGAGATCATCTCGGCCGTTGCCGACGCACTGGACTACGCCCATTCGCGCGGGCTGCTGCATCGTGACGTGAAACCCGCCAACATTCTGCTGGGCGAAGCCATGCCCCGGCGCCGGATTCTGCTGGCCGACTTCGGAATTGCCCGGCAGCTGGGCGAAATCAGCGGGCTGACCGCGACGAACATGCTGATGGGAACCACCGCATATTGCGCACCCGAGCAACTGCAGGGTGCCGATCTCGACGGACGGGCCGACCAGTACGCGTTGGGTTGCACCGCGTTTCACCTGCTGGCCGGCTCTGCTCCGTTCCAGCACTCGAATCCGGCGGTGGTCATCAGCCAGCACCTGTCGTCGCCGCCGCCGTCGATCAGCACATGGCGACCCGAACTGGCCCACCTCGATGGCGTCATCGCCAAGGCGCTGGCCAAGGACCCCGCCGAGCGTTACCCGACGTGCGCGGATTTCGCCGCCGCACTTGCCGGCCGGCCCGCCACGGGCCCCGCACCCGTGACGAGTCCCGCGGCGGCGACGGAGTTACCGACGCAGGTCATCACCTCCCCGGCGGTATCGCCCAACCCGAGCAGTAGCCGGGTCAAGCCGGCCACCCTGATTGCGGCACTGATCACTGTTGCGCTGGTCATGGTCGCGGTGGTTCTCGGTGTCCGATTGCTTCGCAGCCCCTCCGCCGAGCCGGGCAGCGCTGCCCAGTCCCCGTCGACGGCGTCACCGAGCGGTGGGGCTACGCCTCCGTCGACGCCGGCGCTGCGGTTGTCCGTCTACCTCACCGACGATTCGAATGTGTTGACCCCGGCCGAGCACGCCGTCGTCGACCGGGCCCTGACCAAGCTCTACAACCAGCGCGGTGTCCGGCTCTGGGTCGTCTACGTCAAGGACTTCGGCGGCCTCAAACCGGCCAGGTGGGCTGAAAACACCATGCGCACCAACGGTTTCGCCGACACCGATGCCATGCTCGCGGTCGCCACCGACGGCCCGGCCTTCTCCTTCCGGGTGCCGGCGGCCGTCACCACCGGACGAGCCATCGACGTCGAGGTCATCAGACGCGACCGTATCGAGCCGTCCGTGTTCCGGCACGAATGGACGCGTGCGGCGCTGGCCGCCGCCAACGGCCTCGACGTGGCTGCCCGCTAACTCTCCGGCTCCAGCAACACCGCTGCGTCGAAGCAGCTGTGGTCGCCGGTGTGGCAGGCTGCGCCGACCTGGTCGACCGTCAACAGCACGGCGTCCCCGTCGCAGTCCAGGCGCACGGAATGGACGCGCTGGGTGTGCCCCGAGGTCGCGCCCTTGACCCATTGTTCGCCGCGGGACCGCGAATAGTAGGTGGCCTCACGGGTTTCCAGGGTGCGCGCCAATGCGTCGTCGTCCATCCAGGCGACCATCAGCACGTCGCCGCTGCCGCGCTCCTGCACGACCGCGGTGAACAAGCCGTCGGCGTTGCGCTTGAGGCGCGCGGCGATCGCGGGGTCGAGGCTCATCGCACGGTGATCCCTGCCGCGGCCATGGCGGCCTTCACCTGCCCGATCGTCAATTCCCGGAAGTGAAAGACGCTGGCGGCCAATACCGCATCGGCTCCGGCGGTGACCGCGGGGGCGAAGTGTTCCACGGCGCCGGCGCCGCCGCTGGCGATGACCGGCACGGTGACCGCGGCCCGAACCGCGCGCAGCATCGCGAGATCGAAGCCGGCTTTGGTGCCGTCGGCGTCCATCGAATTCAGCAGGATCTCCCCCACTCCCAGGTCGGCGCCGCGGGCAGCCCACTCCACGGCGTCGATGCCGGTGCCGCGACGGCCGCCGTGCGTGGTGACCTCCCAGCCCGACGGGGTCGGGGGTGAGCCGACGGGCACGGTGCGGGCGTCAACCGACAAGACGATGCACTGGGAGCCGAATTGCCTTGCCATATCACCCAGCAGTTCGGGGCGGGCGATCGCGGCGGTGTTGACCGAGACCTTATCGGCGCCCGCGCGCAGCAACGCGTCCACGTCGGCCACGGTACGCACCCCGCCGCCGACAGTGAGGGGAATGAACACCTGCTCGGCGGTGTGCCGCACCACCTCCAACATGGTGGCCCGACCCGACGACGACGCGGTCACGTCGAGAAACGTCAGCTCGTCGGCGCCTTCGGCGTCATAGGCCGCGGCGAGTTCCACCGGATCGCCCGCATCCCGCAGGTTCTCGAAGTTGACTCCTTTCACCACGCGCCCGCCGTCGACGTCCAGGCACGGGATCACCCGCACCGCAAGGCCGGTATCGGCGTACATGTCAGTAGTCCTCCGGTTCCCCGGTACCGCGCAGCAATTCGAGGATCTCGTCGTGCACGCCGGGCGCCGCGGCCAGCACCGAACGCGCTGCCGGAGTCCACGGTTTGCCGGCCAGGTTGGTGACGACGCCGCCGGCGGCGCGCACCTGAGCCACACCCGCCGCATGATCCCATACGTGGCCGCCGAAACTTATTGCACCACCCAGGATTCCGTCGGCAACGTAGACAAGGTCGATACCGGTCGACCCATGCATGCGCAACCGCGACGAGACCCGGCTCAGGTTTTCCAGCACCGCCAGCCGATAGCGCCCGGGGAATCGGCCCCGGGAATCCGCGCTGAAGGTGCCGACGCCGACGAGACTGTCGGCCAACTTGGCGGGCGCCAACCGCGGCCGTGGGACACCGTTTTTCATCAGCGGGCCGCCGGTGACCGCGGTGTAGCGCTCATCGATGAACGGCAACCAGGTCAAGCCGGCCACCGGATCGCCGTGGTGCAGCAGACCCAACAAGATCGCGGCCATCGGCGACCCTGCGGCGTAGTTGAACGTGCCGTCCACCGGATCCAATACCCACACCCAGGGCGTGTCGACGGGCGCGCCACCGAATTCCTCACCGTGCACGCCGATTCCGGTGGCCGCCACCAACGCCTCAACCACTTGGCGCTCGATCGCCAGGTCGACCTCGGTGGCGAAGTCGTTGCCCTTCTTGCGGACCGCGGAATCGGCACGGTGCCCGTCCAGAAACCGCGGCACCGCGGCATCCAGAATCGCCGATGCCTGCTCGACCAGCGGTGTCAGCTGCGCAGTCCGATCCATGGCAGGGCTACTCCCGTACCGCGGCCAACGCCTGCGGCAACGTGAACCGCCCGGCGTAGAGGGCCTTACCGACGATGGCGCCCTCAACCCCGCGGTCGGCAAGGGTGGCGATGGCCCGCAAATCGTCCAGACTGGATACCCCGCCCGAGGCGATCACCGGCGCCGCGGTGCGGTCGGCGACCTGCCGCAGTAGGTCGAGGTTCGGACCGCGCAGGGTGCCGTCCTTGCTGACATCGGTGACGACGAACCGCGAACACCCTTGGCTATCAAGGCGTTCCAGTACTTCCCACAGGTCCCCGCCGTCGGTCTCCCAGCCGCGTCCACGCAACCGGTGCCGCCCGTCGACGATGTGGACGTCCAAGCCGACGGCGACCTTGTCGCCGTGCTCGGCGATCGCCCGGGCGCACCATTGCGGGTTTTCCAGCGCAGCCGTGCCCAGGTTTACCCGGGCGCACCCGGTGGCCAGCGCAGCGGCCAACGAAGCGTCGTCGCGGATACCCCCGGACAACTCGACCTGCACGTCGAGCCTGCCGACCACATCGGCGAGCAGTGCGCGGTTGGAGCCGCGCCCGAATGCGGCGTCGAGGTCGACCAGGTGAATCCACTCGGCGCCGTCGCGCTGCCAACCCAACGCGGCATCGACGGCCGATCCGTACTCGGTTTCACTACCGGCCTTGCCCTGTACCAGGCGCACGGCACGACCGTCGACCACGTCGACCGCGGGCAACAGAATCAGTGGCATCTTCAAAGTTCCCCAACCCAGTTGCTCAATACGGCCGCACCCGCGTCCCCGCTCTTTTCCGGGTGAAACTGGGTGGCGGCCAACGGTCCATCCTCCACGGCGGCCAGGAACGGTACCTGGTGGGTAGCCCAGGTCAGCAGCGCCCCCGGGTGCCCTTCCCAGCGCTGCGCGGCATAGGAATGCACGAAATAAAACCGGGCGTCGGCGTCCAGACCCTGGAACAACGTGCTGCCCGCAGCGGCGTTCACCACATTCCACCCCATGTGCGGAATCACCGGGGCGTCCAGCCGGGTGACCGCGCCGGGCCACTGCCCGCAGCCTCGCGTCTCCACACCGAACTCGACCCCGCGCGCGAACATGATCTGCATGCCGACACAGACGCCGAGCACCGGGTGCCCGGCCGCCACCCGCTCGGCGATGATCCGCTCTCCCCCGATCTTGCGCAGGCCCGTCATGCACGCTTCGAAAGCCCCGACGCCGGGCACCAGCAGCCCGTCGGCAGCCGCGGCCGCCTTGGCGTCCGCGGTCACTTCCACCGCCGCGCCGACCCGCTGCAGCGCGCGTTGGGCCGACCGCAGGTTGCCGGAGCCGTAGTCCAGGACAACAACTGATTTCGTTGTCACAGAACACCTTTGGTGGACGGCACACCGGAAGTACGGGGGTCGGGTGCGACGGCCTGCCGCAGCGCGCGGGCGACGGCCTTGTACTGGGCTTCCGTGATGTGGTGCGGATCGCGTCCGTACAGGACGCGCACATGCAGGGCGATGCGCGCGTTCATCGCCAGCGACTCGAACACGTGCCGGTTGATGACGGTGTGGTACGGCACCGAGCTGCCGGCGATCGTGGTGTGCTGCAAATGATCCGGCTCCCCGGTGTGCACGCAGTAAGGCCGGCCGGACACATCCACCGCGGCATGGGCCAGCGCCTCGTCCATCGGGATGAAGGCATCTCCGAAGCGGCGGATACCCTTCTTGTCGCCGAGGGCCTGCCCGAGTGCCTGGCCCAGCGCGATCGCGGTGTCCTCGACACTATGATGCGCTTCGATGTGGACGTCGCCGGTGGTACGCACCGTCAGGTCGAAGCTGGCGTGACTGCCCAGCGCCGTCAGCATGTGGTCGTAGAACGGCACCCCGGTGTCGACGTCGACCTGCCCGGTGCCGTCGAGATCCAGTTCGACGACGATGTCGGATTCGCGCGTGCGCCGTTCGATGCGGGCACGGCGGGTTGCGTTGCCTGGTGGGGGGGCGGTCATGGCGCTCCTACGGGGCTGGTGGCGGGGACCAGTTCGGTGGCAGCGATTCGCGCGCTCGCCCGTAGGAACGCGTCGTTCTCGTCGACCAGGCCGGTGGTGGCGCGCAGGTAACCGGGAATACCGACATCGCGGATCAGCACCCCGGCATCCAGGTAATGCCGCCAGGCGGCCGGCGCGTCGGCGAATTTTCCGAACAGCACGAAGTTGGCATCACTCGGGACGACCCGGAAACCCATGCCGGACAGGGCGGTTGACACCCGCTCGCGTTCGGCGATCAGCGCGGCGACACTGGCCAGGGTGTCGTCGGCGTGCCGCAACGCGGCGCGCGCCGCCGCCTGAGTGACCGTGGACAGGTGATAGGGCAGCCGCACCAGCAGCATCGCGTCTACCAACGCCGGCGTGGCGACCAAGTACCCGAGCCGGCCGCCGGCGAAGGCGAACGCCTTGCTCATGGTGCGGCTGACGACCAGCTTGCTCGGATACTCGGCCACCAACCGCACCGCGCTGGGCTGCGACGAAAATTCACCGTAGGCCTCGTCGACGATCAGGATCCCGGGCACCACGTCGAGCAGCCTGCGCAGGTCGCTCAGCGAAACACTTTGTCCGGTGGGGTTATTGGGGCTGACAATGAAAACCACATCCGGCCTTAGCCGGGCGACGGCGGCCACGGCGGCGTCGATGTCCAGGCTGAAGTCGTCGGCCCGCACCGCCTCCATCCACTCGGTGTGGGTGCCGCCGGCGATGATCGGGTGCATCGAATAGGACGGGACGAAACCGATCGCGCTGCGCCCCGGCCCACCGAACGCCTGCAGCAACTGCTGCAGGATCTCGTTGGATCCGTTGGCGGCCCAGAGGTTTTCGACGCCGAGCTGGACGCCGGTTTGCGCAGTGAGGTAGCCGGCCAGGTCATGACGCAATGCCACCGCGTCCCGGTCAGGGTAGCGGTGCAAGTCGACGGCGGCCGCCCGCACCGACCGGACCACGTCGTCGACCAGCGCCTCGGTGGGCGGATGCGGGTTCTCGTTGGTGTTCAGCCGCACCGGAACCGCCAATTGTGGTGCACCGTAAGGTGATTTACTGCGCAGGTCGTCGCGCAGCGGCAGCTGGTCAAGGGTGGGCCCTTGGGCTGCGCCCGTCACCGCTCGAACCTCCGCCGTACCGCCTCACCGTGGGCTGGCAGGTCTTCGGCCTTGGCCAGGGTGATCACGTGCCCGGAGACGTCTTTGAGCGCCGCTTCGGTGTAGTCGACCACATGGATGCCGCGCAGGAAGGTCTGCACCGACAGGCCGCTGGAATGCCGGGCGCAGCCGGCCGTCGGCAACACGTGGTTGGACCCGGCGCAGTAGTCGCCCAGGCTGACCGGGGCCCAGGGTCCGACGAAAATGGCCCCGGCCGAACGTATCCGACCGGCAACCTGCGGCGCATCGGCGGTCTGGATCTCCAGATGCTCGGCGGCGTACGCGTTGACGACCTTGATGCCGGCCTCCACATCGTCGACCAGGATGATCGCTGATTGCGAGCCACTTAGCGCGGCCGTTACGCGGCCGCGGTGCAGGGTGGTCTGCAGTTGGGCGGCTACTTCGGCCTCGGTGGCGTCGGCCAGATCCGGACTCGGGGTGACGAGCACGCTGGCGGCCATCTCGTCGTGTTCGGCCTGGCTGATCAGGTCGGCGGCGACATGCGCAGGATCGGCCGTGTGGTCGGCGAGGATGGCGATCTCGGTCGGCCCCGCCTCGGCGTCGATGCCTACGTGGGAGCGGCACAGCCGCTTTGCGGCCGTCACGTAGATATTGCCGGGTCCGGTGATCATGTCGACCGGTACCAACTCAGCGCCGTCGGTGTCGGTGCCGCCGTAGGCCAACAACGCCACCGCCTGAGCTCCGCCCACGGCCCAGACCTCGTCGACGCCCAACAGCCGGGCCGCCGCGAGGATGGTCGGATGCGGCAGTCCGCCGAAGCTGGTCTGCGGTGGGCTGGCCACTACCAGCGAGTCGACCCCGGCGACCTGCGCGGGCACCACGTTCATCACCACGCTCGACGGGTAAACAGCGTTGCCCCCGGGGACATACAGGCCGACCCGCTGAACCGGAACCCACCGCTCGGTGACCGTCGCACCGGGGCCCAGCGTCGTGGTGACGTCGCTGCGCCGCTGGTCGGCATGCACCGCGCGGGTCCGTTCGATCATCACCTGCAGCGCTTCCCGTACCTCGGATGCAAGTTCAGTCAGCGCGGAGTCCAACGCGCTATCCGGTACCCGCACGGCCGCGGGGCGCACGCCGTCGAACGACTCGCCGAAGTCCAAAGCGGCCTCGGCACCGCGCTCGGCCACTGCTTGCACAATCGGCCGGACCTTGGGCAGCACGGCCTCTATGTCGGCGCCGCCGCGCGGCAACGCCGCCCGCAGCCGCGCCGCCGTCAACTCCGCTCCCCGCAGATCGATACGGGCCAGCTGCGCGGGCGGTGTAGTCACGTGGACCATTGTCCCAGAGCAACTCAAGTCGATATCCGGCCGGTACAGTGCCGGTAGAGCGGCTCCACCGTCCGCATTCGCGAAAGGTAGCCAACATGTCGGCAAAGGACCACCCGAACAACGCGCCGGGCGTCCCCATGGTGTTCCCGCCCTGGTTTGAGAACTTCCAGATCAAATACATCAATCCCGCGCTCAAACCGGTCGCCCGTTACCTGCCCGGCGCGGCTACCATCACCCACCGCGGCCGCAAATCCGGCAAGTCGTACCGGACCATCGTGACCGCCTACCGTAAGGGAAACGTACTGGCGATCGCGCTGGGCCACGGTAAGACCGACTGGGTCAAGAACGTGCTGGCTGCCGGCGAGGCCGATGTGCTGTTCACCCGCCGTCAGGTGCACATCACCAACCCGCGGATCCTGCCAGCCGGGTCTGACGGCACGGGGTTGCCGTTCATGGCACGCATGCAGGCGGGTCGGATGGGGATATTCGTCGCCGACATCGCCTGAGCTCAGCTGAGTGTGCTTCCGGGGTTACGGATGCGGGCTGCATCCGGCGTCACGGCCGACGCCCTCGGAACAGGGTCGGGGCAAGCCGCGATCAGGCCCGGGCGAACACGGTCTTTCCGGTCATCGCCGGCCAGGCCGACGGAGCGTCGTCCCAGGCCACGACGCGATCGACGGCGGGCGACAGGTCGCAGCCGCCGGCAATCACGTCCAGGATTTCCGGGATGACGGCACGTGCGTTGACGCGTCCGGTCACAAACCTCACGCCGCGGGTGTACATCGACAGCAACGGCATCTCGACCGTGGGTTGGTAGTAGATCCCGGTGTCGGTGCATACGCCGTCCGGCCAGGTGGCCCGCAGCGTGGCGGCCAGCACCGACGGGTCGGCCGACGTATGCACCGTGACGGGATACGGGTCCCACTCCTTGGCCGGCTTCGGCCGGTCATGCACGGTTGCCCCGAGCTTTTCGGCGACCGCGAGGCGCTGCACGTCAGTGTCGACGTAGTCGACGTGAGCTCCCAGCGCCGCCGCGAAGGCCGCGGCGTACAGCCCGATCGACAACCGCCCGACCACCAAGACCCGGCGGTCGGCGGGCTCGAGCCCGGACAAGTCGTCCTTGAAGGGCCCCACGGTGCGCCAGGCGTCGGGAATGTTGTCCGACAGCGACGCAATGGCGATCAGATCGCTGGGATTGATGCTGGCAGGAACCGCAACCAGCATCGCGTCGGCGTAAGGCACCGACACCAGGTCGGCCATGAATCCACCGCCATCCAGACCGGCGAGCGGACCCAAGCCGTACATCGCCATCAGCGGCACCGAGTTGCACGAGCCCGTCATGCCGCGACGACACTCACGGCACGTGCCGCAGCTGATCTGGAAGGGCACCACCACCCGGTCGCCCACGCGGATGGCGCTGACGCCGTCACCGACCGCCACGACTTCGGCCACCCCCTCGTGACCGACCGCATACCCGGGCGGTAGCGGCGCCCGACCGTGGACAACCGCGATATCGAGGTCACAACAGGCCACGACCAGGGGCCTCACCAGCGCTTGGTCCGGGGTGGTGAGCACCGGGTCCGGCGACTCGCGCCATCCGTATCGCCCGGTCTCTTCGAAAACCAAATGTCTCATTCCGCTATTCTTGAGTGATCACTCAAGAATAGTCAAGTATTTTCTACCCATGCCCAGACCCGACCACAGCCGTGCCGCGTTGATCAGTACCGCCGCCACGCTGTTCCGTCGTCAGGGATACGCAGCGACCGGGCTGAAGCAGATCCTCGACGAAGCCGGCGTCAAACCCGGGTCGCTCTACCACCACTTCCCCGACGGCAAGCAACAGTTGGCCGCCGCGGTCGTCGACACCGCCGGGGCCGCCATCGAGCAACTTCTGCGAAGCTTCCTGGCCACCGACCGCCTGGTGGCTGACGTCGTCGACCAATGGGTCGACCTGTTGGTCGCGGGATTGGCCGGCGACCATCGCGACGGCTGCCCGATCGAGCCGATTGCCACCGAGGCCGTGCACGCCAGCCCACTGGTACGCGAAGCCTCCGCACACGCATTCAAAGGATGGTGTGCGGCGATCGCGGAGCGACTTCACGCCGACGGTTGGGCGGCCCCCGATGCGGAATCGGTTGCGCTCGCGGTGGTTTCGTTGATCGAGGGAGCCTTGATGCTGTCCCGCGTCGCCGGTGATGCGGCCGCGCTACAAGCCGTCAAGCCGGCAGCGCGCAACCTGCTGTCCGGCTAGACCTAAATATCCAAACCGATATCGAGGACGCGCACCGAGTGCGTCAGCGCCCCCACCGCCAGGTAGTCCACTCCGGTTCGGGCGTAGGTCGCCGCCGTCTCCAGGCTGAGCCCGCCGGACGACTCGAGCAGCACGGTGGGTGCGCGTGCATCGCGTCGCTGCACCGCCATCTGGGTCTGCCACACCGGGAAGTTGTCCAACAGGATCAATTCGGGCTTTTCGGGCAACACCGCGTCGAGTTGCTCGAGCGAGTCGACCTCCACCTCGCAGGGCAGCTCGGGTGCGGCAGTGCGCACCGCCCGCAACGCCTCGACCACCGATCCCGCGGCGGCGACGTGGTTGTCCTTGATCAACGCCGCATCCCCCAGGCCCATCCGGTGATTGACGCCACCGCCGACGCGCACCGCATACTTCTGCAACGCACGCAGACCCGGCAAGGTCTTGCGGGTGTCGCGGATCTTGGCCTTGGTGCCGTGCACCGCGTCGACCCAAGCCGCGGTCACCGAGGCGATTCCCGACATGTGGCAGATCAGGTTGAGCATGGTGCGCTCGGCGGTCAGCAGTCCGCGTACGTCGGCCCGCAGAGTCAGCAACGGCTCGCCCGGCTGTAGCCGCACGCCGTCATCGACGCGGTGAAGCACCCGGTATCCGCCGTTGCCGATCACCTCGTCCAGCACCATCAGGGCGACGTCCACTCCGGCGATCACGCCGACTTCCCGGGGAACCATCGACGCTGTGGCCACCGCGCCGGCGGGCACCGTCGCGATCGTGGTGACGTCCGGCCCAAAGCTCAAGTCCTCATCGAGTCCGCGCCGAATGGTCTCCCGAGCGGCATCCCGCTCCCGATCAGACAGCACCATCAGCCCACCGCAGCTAACGCCGGCACACCGACCGTGTGGTGGTCATCGGCCAACTGAACCACGATGCTGCGGGCCTGCTCCGGGGTGGCATCCGGGTACTCGGCACGATGATGACAGCCGCGGCTTTCGGTGCGCGCCAAGGCGGCGGCAGCCACGACGCGGGCGGCAACCGCCAACGACAGGTCTTCGAAGTCCCGACGGCCCGCGACCCTGCGCACCGGTCCGGCCAGCGATCCGGACAGCCGCCGCAGCCCGTCGGCGGTGCGCACCACCGATGCTTCCCGACTCATCGCCCGTTGCAGCTCGGCACGCTCCGGGGCAGTGTGCAGGATCGGCTCAGGCAAGCTTGCGCGGCGCCGTCCGACTACCGCCGCATGCGCGGCCGCACCCCTTCCGGCCCGCCCGCCGACCACGAGGCCTTCGAGCAGGCTGTTGGAGGCCAGCCGATTGGCGCCGTGCATCCCGGTGCGGGCAACCTCACCGGCGGCGAACAACCCCGGTAGTTCGGTCTGGCCGAATACGTCGGTGACGACGCCACCGCAGCTGTAATGCGCGCCCGGGACCACGGGGATGGGCCGGCGGACCGGGTCGATGCCGACGGCGCGGCACGAGGCGGTGACGGTAGGGAACCGCGATTCGAAACCGTCGATGCCACGCGCGTCGAGATAGACGCACGGGTCGCCGGTGGCCCTCATCCGGGCGTCGATAGCCGCCGCGACGACATCGCGGGGCGCCAGATCACCCATCGGATGAACGCCTGCCGTAATGGAACGGCCTTGGCGGTCGAGCAATTTCGCGCCTTCGCCGCGCAGCGCCTCGCTGACCAGCGGGCACCGGCCGCCGCTGCCTACCGCGTAGAGCATCGTCGGATGGAATTGGATGAACTCGAGGTCGCTGACCGCCACACCGGCCCACAACGCCAGTGCGATGCCGTCGGCGGTGGAGCCGTCGGGGTTGGTGGTCGCGCTGTACAACTGCCCCAGCCCGCCGGTGGCAAGGATCACCGACGGAGCACTGATGATGCCGACGCCGCGCGGGCTGAGCACCAACACGCCGGTCACCGCGGCGTCGTCGCGAAGCACCCGCATGACCACATGGCTGCCGCGGATGTCCAGCGCCCCGGCCGCGTGGTCGAGCGCCCGCTGGACCTCGGCGCCGGTGGCATCGCCTCCGGCGTGCACGATGCGTCGCTGCGAGTGCCCGCCTTCACGCGTGAGCGCCCAACGGCCAGGCGAAGTTTCGTCGAATCGCGCTCCGTCGCCGACGAGTTCGGTAACCGCGCGGTAGCCATCGGCGACGATCGAGTACACCGCGCCGGCATCACACAAGCCGGCCCCCGCGGCCAGCGTGTCGGCGACGTGGGCCTCGACGGAATCGTCGGTGTTCGGCAACACCACCGCTATGCCGCCCTGCGCGTAGTGTGTCGCGGTCACCCCGACCAGCTGGGCCGCCTTGTTGAGCACCACGACGCTGCGGCCCGCGCGATGGGCCGCCAGCGCGGCGGCCAGGCCGGCCACGCCGGTACCGACCACAACGACGTCGACGGCATCGCGCCAGGCAGGCGCGGTCGTCATTCGCCACCGCCAGGTTGTCCGATTTCGATCATCCGCTGGACACTGCGCCGGCCCGCGGCCGCGACGTCGGGATCGACATGGACTTCGTCGGCCCCCTCCACCAGACAACGCAACAAAGCCGCGGGCGTGATCATCTTCATAAACTTGCACGACGCACGGTCGTTGACCGCCCGGAAGTCGACTTCCGGCGCCGCCCGGCGCAGTTGATGCAGCATTCCTACCTCGGTGGCGACCAGCACCTTGCGGGCACGGGTTTGGCGGGCCGCATCCAGCATCCCACCGGTGGACAGAATCTTGACCCGCTCCTGGGGGAAGGCGCCTTCTCCTGCAAGGTAGAGCGCCGAGGTAGCGCAGCCACATTCCGGATGCACGAACAGTTCGGCATCGGGATTGGCACGCGCCTGGTCGGTGAGCTCTTCACCGTTGATCCCGGCGTGCACGTGGCATTCGCCGGCCCATACGTGCAGATTCTGGCGACCGGTTACGCGGCGCACGTGTGCACCGAGGAATTGGTCCGGGCAGAACAGCACCTCACGATCGGGGTCGATGGAGGCCACCACGTCGACTGCGTTCGACGAGGTGCAGCAGATATCGGTGAGCGCCTTCACCTCGGCCGTGGTGTTGACGTAGGAGACGACGACCGCGCCGGGGTGCTCAGCCCTCCAGGCACGCAATTCGTCAGCAGTGATCGAATCGGCCAGCGAGCAGCCGGCCCGTTGGTCGGGAATCAGCACTGTCTTTTGCGGGCTGAGGATCTTGGCGGTCTCGGCCATGAAGTGCACCCCGCAGAAAACGATGGTGTCTTCGGGCGCATCGGCGGCGATGCGCGACAGTGCCAGCGAATCCCCGATGTGGTCGGCGACGTCTTGAATGGCGGGCAGCTGGTAGTTGTGGGCCAGTATCGTGGCTCCGCGCAATCGCGCCAGTCGACGCACTTCGGCGGCCCACTGTGCGTCACCGTCGACCCCGGTGTAGCCGGTTGGCGTATCAGTGATCCGAGCGGTCATGTCGGTGATGCCAGTGCCGAGCGTGTCCATGCGACTCAAGACCGTCACTGCGGCTCCTTTCACGCCAGCAGGTTTTCGACTTACAATCGAAAACATGCCCCATGGTAACACCGCGCATGAAGTCCTGGCCGTCGTATTCCAGGTTCGCATGATCACCGTCGGCCGGGAGCAACAGTCGAGTGCCGAAAAACCACAGCTCAACGTGCTTTTATGGCAACGTGCCCAGGACCCGCAAAAGGGCGCGTGGTCGCTTCCGGGGGGACGGCTGCGCAACGACGAGGATTTGACGACCTCGGTGCGCCGCCAACTGGCCGAGAAAGTCGATCTGCGTGAACTGTCCCATCTCGAACAGCTGGCCGTGTTCTCCAATCCGCATCGGGTGCCGGGCACTCGGGTGATCGCGTCGACCTTCCTGGGGCTGGTTCCCTCCCCCGCCACCCCCGAGTTGCCCGACGACACCCGCTGGCATCCGGTGAATTCCCTGCCACCAATGGCCTTCGATCACGGCCCTATGGTCGCCCATGCCCGCGCCCGACTCGTCGCCAAAATGTCGTACACCAATATCGGGTTCGCGTTGGCTCCCAAAGAATTCGCGCTGTCCACACTGCGCGGTATCTACGGTGCCGCGTTGGGCTATCAGGTCGATGCCACGAACCTGCAGCGAGTCCTGGCGCGTCGCAAGGTGATCACCCAGACCGGTACCGTGGCCCAATCCGGGCGCAGCGGCGGCCGTCCGGCGGCGCTGTACCGGTTCACCGATTCGCGGCTGAGGGTCACCGACGAATTCGCCGCGTTGCGGCCCCCCGGCCAAGCCTGAAAGTTCGGGCAGGACGGCTTCGGCTTCCGCAACTTCTCCGGGTCGGCGTGTCGCCAAGGATTGCGGTCTCACCGGATCTGAATGCCCAGCTCACCGATTGTGACGAGCGGCACGCCGCCTCCTTATCGCTCCAGCGACCGACGATGCCGTAAGTTGCATAAGAACTGAGTAAGGCTATATAAGAGGTAGCTAAGAGGCGCTGGCCGCCGTTTGAGGTGCCGGCGCCTGACTATGACTGGGCTGGTCGCGCTGTCTCCTGGTCCGGGACACATTGATGCGCGAGACGCCAAGGCCGAGAAGGGAGCCCGATGGTTAGCGTCGGCAATCTGGCAGATGCGCGCGCCGCGGAATGGATCGGCCGACCCTCGCATGAGGAGTTGCAGCGCAAGGTGCGCCCATTGCTGCCGTGCGACGATCCCTTTTATCAGGCACCGGCGGGCTACCAGCATGCCGAACCCGGAACGGTACTGCGATCACGTGACGTCGAGCTGGCGTTTCTGGGTCTGATTCCGCAATCCATCACCGCGACTCAGCTGCTGTACCGGACGACCGATATGAACGGCAACCCCGAGGCGACGGTGACCACGGTGATCCTGCCCGCCGAAGCCGCACCGGGGCAGACCTGTCCGCTGTTGTCGTACCAGTGTGCGATCGACGCCATAACCTCGCGGTGCTTTCCGTCCTATGCGCTGCGGCGCCGGGCCAAGGGCCTCGGATCATTGACTCAGCTGGAGCTGTTGTTGATCACCGCCGCCGTCGCCGAGGGTTGGGCGGTCTCGGTACCCGACCACGAAGGCGTACGAGGACTGTGGGGGGCTCCGTATGAACCCGGCTACCGCGTCCTGGACGGCATCCGGGCGGCCCTGAATTCGGAACGTCTCGGGTTGTCCCCGTCGGCGCCCATCGGGCTGTGGGGTTACTCGGGCGGCGGTCTGGCCAGCGCCTGGGCCGCTGAAATGTCCGGGGACTACGCGCCGGAGCTGGATATCGTCGGGGCTGTGCTGGGATCACCGGTCGGCGACCTGGGTAACACTTTCCGCCGGCTCAACGGCACCCTGCTCGCTGGCCTGCCCGCGCTGGTGGTGGCTGCGCTCTCACACACCTACCCCGGGCTGGACCGGGTGATCAAGCAACACGCCAACGACGCCGGGATCGACCTGCTCAAGCGGCTGGAGGGGATGACGACAATCGAAGCGGTTGTCCGCACGGCGAACAAGAACTTGGGCGACTATTTGGACGAGCCCCTCGAGGACGTCCTGTCCACCCCCGAGATCGTGCACGTCTTCCAGGACATCAGGCTGGGGGCCGCGGTACCGGCGCCCCCGGTCCTGATCGTTCAGGCGGTCCACGACTATCTCATCGACGTCGACGACATCGACGCGCTCGCCGAGGCGTATTCGGCCGGCGGCGCCAGAGTCACCTACCATCGGGACGCCTTCAACGAACACATGGTGCTGCACCCGCTGTCGGCTCCGATGACGCTGCGCTGGCTCACCGACCGGTTCGCCGGGCGGCCGCTGAGCGAACATGTCATCCGGACTACCTGGCCGACCATGTTCAACCCGATGACCTACGCCGGCATGGCCCGACTGGCCGTCATTGCCGCCAAGGTCATCACCGGGCGCAAAGTCCACCGCCGGCCGCTCTGACGGCGGTCAAGCCACCCCGGCTTCTGACATCGGCGCGTTTGACGCCGGCTCACCGGCCGGACAGCGGCCCAAGTCGTCACGTGCGGTCCCGGCCGCAATCACCGCGTACACCAGTGACGCGGTGGCCGCCGGCGACAGTAGCGTGGCCGCCACCAGCGACGGCCGCCAGCCAAAGAACACCGGCGGCGCCTGCGTGACGTACGTCAGCGCATGCTCGCCGCTTGCCAGCGGCACCGTGTCGAAATCCAGCGCGCCGTAGCGCAACCGAACCAGCAACGCCCCCACCGCCGCCGCTGCCGCCGCGGCGCCGACCATGCCGACCGAAAGCGCGACGACCATCCCCGGTCCCCGGTGTTCACGCCACTGCCACACCAGCACTGCCGCCACCACCGCCACCACACCCGACAGTCCGAGCATCAAAAACGGGGCGATGAAGAAGTTCTGCGATTCTTCGCCCAAATATTCGTGCACCCGCTCGCCCGCGCGGGTGAGCGCCACAACCGCATGGATCGGTGGCGCCACCCACGCCCACAACGCACCGATCACCAAACCGGTCAGCGACAAACCGAGCACCACGGTGATGGCCACACTTTTACGGGATGCGCGATCGGTGCCGGACGACTCTAGACCGGCCGGCGGGCTGGCCGTCTGCGGCGCCGGCGCACTCTGCGGCGCAGATTCCTCGGTCACCGCTGCGCCTCCAGATCGGATGAATCCACCTGTCCGTGACGGGAACATCGTGCCCGCCACCCATCGGGACGAACCTGCACGGTCATTCGCCGGCCGCACACTGCACAGAACCGTGGTGGCTCGAGACCCAATTGAGCGGCTGTGGGCGTGGCCGTGCCCGCCGGTTGCCCGGTGTAGACGTTGTAGGCACCGCCAACGACCGGATCGCCCCGATTTTCGACCACGTTTGCCGCCTTCTCACAAGGTGGCGTTGAGCGCCTTGATCGGCATCTGTAGGTCGTCGAGCAACTGGAGGTCGGCCTCGGCGGGGCGGCCAAGGGTGGTCAGGTAGTTGCCGACGATCACCGCGTTGATGCCGCCCAGAATCCCCCGCCTGGCACCAAGGTCGCCCAGGGTGATCTCGCGGCCACCGGCGAAGCGCAGCATCGTGCGCGGCAGCGCCAGCCGGAAAGCGCCCACAGCCTTGAGCGCTTCGCTGACCGGCAGCACCTCCAAGTCGCCGAATGGGGTTCCCGGGCGCGGGTTGAGAAAGTTCAACGGCACCTCGTCGGGGTTCAGCTCGGCGAGGTTGGCAGCGAATTCGGCCCGCTGCTCCACCGTTTCGCCCATGCCGAGGATGCCGCCGCAGCACACCTCCATGCCGGCGTCACGCACCATCGTCAGCGTCTGCCACCGCTCCTCCCAGGTGTGCGTGGTGACGACCTTGGTGAAGTACGAGCGGGCCGTCTCCAGGTTGTGGTTATAGCGGTGCACACCCATCGCCGACAGCTGCTCCACCTGCTGGGCGCTCAGCATGCCCAGCGAGCAGGCGATGTTGATCTCGACTTCGTTGCGAATCGCCTCGATACCGGCCGCGACCTGGGCCAGCAGCCGGTCGTCGGGCCCGCGTACCGCGGCCACGATGCAGAACTCGGTGGCACCGGTCTTAGCGGTCTGCTTGGCCGCCTCAACCAGGCTGGGAATATCCAGCCAGGCGCTGCGTACCGGGGAGCTGAATAGGCCCGACTGAGAGCAGAAATGACAATCCTCGGGGCAGCCGCCGGTCTTCAGGCTGATGATGCCTTCCACCTCGACCTCGGGACCGCACCACCGCATCCGCACCTCGTGCGCCAGCCCCAGCAGCTCCTCGAGCCGCTCGTCGGGCAGCTGCAGCACCCGCAGCACCTGATCCTGGTTCAAACCCTCACCACGCTCCAGCACCTGCTGGCGGGCCTCGGCCAAAATGTCGGCAAGATTGTCCGGGTCGGGCACGCCATGCTGGCCGGCGTCGGTCGTCGGGCGGATCGGCGCTTGAGTCACCAGGTACTCCCCTACATCTTTGTCGTATCCGAGCGTTCGGAACGCAGTTATGGTTCGGGGCCGCAGCGAATACGCGGCCCGAACTAAAACGGTGTTCAGGCTAGGGTAACGGTCTGCACGGGCCCAACAGCTTGTGGGCATGCAGCCGCGGCACCCGCCGCTGGGTATCGCACCTGCGTAGTCACCGTTTGGCGTGGGTACGGTGATTTTATTGGGCCATGTGGATGGCCTTCGGTACTGGTCTGGGCCTGGCGGCCTGCGGTGGCTCACCGAACCAGCCGCCCGCCGGGGGCTTGGCCACGATCAACGTCGCTTGGTCACCGGGCACATCGTGGCGGTGATTGCGGCGCACGACAAGGCCCTGCGGCTGCTGCCGGCCGGCCATCAGCTCACCGGGCAGCTCACCATGATGCTGGTCATGGTCGGCTACACATTCACCGGCTTGTACCTGCGGATAGTCAGCAGATGGGGTGCTCGAGCCGCTTGTTGCCCTCCCAGCGGCGCAGGCCGGCGAAACTGCCGTTGATCTGCGCCGGGCGTCCCGCGATGCGCAGCGCCCGTCCCAGCTGGCCGCCACCCACGCGGCGGGCCAGCGTGACGTGGGCGGTCCACTGACCGGGCAGGCTATTGGACATCGGAGCCGGCGCCGTATGCGGCAGGCAGACCCGGTGCACCTCGGCATGCAGTGCCAACAGCTCGCTCGTCGGCACCACCAGGCGCGTGAACACCACGTTGGCACGGCCGAAGAGCACCGGCGCGCCGATCGCACAGTTCAGTGGCAGTTCGCCGGCAACCGGATGCAGCAACGCATCGACATCGGAGTCGATGTGGTCGGCGACGGCCAGCGTCACGTGCGGCCGGCTGGCGGGCGCCTGGCTGGGTATGCCGGCGGCGGCCAACTCGGCCCAGATACGGCGGACCGCCGCCTCAGTATCGGGGTCGAAGACCAGCTCGATCGAATGAACCATCAGACGACCAGGGTTCTCACCCACTCGGGGTCAAACGCGGCCGCGCTGATGGCCGCGAAGTCTTCGGCCACGCCGGCGCCCGCTGGAAGTACTGCCCGCACCGGAGCCATCCGGGCCAGCGCTTCCCGATTGGAGGTCTCGACCAGGCTCGGGTGGGCCGGCCAGCTGCCGATCACCAGCCCGGCACAGGAAACCCCTTGGGCGGCAAGTGCTTCGAGTGTGAGCGCGGTGTGGTTGAGGGTGCCAAGTCCGGCGCCGACCACGACCAGCACCGCGGCCGGCAGGGCGACGCCGAGATCGCGCAGCGTGACGCCGCCGTCGGCGAGGTCGACCAGCAAGCCGCCCGCGCCCTCGACGAGAGTCAGCCGGCCCGGGCGGTCCAGACTCCTGATGAGCTGCAACACCTGATCGCGCGCGGGCAACGCCATCCCGGCCTGCTGGGCCGCCGCCGCCGGCGCCATGGGTAGCGGGTAGCGCGCCAACCCGGCGAGCTCGGTCACCCCGGACATCCGGCCCACCTCGGCCAGGTCGTCGTCGCCGGCGCCGGTACCGGTCTGTACGGGCTTGCACACCGCTACGTCGATGCCGGCCTGGCGCGCGTGTGACGCCAGCGCCGCACTGGCGATGGTCTTACCGACGCCGGTGTCGGTCCCGGTGACGAGCAGTACGGTCAACCGCGCGCCACAGCCAGGGCGTCGGTCAAGACACGGCGAGCCAACTCCTGCTCGTCGGCACTCAGCGAGGCGCGCGCCGTCAGCCGCAACCGCGACGTCCCGGCGGGCACCGTCGGAGGGCGGAAACAGCCGACCTTGACGCCGGCGTCCAGGCAGGCCGCCGCGGTCGCCACCGCCACCTCCGGGTCACCCAGCACCACGGACACCACGGCCGATTCCGGCGGTGCGGGCACACCGCAGATCCCGGCCAGGCGGCGGGCATGTGTGAGGACGGCGTCGGGCCGCCATGGTTCAGCCTTCAACACTCGCAGCGCGGCACCCGCCGCGCCCACCGCCGCCGGTGCCAGACCGGTGTCGAAGATGAACGGCCGGGCCGCGTCGATCAGATGAGCACGCACCGCTGCCGGCCCCAGAACTACACCGCCCTGGCTGCCCAGCGCCTTGGACAACGTCGTCGTCATCACCACATCAGGCGCACCCGCCAGCCCGACTTCGTGCAACAGCCCGCGCCCGCCGCCGCGTACCCCCAGACCATGCGCCTCGTCGACCACAAGCAGCGCCCGGTGCCGACGGCACACCTCGTGTAGCTCGCGGATGGGCGCCAGGGTGCCGTCGGCGCTGAACACCGAGTCGGTGACGACGACGGCGCGCCGCTCGGAGCGCGATCCCAGTGCCGCTTCCACCGCATCGAGGTCGCGGTGCGGGGTGACGACCACTCGGGCCCGCGAAAGCCGGCAGGCATCCACCAGGGACGCGTGCGAGTAGGCGTCGGACACCAACAGCGAACCGGGACCGGTTAAGCCAACAACAGCTCCCAGGTTGGCGGTGTAGCCGGAGGAGAACAACAACCCCGAAGAGGCGCCGACGTATTCGGCGAGCTCGGCTTCGAACTCCTGGTGCAGCTCGGTGTCGCCGGTGACCAGGCGGGAACCGGTGGCACCGGCGCCCCACACCCGCAGCGCCTGGACACCGCCGTCGATGACATCGGGATGCTGGGACAGGCCGAGGTAGTCGTTGGATGCCAGGTCCAGTTCGGTGGCGACGGCGGGACGTGGCCGCAGCGAGCGCCGCAACCCGGCCGCGCGGCGCTGCCGCTCGACCTCGTCGAGCCACGCCAGCGGTGACGTCTCGATCGGTGCCCGCGGGAAGGCGTTCATAGACGTTCAGACTACGAGTCGCGCGACCTCGACCATCGCAGAGGTGATCTGCGCAATCTCGGCGGGCGGACAAATGTAGGGCGGCATCGCATAGACCAGGTTGCGAAACGGGCGTAGCCAGACACCATGGTCCAGGGCCACCGGGGTGGCGACGGTCAGATCGACCGGCCGCTCGCATTCGATGACGCCGATGGCGCCGCACACCCGTATATCGGTGACCGCGGGCAATGTTCGGGCGGGCTCGAGCCCTGCGGTCAGTCCGGCCGCTATCTCGGCGATCCTCGACCGCCAGTCCTGTTCGAGCAGCACCTCGACGCTGGCCACCGACACCGCGCAGGCCAAAGGATTTGCCATGAAAGTGGGCCCGTGCATCAGCGCACCTGCCGCGCCGGTGCTGATGGTGTGCGCAATGCCGGTGGTACACAAGGTGGCGGCCAGGCTGAGATATCCGCCAGTGAGCGCCTTTCCGACACACATGATGTCCGGGCTCACCCCGGCATGGTCGGCGGCGAACAGTTCGCCGGTGCGGCCGAATCCGGTGGCGATCTCGTCGAATATCAACAACACGTCGTGGCGACGGCAGATGTCGCGCACGTCGCACAAGTAACGCGGGTCGTGGAAGCGCATTCCGCCCGCGCCCTGCACGACCGGCTCCACGACCACCGCGGCCAACTCGGCGGCATGCTCGGCCAGCTGCACCTCGAACGCCGCGCTGTAGCCGGGGTCGTAGTCCCGCGGCACCTGCGGAGCGAACACCTGCCGGGCCAAGATGTCGGTCCATAGCGAATGCATGCCGCCGTCAGGGTCGCAAATGCTCATCGGCGTGAACGTGTCGCCGTGATAACCGCCCCGCCAGGTCATCAACCGGTGCTTGGCGGGCCGGCCGCGGCTGCGCCAGTACTGCAGTGCCATCTTCACCGCGACCTCCACCGCCACCGAGCCGGAGTCGCTGAAGAACACCGTGTCCAGGCCCTGCGGGGTGAGCTCGACCAGCAGCCGCGCCAGCCGGGCCGCCGGCTCGTGGGTCAGGCCGCCGAACATCACATGGTTCATCGTGGCCAGCTGAGTGGTCAGGGCCGCATCCAGAACGGGATGGCCGTGACCGTGGATGGAGGTCCACCACGAGCTCATCGCGTCGAGGACCCGGATCGGGTGGCCGTCGCGGATCAACGTGAGCCAGGCGCCATGGGCGGCGACTGCCACTACGGGCGGGAGCGCTTCGGCGCCGATGGTGCTGTAGGGGTGCCAGAGGTGGGCGGCGTCGATCGCGCTGATCTGCTCGGGCGTCAACCCGGGCGTTACCGCGGCAGCCATGGAGACCGAGAGTAATGCAGGCGCCGCGCCGCCCATCGCGGTCGCGGGTCGCGGAAACCGCGACCATCCGGGAGCATGCATGGCATGGCTGCGCCGAATCGTCCCGAAGACCGTCCCGGCTCCGGTACCGCCGACCCTCAGGCTCCGCGGGTGCTCAAGCTGCGGATCGTCCCGTGGGATGTGATCAGCACGGTTGTTGTATCGGGGTTGCTGCTTTATCTGGTGACCGCAACCAGTTGGCCGTCGCGGCTCTTCGCTTTCACCGACAACGTATGCCTCTCCGAAGATTGCCCGCCGGTGCCCTACGGCGCCAACTATTACATCTATCCGCTGATGTGGGGCGGTATCGGCGCCGCCATAGCCGCGGCGGTCATCGGGCCGTTCGTGTCCATGGTGAAGGGCTGGTACATGTCCTTCTGGCCGATCATCGCAGTCGGCGTCATGACCGTCACGTCCGTACTCGGGTATGCGCTGGCCGGCTTCAGCGAACGATATTGGCCCTGATCGCCGCATCTGGTTGATCACGCGGCGGCAACGTCGGTGAGACCGAAATCACAACTGCCCGCACAAGATTGGGCCAACCCAGTCACCGTCCGGTCACGTTAAGACAAAAAATCCCGGCCGGGCCTGGCGGTTGCCCGCTTCTGTTGTCAAAGTGACTGTAGTGACTGGTGTGAATTACGTGGTTTCGGCCAGATGATTCACACTTGCGAGTGCATGCAGCGCCGGCAGGTCTCGATGTAGCGGCCACCGCGTGAGTCATGCAACGGCGGCTGAGGCGCGAAGTCACCGCGCTGACGCAAGAAGGGCCCGGCAGGGTCCAGGAGGTTGGATCCCCATGAAACGCATCTACGCCTTCGCCATCGGTCTGGCGATGATGGTCAGCCCGATGGCGGCCGTCCCGGGCCTCGCGGCCGCCGACCCCGGCCTGAGGTCGACGGATTACCAGCAGGCCACCGACGTCGTCATCGCCCGCGGTCTTTCACAGCGCGGGGTGCCGTTCTCGTGGGCCGGCGGCGGTGTCACCGGCCCCACTCGCGGCAAGGGTTCCGGCATCTACACCGTTGGGTTCGACGCATCGGGGCTGATCCAATACGCCTACGCCGGCGCCGGGATCAAGCTCCCGCGTTCCTCCGGCGAGATGTACAAAGTAGGCCAGAAGGTCCTGCCGCAGCAGGCACGCAAAGGTGACCTGATCTTCTACGGTCCCGAAGGCACCCAAAGTGTCGCCATGTATCTCGGCAACGGCCAGATGCTGGAGGTTGGCGACGTGGTTCAGGTGTCGCCGGTGCGAAGCAGCGGCATGACCCCCTACCTGGTCCGGATCCTCGGTACCCAGACCGCGCCCGGCCAGCAGCTGCCGCCGCAGACACCATTGCCGCAGGCGCCGGTACAGCAGACGCCGCAGACACCATTGCCGCAGGCGCCGGTACAGCAGACACCGCTGCCACAGACGCCGTTGCAGCAGGCGCCCGCGCGACAGGCACCACTGCAGCAGCTGCCCGCGCAACAGGCACCACTACCGCAGGCCCCCTTGCAGCAGGCGCCCGCAACCCAGGCACCGCTGCAGCAGTTGCCGGCACAGCAGGCACCACTGCAGCACATGCCGGCGCAGCAAGCGCCCGCGCAGCCGGCCCCGGCGCAGCCTGCACCCACCGGCACCCCCCGATAACCTTCGCGACCCAACGCAACCCGCCACCGGTCCCCGCTGCTCAGCGCGGGGCCGGTAGCGGGTTTCGGTAAATTAGCGGTCGATCATGCAGACCCTGGCACCACCTCCTACACCGACCGCGATGGGGTCGCGGGCGGTGGGCTTTTATCGGCATGATCTCGACGGCTTGCGGGGTATCGCGATTGCGCTGGTCGCCGCATTCCATGTGTGGTTCGGCCGGGTTTCCGGCGGCGTGGACGTGTTCCTGGCGTTGTCCGGCTTCTTCTTCGGCGGCAAAGTACTGCGGGCGGCCCTTGATCCAGCGGTGAAGCTCTCGCCGATCACCGAGGTGGTCAGACTGGTCCGCCGGCTGGTTCCGGCGCTGGTCGTGGTGCTTGCCGGCTGCGCGTTGCTCACCGTGCTGGTGCAACCGCAGACCCGATGGGAGACGTTCGCCAACCAGAGCCTGGCCAGCCTCGGCTACTACCAGAACTGGGAACTGGCCAACTCGCAGTCGGATTACCTGCGCGCCGGCGAAGCCGTCAGCCCGCTGCAGCACATCTGGTCCATGTCCGTGCAGGGCCAGTTCTATCTGGCATTCCTGTTCCTGGTTGCCGCGTGTGCATATGTATTCAGGCGTCCCCTGGGCCCCCGCCTGCGAACGCTCTTCGTCGTGCTGCTCAGCGCGCTCACGATCGCGTCATTCGGCTACGCGGTCGCCGCCCACCAGGCCAACCAGGCCAACGCGTATTACGACAGCTTCGCGCGGGCGTGGGAGTTGCTCCTGGGGGTGCTCGTCGGTGCGTCGGTGCCCTACATCCGCTGGCCGATGTGGCTGCGCACCGTCACGGCCACCGCAGCACTGGCGGCGATCTTGTCGTGCGGCGCCCTGATCGACGGCGTCAAGGAGTTCCCCGGCCCCTGGGCGCTGGTGCCCGTCGGGGCAGCGATGCTGATGATCATGGCCGGAGCCAACCGGCAAGCCCATCCCGGTACCAGCAATCGCCTGCCTGTGCCGAATCGGGTGCTGGCGATCGGGCCGCTGGTGACGTTGGGGGCGATGGCCTACTCGCTGTATCTGTGGCATTGGCCGCTGCTCATCTTCTGGCTTTCTTACACCGGCCACCGGCAGGCGAACTTCCTCGAGGGCGCAGCGGTGCTGCTGGTCTCGGGTTTACTGGCCTACCTGACGCTTCGCCATGTCGAGGACCCGCTGCGGTACCGGGCACCCACCACCGCCGCCACCGCCCAAGCCGCCCCGTCCTGGCAGCTGCGATTGCGCCGGCCGACCATCGCGCTGGGATCGATAGTGGTGCTGCTGGGCGTCACATTGACCGCGACGTCGTTCAGCTGGCGTGAACATGTCATCGTCGCCCGCGCCTCCGGCAAGGAGCTCAGTGGACTCAGCGCGAACGATTATCCCGGCGCCCGAGCCCTGACCAACCATGCCCGGGTGCCGACCCTGCGGATGCGTCCCACCGTCTTGGAAGTCAAAGACGACCTGCCGGCGTCCACCCGGGACGGGTGCATCAGCGACTTCGTCAATCCGGCTCTGGTCAACTGCACCTACGGCGACGAGGACGCGCCCCGGACCATAGCGCTGGCCGGCGGATCGCATGCCGAACACTGGCTGCCGGCGCTGGACCTGCTCGGGCGTCTGCACCACTTCAAAGTGGTGACCTATCTCAAGATGGGCTGCCCGCTGTCGACCGAGGAAGTCCCGTTGATCATGGGCAACAACGCCGCGTACCCACAGTGCCGCGAGTGGGTGCAGGCAACCATGGAAAAGATCGTCGCCGATCGTCCCGATTACGTGTTCACCACGTCGACCCGCCCCTGGAACATCAAGCCCGGCGACGTGATGCCGGCCACCTACATCGGGATCTGGCAAACGTTGTCGGACAACAACATTCCTATTCTCGCCGTTCGCGACACCCCGTGGATGGTCAAGGACGGCCAACCATTCAAGCCGGCGGACTGCCTGGCCAAGGGCGGCAATGGGAAGTCCTGCGGAATCAAGCGGTCCGAGTTACTCTCCGACTACAACACCACCCTGGATTTCGTGGCGCAGTTTCCATTGCTGAAGCCCATCGACATGTCGGATGCGATATGCCGCGAGGATTTCTGCCGCGCGGTCGAGGGGAATGTGCTGATCTACCGCGACTCTCACCACCTGACACCGACGTACATGCGAACCATGGCACCCGAACTGGGGCGACAGATCGCGACGATCACCGGCTGGTGGTGATTGGGCGCCGACGCGAGCGGCGCGAAACAGCAGGACACGAGCGCGAATCACCAAACGGCGCCACACCGAACGCGGATAAAGTCAACCCATGTCGCCGAACAACACCGAACGCTCAGGCGGAACCCGGCCCACACTGCCCACGGTGTGGCCGGGCACCCCGTATCCGCTCGGAGCTACCTACGACGGTGCCGGCACCAACTTTTCGGTGTTCTCCGAAATCGCCGAGAAAGTCGAATTGTGCCTGATCGCCGACGACGGTAGCGAAACCCGAATCTCCCTGGACGAGGTCGACGGATACGTCTGGCACGCCTATCTGCCCAACATCATCCCCGGCCAGCGTTATGGGTTTCGGGTTTACGGGCCCTTTGCCCCCTCGGCCGGCCATCGCTGTGATCCCAGCAAACTGCTGCTCGACCCGTACGGCAAAGCCTTCGACGGCGATTTCACCTTCGGGCAGGCGCTGTTCTCCTACGACATGAGTGCAGTGGACCCCGAAAGCGATTCGGCCGACCCGGGCACCCCTCCCATGGTTGACTCCCTGGGCTCCACCATGACCAGCGTGGTGATCAACCCGTTCTTCGACTGGGGCTACGACCGGGCACCGGTGACTCCGTATAACGAGACGGTCATCTACGAGGCTCATGTCAAAGGGATGACGCAAACTCACCCGGGTATCCCTGAGCAACTGCGGGGCACCTACGCCGGCCTGGCCCACCCGATGATCATCGACCACCTCAAGTCGCTGAACGTCACCGCGCTCGAACTGATGCCGGTACACCAGTTCCTGCACGACTCGCGGCTACTCGACTTGGGCTTGCGAAACTACTGGGGCTACAACACGTTCGGCTTTTTCGCCCCACACAACCAATACGCGTCGAACCGGCATCCCGGCGGGGCGGTGGCCGAGTTCAAATCCATGGTGCGCAGCCTGCACGAAGCCGATATCGAGGTGATCCTGGACGTGGTGTACAACCACACCGCCGAAGGCAACCACCTGGGCCCGACCATCAACTTCCGCGGCATCGACAATGCCGCCTACTACCGGCTCGTCGACTCGGACCTGCGGCTGTACAAGGACTACACGGGTACCGGTAACAGCCTCAACGCGCGCCACCCGCACGTGCTGCAACTGATCATGGACTCACTGCGCTACTGGGTGCTCGAGATGCACGTCGACGGATTCCGCTTCGACCTGGCCGCGACCCTGGCCCGAGAGCTGCACGACGTGGACCGGTTGAGCGCATTCTTCGACCTGGTACAGCAGGATCCGGTGGTCAGCCAGGTCAAATTGATCGCCGAACCGTGGGACGTCGGCGAGGGCGGCTACCAGGTCGGCAATTTTCCCGGTTTGTGGACGGAGTGGAACGGGAAGTATCGGGATACTGTGCGTGACTACTGGCGGGGCGAGCCCGCAACCCTGGGCGAGTTCGCCTCCCGGCTGACCGGGTCGTCGGACCTCTACGAGGCGACCGGCCGCCGTCCCAGCGCGAGCATCAACTTCGTCACCGCCCATGACGGCTTCACCCTCAACGACCTGGTGTCTTACAACGAAAAGCACAACGAGGCCAATGGCGAGGCCAACCGCGACGGAGAAAGCCACAACCGGTCGTGGAACTGCGGCGTCGAAGGTCCCACCGACGACCCCGACATCGCGGCGCTGCGCCGCCGCCAGATGCGCAACTTCTGGGCCACCCTGATGCTCAGCCAAGGCACACCGATGATCCTGCACGGGGACGAGATCGGGCGCACCCAGGGCGGAAACAACAACGTCTACTGCCAGGACTCCGAATTGTCCTGGATGGACTGGACTTTGGTGGACAAGAACTCGGATCTGCTGACCTTCGCGCGCAAGGTAACCACGTTGCGCAAGAACCACCCGGTGTTTCGCCGGCGTAGGTTCTTCGAAGGCGAACCGATCCGAAGCGGCGACGAGGTACGCGATATCGCTTGGTTGACGCCGGACGGCCGCGAAATGACACACGAGGATTGGGGCAAGAGTTTTCACCAGTACGTGGCGGTGTTTCTCAACGGCGACGCCATCACGGCACCCAACGCCCGCGGTGAGCGGGTGGTCGACGATTCATTCCTGTTGTGCTTCAACGCTCACGACGAACCGGTCGAGTTCCTGACGCCCCATGGCAGCTACGCGCAGGAGTGGACCGTGGAGCTCGACACCAACGACCCGGCCGGTCTCAAAGAGGTAGGCGACCGGGTCCTCAACGCCGGAGAACAGTTCTCGCTGCCCGCCCGTTCGCTCCTCGTACTCCGTAAGACGTTGTGACACATGGCTTTGCCCATCGTGTCCAGCTACCGGCTGCAGCTGCGTGGTTGCTCCAGCGGATTCGCGTTCACCTTCGCCGACGCCGAGAACCTGCTGGACTACTTCGACGACCTCGGGGTGTCACATCTGTACCTGTCCCCGATCATGACCGCGGCCGCCGGGTCGAGCCACGGCTACGATGTCACCGACCCGACGGCGGTGTCGGCCGAGCTCGGGGGCGCTGACGGGCTGGCGCGACTATCGGCGGCGGCCCGGGCCCGCGGCATCGGTCTGGTCGTCGACATAGTGCCCAACCATGTGGGCATCGACCAGCCCGAGCAGAACGCCTGGTGGTGGGACGTCCTGCGACACGGCCGCTCGTCGGCCTACGCCAGCTACTTCGACATCGACTGGGATCTCGACGAGGACGGCCGAATTGTGCTGCCGATTCTGGGTTCCGACGACGACGTCGCGGACCTGAAAGTCGACGGCGACCTGTTGCGGTTGGGTGATCTGGCGCTGCCGATCGCGCCCGGCACCGCGGCGGGCACCGGCCCGGAGATTCACGACCGTCAGCACTACCGATTAGTGGGCTGGCGAAACGGGGTCTGCGGCTACCGCCGGTTCTTCTCGATCACCTCGCTGGCCGGGCTGCGTCAGGAGGACCGGGCGGTGTTCGACGCCACCCATGCCGAAGTCGCGCGATGGTTTGTCGAGGGACTCGTCGACGGCGTGCGCATCGATCATCCCGACGGCCTGTCGGATCCGTGTGGATACCTCACGTGGTTACGCGAATTGCTCGGCCCTGACGCATGGATCGTGATCGAGAAGATCCTGGCCGTCGACGAGGCGCTGGAGCCGACGCTGCCGGTGGCCGGCACCACCGGCTACGACGCATTGCGGGAGATAGGCGGGCTTTTCGTCGATCCGAGCGGAGCCGCGGAGCTCACCGCGCTGGTCGAGTCCGCGGGAGTGAACTATCGGGCGATGCCGGACATGTTGGCCGAGCTCAAGACCCGTTCGGCAACCGACACCCTGGCAAGCGAATTGCGCAGGCTACGCCGCAGTATCGTGGCCGCCGCCGGCGCCGATGATCCGTTGCTGCCCGAGGCGATAGCCGCGCTACTCACCCACATCGGCGTGTACCGCTGCGACTACCCGGGCCTGGCCGCGGTGATGCCCACCGCGTTGGCCGAAACCCAGTCGGCCGCACCGGAATTAGGTCCGGCACTGCAGGTCGTCGCCGCGGCGCTGGCCATTGGCGGCGAACCGGCCACCCGGCTGCAGCAGCTCTGCGGTGCGGTGACCGCCAAATCCGTCGAGGACTGCTACTTCTACCGTGACTCCCGGCTGGTTTCACTCAACGAGGTGGGTGGCGAACCGCACCGGTTCGGTGTCGGGGCGGCGGAGTTCCATCACAGCGCTGCCACCCGGGCCCGGATGTGGCCGCTCGCGATGACGACACTGACCACCCACGACACCAAGCGCGGTGAGGATGTGCGCGCCCGGATCGGGGTGCTCTCACAGGTTCCGTCGCTGTGGGCCGAGTTCGTCGCCCGTTGGGAGATCCAGTCCCCCTCCCCCGATCCCGCCACCGGACAATTCTTGTGGCAGAACATCTTCGGGGTGTGGCCCGTCAGTGGTGAGGTGACCGCCGAGCTACGCGACCGGCTGCACAGCTACGCCGAGAAGGCCATCCGGGAAGCGGCCTGGCACACCTCGTGGAACGATCCGGACACCGATTTCGAGGACGCGATACACCGCTGGCTCGATACCGTGCTCGACGGTCCGGTGGCCGAGCAGCTGACCGGGCTGGTGGCTCAGCTGCACCCGCATGCGGCAAGCGACGCGCTCGGCCAGAAGCTGCTCGCGCTGACCGTACCCGGGATACCCGATGTGTACCAGGGGACCGAGCTGTGGGACGACAGCCTGGTCGACCCCGACAACCGCCGGCCCGTCGATTACGCCGCCCGCCGCACCGCACTGAAAACGTTGGCACACCCCAAGATTCGGGTCGTCACCACCGCGCTTCGGCTGCGGCGCTCCCGTCCGGAGAGCTTCCGGCACGGTGGCTACGTACCGGTGCTGGCCAGCGGCGACGCCAGTGATCATGTGGTGGCGTTTCGCCGCGGCTGGGAATGCCAGGACATCCTGGTCGCGGTGACCCGCTGGACCGTGCGGCTGGAGGAAACCGGCTGGGGTAATACCGTGGTGCCGCTGCCCGACGGGTCCTGGACCGACACGCTTTCCGGTGCCACGGCAAGCGGGCCGACGTCGGCCGCAGAACTGTTCGCGGACCTACCCGTGGTCCTGCTGGAGCGCAACCGTGACTGAATTTCGCGTCTGGGCACCCAAACCCGAGCTGGTGCGTCTTGACGTCGACGGCCGGGTGCACCCAATGACTCGTTCGGATGACGGGTGGTGGCACGCGGTCGTGGACACGGCACCGCACGCGCGCTACGGATATCTGCTCGACGACGACCCCGCCGTGCTGCCCGACCCCCGATCACCTCGCCAACCCGACGGGGTGCACGCGCGCTCGCAGTTGTGGGACCCTGCCGACGCGGCGTGGACCGACACCGATTGGGCGGGCCGGTCGGTCGAAGGCGCGGTGATCTACGAATTACACCCGGGCACCTTCACCGGCGCCGGCACCTTCGACGCTGCCGTCGAAAAGCTGGACTATCTGGTCGATCTCGGGATCGATTTCGTCGAGCTGCTGCCGGTCAACTCTTTTGCCGGCACCCGAGGCTGGGGATACGACGGCGTGCTGTGGTACAGCGTGCACGAACCCTACGGCGGACCCGACGGGCTGGTCCGGTTCGTCGACGCCTGTCACGCCCGCGGTCTGGGGGTCTTGATCGATGCGGTGTTCAACCACCTTGGCCCGTCGGGGAATTACCTGCCGCGGTTCGGCCCTTACCTCTCGTCGGCGAGCAACCCGTGGGGGGAGGGTATCAACATCGCCGACGCCGACTCCGACGAGGTCCGCCGCTACATCATCGGGTGCGCGCTGCGGTGGATGCGCGACTTTCACGCCGACGGGCTGCGGCTGGACGCCGTGCACGCGCTGGTGGACACCACCGCCATCGATATCCTCGAGGAGCTGGCCGGCGAAACCGATTGGCTGTCAACCCAGCTGGGGCGTCCGCTGTCGCTGATCGCCGAAAGCGACCGCAATGATCCCCGGGTGATCACCGCGCGCGATTGCGGCGGCTATGGACTGACCGCGCAATGGTCCGACGACATCCATCACGCCATCCACACCGCGGTATCCGGCGAGCGCCAAGGCTATTATGCGGATTTCGGCTCGCTGGCCACGCTGGCACACACCCTGCGCCACGGTTACTTTCACGCGGCCACCTATTCATCGTTTCGGCGCCGGCGCCACGGGCGGCCGCTGGATACTGCGACCGTCCCGGCCACCAGGCTGCTCGCCTATACCTGCACCCACGACCAGGTTGGCAACCGGGCTCTGGGAGACCGCCCGTCGCAATACCTGACCGGTGGCCAGCTGGCGATCAAGGCCGCGCTGGCGCTCGGATCACCTTATACAGCAATGCTTTTCATGGGTGAGGAATGGGGGGCGTCGACACCCTTCCAGTTCTTCAGCTCGCATCCCGAACCGGAGCTGGCCCGGGCCACCGCGGAGGGACGCAAGTCCGAATTCGCCGAGCACGGCTGGGATGCCGGCGAGATCCCCGACCCCCAAGACCCGCAGACGTTTCAGCGCTCCAAGCTGAATTGGGATGAGGTCCATGCCGGCGAACACGCGCTCGTGCACCGCTTTTATCGCGACCTGATCGCGTTGCGGCACGACGACCCCGATATGGCCGATCCCTGGCTCGGGCGCCTGACCGTCGACTACGACGAAGACCAACGCTGGATCATCGTGTGCCGCAACCGGTTGCGCATCGCGTGCAACCTGGGCGCCGAATCGGTGCAGGTGCCCGTCACCGGTGAGGTGGTACTGGCCTGGGGCGAGCCGGCAGTCGACGCCGACCACACTGCGCTGGAAGGCCATTCGGTCGCCATTCTCCGCTGCGGATAGCACCGCGAGCAGACGCGGAATCGCACTGTTGTGGCCAAAACAGTGCGATTCCGCGTCTGCTCGCCACCCGGTAGCTCACACGCTGCGTCGGCCGGTGACGTGCACCGCCTCGGCAATCGAGTCGGCAAGGGGTTCGATCTCGCCAACGCTCAGATCCGCAATCGTGATCCGCATTCCGGGCGGGGTGGCAATTCGAAACCGCGATCCCGGCGCCGCCGCCCAGCCGGTATTGAGCAGACGGGTGATCGCCACCGTCTCGTCGGGCACCGGAATCCACACGTTCAGCCCGGATCGGCCGTAAGCAAGGACGCCACGGTTGGCCAGGGCAGCACATAACCGCCGACGGGTATCCGCGTAGCGCCGTTCGGCTTTGCGAATCAGGCGCGTCGCCTCCTTGTCCGACCACCGCGTTACGGCCAGATCCTGCAGCAGGTGGCTCACCCAGCCCGGCCCCAGCCTTAGCCGCCCCTGCACCCGTTCGACCGTCCGCCGATCTCCGGCGACGATGGCCAGGCGCAGGTCGGGGCCATAGGCCTTTGATGCCGAGCGCACGAGAACCCAGTGCTCGGTCGAACCTGCGAGGGTGTGCAGGGGTGCCCCGGCAATGCCGGCACAGTGGTCGTCCTCGACCAGCAGCACGTCGTCGGATCGGGCCGCCAACAGATTGCCCAGCGCGGTCGCACGATCCGCGGACACCGCCGCCCCGGTCGGGTTCTGCGCGCGAGTGGTGATTACCACTGCCCGCACCCCGCGGCTCAGTGCTCGGGCGAGGTCGGCAACCAGCGGCCCGTCGTCGTCGACTCGTACCGGCTCCGCGTTAAGTCTCAGTGCGGCAAGCAGATCGAGCAGATTGGCCCAGCCCGGGTCCTCGACGGCGACCCGGTCACCGGGCCGCAGGTGTGCGGTCAGCGCCCGCTCGATGCCGTCGAGCGCGCCGCTGGTCACCGCGAGGTGGTGAGCCGGGACGCCATCCGCGGTCAGCGCGGCGCGAGCGTGGTGGACCAACTCGTCAGACATCGGCAGCTGTCCGTAGAGGACGGGCGGTCCGGGACGGGTCCGCAGTCGCGCGACGGCGATCGGCAGCAAAGCGGGGTCCGGGTTGCCGGTAGACAAGTCGCGGGCGCCTTCGGGGACGTCGAGGCCGAGCGCGGACCGCGGCGTGATGGCCGGCCGGTCGCGCACCCGGGTACCGCGCCGCCCCGCGGTCTCGACGGCTCCACGATCACGAAGGATGCGGTACGCGGCGGCCACCGTGTTGGGATTCACGCCGAGTTGCCCCGCGACATCGCGGATAGGCGGCAGCGTGTCGCCGGGCGTGAGGCTGCCTTGCGAGATGGCTTGTTCGACGCTGGTGGCTATGGATTCGGCGCCCGTCCCGGTTATCCTATATTGTGCTGGCACAGTCATAATTATGTACTAGTACGGAATCGGTGGCAATGATATGGCCCGTGGATACCAACCAACGCCAGGCACTACCCCCTCTCGCTACCGCGAGCGTGCTCGTTACGACGGCGAGACCGTCCATCGCATCCTCGACGAGGCCTTGTTCTGTCACCTTGGCTATGTCCGCGACGGCAGGCCGGTGGTCTTGCCGACCATGCATGTCCGCTGCGGAGAGACGCTGTACATTCACGGCTCCACCGGCAGCGGACCAATGCTTGGCGCCAAGCCAGCCGGCCTGCCCGTCTGCGTCACCGCCACCCTCGTCGACGGGCTGGTGCTGGCCCGCTCGGCGATGCACCATTCCCTGAACTATCGCTCGGTAGTCGTGATGGGCAGCGCGCGTGCGGTTGACGACCACGCCGAGAAGTTGTCTGCCTTGCACGCGCTGCTCGACCACATCCGGCCCGGTCGCGCCGCCGACTGCCGAACCCCCAACACCCGTGAACTGGCCGCCACGGCGGTGCTTGCCCTCGATCTTGTCGAGGTTTCGGCCAAGGTGCGCCAGGGCGGGCCGGTCGACGATCCGGAAGATCGTGCGCTGCCGCATTGGGCCGGGGTCATCCCGCTGACCGTGACGGCGGGGACGCCGCGACCGGCCGACGATCTCGACCCTGCTACCCCACTGCCGCAGTATCTGACGGGCAGACCGAGACCTACCGGCGCGCTCACCGTGCCTGGTTATCGGAGGCGGGCTTCGCGGCGTTCGCTCCCCTGGTGCTGTCCCACCATGTTCCCACCAGCACGACGACACCGCCCCAGACCATGCCTACCAACCAGCCGGCCAGCACATCGCTGATGTAGTGCACTCCCAGATAGATACGTGAAAATCCGACCAGGGCGGACCAGCCCATCGCCAAAGTCCACACGATGACTCGCCCGGTCCACGACATGATCAACCAGCGGGCCACCAGCCACCCCGAGAGCAATGTGACCGCGGCGGTGCCCGCTGCGTGCCCCGAGGGAAAGGAGTATCCGCCTTCGGCGATCGTTGCAAAAGGCAGGGCGGGCCGGTCCCGGACTACCAGCGCTTTCGCAACGAGAACCACCAGTGCAATACCACCGCCACCGACCAGAGCAAGCACCACCGGCAGCCACGACCTGCACCGAAAAACGACAGCGGCGCAGGTCAACACGGTGAGCGCCGCCATCCCAACCGGACCGCCCGCAGCGGTGACCACCTGCAGCGTCATGGTCAACCACAGGTCGCGATGGGCCGCAAGCCATTCGGCAGCCGGTTGGTCGATCCCCGCTATGCCGTCACCCTCGAGGACGTCATCGAGCACTTCGGTGAAGCAGACCGCCAATACCGTGACCACCGCAGCGCCGATGAGCAGCGCGACACCGGCGACCTCGGACACCGGCAGTCGACGAGTCAGCGCCCTTCCCCTGGCACCGGCCCGCTTGCGTAGCCAGGCCACCACGCGGCCGATCACGGAGACGTTGCACGCGCGCGCCCACAGTCCGCGAATCGGCGTCTCGTTCCCCGCGATCCACGACGCCGCGGCCACCAGTAGTGCCAGACACGCCACGGTCGCTGCGCTCACCAGACCGAAACCGGGCGTACCGGGTCCAGATGGCTGGCTCATGTTCTAACCCAACGTGCAAGAGAACGCCTCGGTCCGGGCGTCGACCAGGTTATCAAGCCATCGGCCCGTGCAGATGTGAGCAAGATTGCCGGCTACAGCAAGTAGCGGTAGGCCGGCGAACCCGGCTCGAGGGCTTCGATGTGAAGGTCGGTCGCCCGCATCCGGGCCAACAGTCCGTCCAAGTCCGCGGCCGACCCGAGTTCGATACCTACCAGGGCTTCGCCGGTCTCGCGGTTGTTGCGCTTGACGTATTCGAACAACGTGATGTCGTCGGTGGGGCCGAGCACCCCGTCAAGAAACCGGCGCAGCGCACCGGGCTCCTGCGGGAAGTCCACCAGGAAATAGTGCTTGAGGCCCAGGTGAACCAACGAGCGCTCGAGCACCTCGCCATACCGTGACACGTCGTTGTTGCCACCCGAGATCAAGCACACCACGGTGGACCCAGGCTCGATGTCGGCTTCCAGCAAGCCGGCCACCGACAGGGCGCCCGCCGGTTCGGCGATGATGCCCTCGTTCTGATAGAGATCGAGCATCGCGGTACACACCGCGCCTTCGTCGACGGTGGTGATCGACACCATATCCCCGGCGGCTGCCAGCGCCGTATACGTCAGCGTCCCGGCCCGGCTGACCGCGGCGCCGTCGACGAACTGGTCCACATGGTCCAGCGTCACCGGCTCGCCCGCGGCCAGCGCGGCCATCATCGCGGCGGCTCCGGCCGGCTCGATACCCAGCACCGCGGTGGCTGTCGTTCGCTCCGCAAGGTAGGTGGTAATCCCGGCGATGCAGCCGCCGCCGCCGACCGGGACCACCACCAGGTCGGGCTCTTGGACGATCGGGCCGAGCTCGGCAAGGATTTCGACGGCGATGGTGCCCTGCCCGGCGATGGTGCGCAGGTCGTCGTACGGGTGTACCAGCGTGGCGCCGGTACGGCGAACGTCTTCCAGCGCCGCCGCGGCAGCCAGGTCATAAGTCGCCCCGCCCACGATCAACTCGATGAACTCCCCGCCGTGGTAGCGGATTCGGTCTCGCTTTTGCTTAGGTGTTTTGGCCGGGACATAGACGCGGCCGTGCACCCGCAGTGCCCGGCAGGCGAAAGCGAAGCCCTGCGCGTGGTTACCCGCCGAGCAGCACACCACGCCGGCGGCCAGGTCCTCATCGGTCAGTTGCACCAGCAGGTTGTAGGCCCCCCGCAGCTTGTAAGAGCGCACCACCTGCAGGTCTTCGCGTTTCAGATACACCGTCGCGCCGGTGATCGCCGACAACCGGTCACTCAGCTGCAACGGCGTCGGTGTGATGACCGGGGCAATCCGCTTCGCCGCACTGTCGATGTCAGCCGCCGACAGCAGCGGCAGGCTGCTCGGGCCCTGGCTCAGTTCAGCGGACACCGATCAATGGTGCCATGCCACCCGCCGGACGACTCAGCTCACCGGCGTCAGCACGAACAGCGGTATCTGACGGTCCGTATTTTTCTGGTATTCGGCGTAGTCCGGCCAGGCCCGCACGGCCCGGTCCCACCACGTGGCCTTCTCGTCGCCGAATACCTCACGGGCCTGGTAGTCACGCGTGACGGTGCCGTCCCGAAGCTCGACCCGCGGGTTCTTCTTGACGTTGTAGTACCACACCGGGTTCTGCGGGGCCCCGCCCAACGAGGCGACGATTGCGTACTCGCCGTTATGCTCCACGCGCATCAGCGGCGTCTTGCGGAGTTTGCCGGTTTTGGCCCCGACGGTGGTCAGCAGAACGACCGGTTTGCCCTTCATCTCGGTGCCCTCGGTCCCGCCTGATTCGGAGTACTTGTCGGCCTGTTCGCGCGACCAGCCCAGCGGGCTCGGCGCGTATTCACCCTCTAACGGCATAAGCCCACTCTAAAGAGGCGTGCTCGCGGGCGGCGACCGGGCTTCGTGAGCCAATCCGGGCTCCGCCGAATCGCCCGTCACCCCCGCGGCAGACTTCGGTTACCCGAAGTCAAAGTAGCCACTATCCTGAATTCATGACCACAGCCGAACGATTGCGCTCGTTCGCCGCCCCGAATAATGCGGACGTGCTGATCGCGGGTGTGCCCTGGCCGCGGCACAAGTTGTTCGCCGTGATCGCCGGGTTCGCCGCCCTGGTGCTGCTCGGGGTGGTGACCACGAGTGCAGCCGCGTCTGTGCTGGGCGCCACCGCAGTCGGAATCGTGGTCGGCCTCGTACTGAAGATCCTCACACCGGCGCAGCGCTGACGGCCATAAGGCGGGTCACCGCGTTCTGGCCAGTTCGGCGATCGCGTTGACCCGCCTTATGGCCGTCGCGATCTCGTCGGCGAATTCACGCCGCCGTTGGGCGATGTCGTGGGAGTCGGAGTAGCCGGCCTCATCCACGAGCTCACGATGGCGAGCCAGCCGAAGTGCGGTCTTGAAAAGCTCCATCGACCTGGACTCGGCGTTGGCGATTCTGCGCTGCAATTCCCACTGCTTGCCCAC